>PLJS01000214.1:0-33485 GCA_003140315.1 Hyphomicrobiales bacterium
GGCGGGACATGCGCCATCGCCGACGGGCGTCAGCTTCTCGCCATCGAGCCGCGACGCGAGCCGCGCGAAATGCACCTGCAGGGCCGCGGCGACGAAGACGTGCTCGGCGAGCGTCTCGACCGCAACGGAATCGGAAAGCAATGCGCGCACCATTTCGTCGCGCGCCACGGCGTCGGCGGCGATGACGCGCGCGAGCGCGGCGTTTGCCGTCGACGGCATCTCGATCGTCTGCGCGAGCGACAACAGGCGCTCAAGCGTTGCCTCGAAGGCTGGATCAGCGGTGAATCGGCCGCGGTCGAGCGGTGGCATCGAAAATTCCCTCGCGCGCGCGATCGCATCCGCCGGAGGGACGTCCGGCTCAGGCAGATCGTCCTGGATCCGGTACTGCGCTTCGGCGAGGTCGCCGAGGAAGCGAAGGTAAGGCGCAAGTTCGCTGCTCTGCGCGAGCGCGCGAAAACGCCCCGCGCGCGCCGCGAACAACGTCAAAGGATCGGGAAGGCGGACAAAGGGAGGTGCCGATATCTCACCAATCGGGACCGGATCGTGCCGCGGGGCACCGGCCTTGCTCATATTCTGTCCTCACGAACCGCACGGGCCACGTGGCACGTCAACGCATGACACCGGCGACGCCGCTATTTGGCGGGCGTCACCGTGGTGTTGCGGTCTCCCTTTCCGGTCACGAGCTCTCTCAACCACTTCCGATGATGGCGCCAGGCCCAGCCGCCGGTGACCTGCCCTCGAGTCATCGCGCCGATGGTGCCGCGCACCCAGATCGCCGCATAGACATGGACGATCCAGACACAGATCGCAATGATCGCCGTGATCGAATGCGTCAGCACGGCGATCCGCTTCTGCTCAAGCGAGGTGTATTCGGAGAAGTACTGGTCCCAGATCACAATGCCGCTGGTGATCAAAACGATGATCAGGACCGACATGGACCAGAAGACGACCTTCTGGCCGGCATTGTACTTGCCGACCTCGGGCAGGCGTTCCTCGTGGCCGGTCAAGACGTCGCGAAGCTTGGCGAGCCACACATTGTCGGTGTGCTCCCACAGGTTCGCCCGCCAGAAGCGGATGAACAGCCCGGCAAAGCTGAAGAACAGCAGCACGCCAATCCAGGGATGGATCGCGCGCGTGTTCTGTCCGCCGCCGAACAACACGGTCAGGAAGAAAAGGTCGGGGTGGAACAGCGCGAGCCCGGACAGCGCGAGCAGCACAAGGCTGACCGCCGTGATCCAGTGATTGATGCGCGCGCCGACGGTGTAGCGGTCGACCTGCACCGGGTCGCCCGGATGCACCGCATCGCCGGGCTCGACGTCATAAGCGGTCATGACGCGGGCCCTCCGGCGAGGTGCTTGGCCTTTTCCTCTTCATCCGGCGAGACGTTGTTTGGTCCGGTGACGAGGTAATGCAGAGCGCCGAAGATCGCCATGCCGGCCATTGCGGCGAGGCCCGCATATTTGGTCACGCCCTTCCACACCTCGACGATCAGGCTGATGCGCGGATTGGCCGGCAGCCCGGCATAAATCTGCGGCTGGTCGGCGTGCTGCAACACGTACATCACGTGGGTGCCGTCGACGCCGGGCGGGTCGTAGAGGCCGGCGTTCTTGTAGCCGCGTGACTTCAGGTCGGTGATGCGCGCGTCGGCCCATTTCTTCATGTCGTCCTTGGTGCCGAACACGATCGCCTGCGTGGGGCAGGCCTTCTGGCATGCCGGACCCTGCCCGACCGCAACGCGATCGGAGCAAAGCGTGCACTTGTAGGCTTTATTATCGACCTTGGAGATGCGCGGGATGTTGAACGGACATCCCTTGATGCAATAGCCGCAGCCGATGCAGTTCTCGTGCACGAAGTCGACGATGCCGTTGGAATACTGCACGATCGCGCCGGGCGCCGGGCAGGCCTTGAGGCAGCCCGGATCGGCGCAGTGCATGCAGCCGTCCTTGCGGATCAGCCATTCGAGGTTCTGCGTCTCCGGGTTCACCCATTCGGTGAAGCGCATCACCGTCAGGCTGTCCGGGGTGAGATCGGAGGGGTTATCGTAGACGCCGACATTGCTGCCGACCTCCTGACGCAGGTCGTTCCATTCAAGGCACGCCGCCTGGCATGCTTTGCAGCCGATGCATTTCGACACGTCGATCAGCTTGGCCATCGGCGTGAGCTGACGCGCGGGCGCCGGCACGCTCGATGCCGAGCGCCGGATCAGGTCCTGCTCGCCGAAGACGGCGGGCGTCGGCTGGACGGTCGGATTGGGAAGGGGGGGAAACATGTGCTGATCCTCCCTACGCCACCGGCCCGGCGATGGGCTCGATATCGACCAGGAACGCCTTGTACTCAGGCGTTTCGATGTTGGCGTCGCCGACGTAGGGCGTGAGCGAATTCGGACCGAAGCCCATCTTAGCTCTCCCCATGAAGCCCCAATGCAGCGGGATTCCGACGATGTGCACCGCCTTGCCGTCGCAGGTGAGCGTGCGGATGCGCTTGGTGACGACGGCTTTGGCCTTCACCGAGCCGCGCTTCGACCAGACGCGGACCCAGCTGCCGGACTTGATGCCCTTCTCCTTCGCGAGGTCCTCGCCGATCTCGACGAAGAACTCGGGTTGCAGCGAGGCATTGATCTGGACGTGCTTGGTCCAGAAATGGAAGTGCTCGGTGAGCCGGTAGGAGGTCGCCGCGTAGGGGAACTCCTTGGCGTCGCCGAACTGCTCCAGGTCGCCCTTGAAAACACGAGCGACCGGATTGCCGCGGATCTTCGGCGCGATCACGTTCGCAATCGGCGCCTCGAACGGCTCGTAATGCGCCGGGAACGGCCCATCGCGCATCATGCCGCGCGCGAACAGACGCGCGGTGCCTTCCGGGTTCATGATGAAGGGCCCGACCTCGTTCGGCTTGCCGGTCGGAATGATGTCCGGCACGTCATAGCCGGTCCACTTCGCGCCGTCCCACCACAAGAGCTTGCGGCTCGGATCCCACGGGTTGCCATTGGTGTCCGCCGACGCCCGGTTGTAGATGATGCGGCGATTGACCGGCCACGACCACGCCCAATTGGGGAAGGCGCCGGTGTCGTCGGGGTCCTTGTTGTCGCGGCGGGCCATGTTGTTGCCCGCCTCGTTGAAGCAGCCGGAATAGATCCAGCAGCCGCACGCCGTCTTGCCATCATCGCGTAGCGCCGCGAAGCTGACGACCTGCTTGCCTTTCGCGAGCACGATCTTGGTCGGATCGTTCGGATCGGCGATGTCTTCGGTCGCAGATCCATTCATCTCCTTGGCGAGCTCTTCCGGGCTAGGCTCGCCCGGGTCCTTGTAGCGCCAATCGAGATTGACGATCGGCTCGGGAACCGCGCCGCCCTCCTTTTGATAGAGCGCTTTCAGACGCGTATAAATTTGCGCCATGATCCAGGCATCTTTTTTGGCCTCGCCGGGAGGCATGCCGCCGGCCCAGTGCCAATGCAGTTGCCGGCCGGAGTTGGTGAGCGAGCCGGTGTCCTCGGCAAAACACGTCGAGGGCAACTGGATCACCTCGGTCTGAATCTTGGCGGTATCTACGTCATTGAAGTCGCCGTGATTCTCCCAGAACCGCGACGTCTCCGTGTCCAGCGGATCCATGATCACGAGGAACTTGAGCTTGGACAGCGCCGCCGTGATCTTCTTTCTGTTCGGGAACGACAGCAGGGGATTGAAGCCCTGGCAGAAATACCCGTTCATCTTGCCTTGATGCATCAGCTCGAATGCACGCAAGACGTCGTAACCCGGCACGTCGAGCTTCGGCAGCCAGTCGTAGGCGAAGCTGTTGTCAGCCGTGGCGGCGTCGCCCCACATCGACTTCAGGAAGCTCACCATGAACTTCTTGTAGTTCTGCCAGTAGCTCATCTGGTTCGGCCGCATCGGCTTGAAGCCGCGCGTCGACATATAGGCGTCGAGCGTCGGCTCTTTTTCCGTCGGGATCGTCAGATAGCCGGGGATCAGGTTCGACATCAGGCCGAGATCGGTCAGTCCCTGGATATTGGAGTGACCGCGCAAGGCGTTCATGCCGCCGCCGCGCACGCCGATGTTGCCGAGGATCAACTGCAACATCGCCATGGTGCGGATGTTCTGCGAACCCTTCGAATGCTGGGTCCAGCCGAGTGCGTACATCGACGTCATCGTCTTGGTCGGTGACGATGTCTCGGCGATCATTTCGCAGATCTTGGTGAACTTATCTTTCGGCGTACCACAGATACGTTCCACCAGCTCGGGCGTATAGATCGAGACGTGCTTCTTCAGCAGGTTCCAAACGCTGCGTGGATGATCGATGTCGGATTTAACATAACCATCGTCGCCGAGTTCGTACTCCCACGTCGACCTGTCGTAGTCGCGCTTGGTCTCGTCGTAGCCGGTGAACAAACCGTCCTGATAGCCGAAGCCTTCCTTCACGATGTAAGGCGCGTTGGTGAACGCCTTGGTGTATTCCCACTGCACCTTGTCGTTCTCGATGCAGTATTTGATCACGCCGAGCAGGAACGCGATGTCGGTGCCCTGCCGGATCGGAGCATACATGTCGGCGACCGCTGCCGAACGCGTGAAGCGCGGATCGACGACGATCAGCTTGGCGCCGCGGTTGGCTTTCGCCTCGGTGACCCATTTGAATCCGCACGGGTGAGCTTCGGCGGCATTGCCGCCCATGATCACCACGAGATCCGTGTTCTTGATATCCGTCCACGAATTCGTCATCGCGCCGCGGCCGAACGTTGGAGCCAGACTGGCTACCGTGGGGCCGTGTCAAACGCGCGCTTGATTGTCGAATGCCAGCATCCCGGCGCTGCGCACAACCTTGTAGGTCGCCCAGGCCGTTTCGTTGGTGGTCGCCGACGCTGCAAGGAACCCGGTGGACAGCCACCGGTTCACCGTGACGCCGTCGCTGTTCTTGGCGATGAAGTTCTTGTCGCGATCGTCCTTCATCAGCCGCGCGATGCGATCGAGCGCGACTTCCCAGGACACGCGCTCGAATTTGTCGGAGCCCGGCTTGCGGACCATCGGATATTTCAGCCGCGTCTCCGCGTGCACCATATCAAGCAGCGCGGCGCCCTTCGGGCATAGCGTGCCGCGATTGGTCGGATGATCGGCGTCGCCCTCGATGTGGAAGATCTCGGATTTCTCGCCTTTCTTGAGATCACCGTGCGAGTACATGATGATGCCGCAACCGACGGCGCAATACGTGCAAGTGTTGCGAGTCTCAGTGGTGTTCGTGAGCTTGAACGGCCGTATCGCAATCGCGTAGGCCTGCTCGAGTTCACCAAAGCCTAGTGCACCGAGAGTTGTACCCGCAAGACCCGCGCTGGCTCCGACCATAAATCGGCGCCGCGAGAGCTCCATGTTCATTTTGGTTTCCTCCTCGTCACGTGCCCCTCCAGGGGACGCTCCGCCGGGGCCAACGCAATGGCAAACATCCGGGGGATCAACGTGTTCCGTTGATGAGTGAAACCGTATTTTGGAATAATATTAAAGTCAAACAACCGTCGAAAATGCCGCGAGGTCGCCGGCTGTTTTGAAGCGGCTGCGGCGAGTCCGTTTGTGCAACGCAATAAAGGCATTGTCTGTGAGGCCCGCGACAACAGCATAAAGCGTGACCTTCGAGGGTGAAGTCGACCTTGCTGCTCATGCACACTTTTGCGTGAATCCGCCCGCGCCACGCTGCTCGACTCGCCGCGAGCGGCTTTGGTGTTGACCCCTCGGACACAGCGTCGCAGTATCGATTCCGTGGTGCATAATGCGGCTCCCGAGGCTCGGGGCTTTCACCGTCTTTCGATTTTTACAGCGCGGCCCAAGATTGCGTCGCGGGCTTTTCTCCTGCTGATTCGCAATCTTCTGGCTCCGCGCGGCAATCTGGTACCCGTGATTGTAGCGCGAAGCGCGCCGCTTCGAACGTTCACTGCCGTGGCGTTGATGCTGCTCTGCGCGTTTCGCGTGACGGCCACCGAGGCGTTGCAACCTGCCGTCGGCCCAAAGCCAGCCTTCGTACTCGACGATCTTGCCGGCGCCAGCGTGAAGCTCGACACGCAACGCGGCGGCCTCGTCCTGGTGCACTTCTTCGCGACGTGGTGCGAGCCTTGCCGCGAGGAATTGTCGGCGTTGCGCCGTCTGGTGGAGCGTTCGGCCGCGGCCCCGGTCAGCGTGCTTGCCATTTCGGTCGGCGAGGTCGACGCGCGGGTGCGCCGCTTCATGGAAACGATGCCGGTCAATTTCCCGGTGTTGCTCGACGGCGACCGAGCGGTCGCCAGATCCTGGGACGCCTACGCGTTGCCGACCACGTACGTACTCGATCCTGAACTGACCCCGAGACTCGTGAGCAATGGCGAGTTCGCGTGGGATCAGCTCACGATCGGCGAACTGCGCGCGATGACGGCCGCGACGCCCGGAAAGCAGACCGGCGCTGCCAAGAGCATGGAATTCAGAACGCCACAACAGGGAGGATGACCATGACGATGCACCGACGCCAATTCCTGCAGGCGGGCGCCGCCCTCTCGCTCGCCGCCGCGCTGCCGCGCGTCGCGCAGGCCGAAGGATTCACCCCGAAGGCCGAGGCATGGCGCAACTTCCAGGTTCTCACCCGCATCGAGATCGCGAAGCCTCAAGGGCGGGCGCAGGCGTGGATCCCGCTGCCCTCCGTCGACGAACCGGACTGGACGAAACCGGCCGGCAACGCCTGGACGACCAACGCGAAGGCCGCGACCCTCGTGCGCGATCCGAAATACGGCGCGCAGATGCTCCACGTCGTATGGGCGAACGGCGAAGCCGCGCCGGTGGTCGAGGTGACGAGCAAATTCACCGCGCGCGACCGCGCGATCGATCTCACCAAGCCGGGTCAGGTCGCTGCGCTCTCGGCTGCGGACCAGAAGCTTTACACGTCGCCGACGTCGCTGATCCCGACCGACGGCATCGTNNTGGATCGTCGACAATACGTTCCGCGACGCCAAGGTGCGCGGCTGCGGCGTCGGTGACATCGCCGCGATGCTGCGGACCGGGAATCTCGGCGGCAAGTGCGCCGACCTGAACGCGCTGTTCGTCGGGTTCGCGCGTGCCTCGGGCATGCCGGCGCGGGACGTCTACGGCATCCGCGTCGCGCCCTCACGATTCGGCTACAAGAGCCTCGGCGCCGGCTCCGAGGTCATCACCAAGGCGCAGCACTGCCGCTCGGAAGTCTATCTCACGGGCTTCGGCTGGGTGCCGATGGACCCGGCCGACGTGCGCAAGGTCGTCCTCGAAGAGCCGCCAGGCAATCTCGCCATGACCGATCCGAAGGTCGAGGCGGCGCGCAAGACGCTGTTCGGCGCATGGGAGACGAACTGGCTTGCCTATAATGCCGCGCATGATGTCGCGCTGCCGGATGCGAACCAACCGCGCGTCGAGTTCCTGATGTATCCGCAGGCCGAGGTCGCGGGCGTCCGCGTCGATTGCCTCGACGCTGACGCCTTCAAATACACGATTACGGCAAAGGAACTGTCGTCGGCGTGACGCTGACGCGTCGTGCGATGATGTCTGAAAACGCCCGCGCGGCGGAACTTTCTGCCGCGCTCGCAATTTGCCTCCGTGCGCATTGTGGAGGCAGCCATGACCTATTCGTTGCGAATATTGCCGATCGCGGCGTTCCTGTTGTTGGCACCGTCGTTCGCGCAGGCGCAGCAGCCAGACAATTCGGCTCCGGCGCGCCTGAACAACTCCGCGACGCCGCAGCCGAACGGTCCGTCGGGCACCGACCCCGGCAACATCGGCAATACCGGCTGGACCGGCGGCAGGCCCGACACGCACAAGGAGAGCTCGGATCAAGGCGCCATCCAACCGGCTGTTGCCTCCGGCGCCGATCTGAAAGGGCCGACCGAGCAGTTTCCGGCGAGCAAGACTCCCGAATAAACGCCTGCCCTTTCGACGAAGCCGCATCGGCGCGCGGACTGCGTGAAGCGATCGCAGTCGTGCTACATCGTCGCGTGATGGCGCCGAGCAATAGCGAAACCGTGCTCGATCTGCGGGGCATCCGCTGCCCTCAGCCCGTGCTGCGCGCCAAGAAGGCGCTGCGCGGCCTTCCGGTCGGCAGTGTGCTGGTGCTTGAATGCACCGATCCGCTGACCGTCATCGACGTCCCGCATTTCGTAACTCAAACCGGGCATCGGCTTGCCGCGCAGGAGCGCGACGGCGAGCTCTACGTCTTTCGTATCGTCAAGCAGCACTGATTCCGATGCGTCCGATCAATCTCGACCACAATGCGACGACGCCGGTCGACCCCGCCGTGCTTGACGCGATGCTGCCGTTCCTGCGCGAGGATTTCGGCAATCCCTCCTCCGCGCATGCAGCCGGCCGCCGCGCGCATGATGCCGTGGAGGCCGCGCGCGCAGAGGTCGCGGCACTGATCGGCGCGCAGACCAACGAGATCGTGTTCACGAGCGGCGGCACCGAGGCGAGCAACATCGCGATCCGCGGCGCCGCGACGCGCGATCCAAGACGACGCGCGGTCGTCACCACCACGATCGAGCACCCGGCAACGGAGGCCTGCTGCGCGCTGCTCGAGCGCGACGGCCATCCGGTTCGGCGCATCGCGCCGCAGCCAGACGGCCGCGTCTCGGCGCAAGCCGTCGCCGCAGCGATCGGCGACGACACCGCGCTCGTGACGATCATCCACGCGCAGAACGAGATCGGCACGCTGCAGCCGCTCGGCGAGATCGCCCGCGCGACCCATGCGAAAGGCGCGCTGATGCACGCGGACGCCGCGCAGTCGGTCGGCAAGGTGCCGGTCGACGTCGCGGCGCTTGGGCTCGATCTGCTCACCATCGCGGGTCACAAGCTCTACGCGCCGAAAGGGATCGGCGTCCTCTACATGCGGCGGGGCCTCGATCTGCCGCCGCTCATCGTTGGCGCGGGGCAGGAGCACGGGCGCCGGCCCGGCACCGAGAACGTGGCCGGCATCGTGGCGCTTGGGCAGGCCTGCCGGCTCGCACGCCGCCGGCTCAAAAGCGGCACGCACCAACTCGCAGCGCTCGCCCGCGATCTGCTCGCGCGGCTGCAGCGCGAGGTGCCAAGGCTTTTGCTGGTCGGACATCCGACGGACCGGCTTCCGAACACGCTCAACGTCCTGTTTCCCGGCACGTCCGGGCGCCGCGTGCTTGAAGCCTGTCCCGGCGTACTGGCCTCGACGGGGTCCGCCTGTCATGCCGACCGCGAAGACCCTTCGGCGATCCTGCTCGCGCTCGGGATCGGCCCCGAGGCGGCGCTCGGCGCCGTGCGCCTCTCGCTCGGATACGCAACCACGCGCGACGACATCGAGACGGCGGCCGCGCGGCTAGGCGAAGCTTGGCGCGCGGTTGCGCGCGTGCCTGCGTCGGCGAAGTAGGACGCGATCAAGGAACGACAGCCGGCGATAAGCTATGTCTTATAGTCTGGCGTCATTCCGATAAGAAATATCTTATCGAATCAGAGCACGCCGCCCTCACTCCGGCGCGCGCAGGCGATAGCCGACGCCGGTCTCGGTCAGGATGAATTGCGGTCGCTCGGGGTCGGCCTCGATCTTTTGGCGGAGCTGGCGCACATAGACGCGCAGGTATTGCGCATCGGTGAGGTCGCTCCACAGCTCCTTGAGCAGGAATTTGTGCGTCAACACCTTGCCGGCGTGCTGCACCAGCAACCGAAGCAGGTCGTATTCCTTGGGCGAGAGCTTCACGTCGTGGTCGCCGACTTTGACGATGCGGCGCACGAGATCGACCGACAGATCGCCGAGCCGGAACACCGGCCGCTCGCCTTGCACCTGAAGCTGATGGCGCAGCGCCGCGCGGATGCGCGCCAGCAGCTCGTCCATGCCGAACGGCTTGGTGACATAGTCGTCGGCGCCGAGGTCGAGCGCCTCAACCTTTGCCTTCTCGTCCTCGCGGCTCGACAGGACGACGATCGGGACGCGCTCGTCGCGCTGACGGATCATGCGCAAAAGATCGAGCCCCTGCATGTCCGGCAGGCCGAGATCGAGGATGATGAGATCGGGCTTCTCGGCGAGCAGGCCGAGCGCGGTCTTGCCATTCGGCGCATCGAGGACGTCGTAGCCCTGCGTGCCGAGCCCGGTGCGTAGCAGCTTGCGGATCGGTGGCTCATCGTCGATGACCAGCACGCGGAGCGGGGCGGCGCTCATGCGGCGGTATCCAGGCGCGCGCTCGGCGCGGGGATCGGCAGGCGGATCGTGAATACCGCGCCCGGGCGGTCGGTGCCGTTCGCCGCCGTGATGGTGCCGTGGAGCGCTTCGACGAAGCCACGCGAGATCGCAAGGCCGAGGCCGGTGCCGGCGCGCACGGAATCGCCCTTCTGGGCGCGGTAGAACTTGTCGAAGACGTGCTCGAGGTCATCCGGCGGGATGCCGATGCCTTCATCGAGCACTTGCAGGCCGACCGCGCCGGCCTCGCGCCAGCTCTTGATGCGGATGGTGGTCGCCGGCGCGGAATATTTCGCCGCGTTGTCGAGGAGATTGAACAGCGCCTGCTCGAACAGGACCGCGTCGAGCTGCAGCATCGGCAAGTCGGACGCGAGGTCGACTTCGAGCCGATGCGCGCTCAGGATCTTGTGCGCGCGGCGCAGCGCACNNGCGATGAAGCGGTTGAGCCGCTCGGATTCGTCGACAATTGTGGAGAGCAATTCGGCGCGTTGCGCCTCGCCGAGCGCGCCCGAGAGATCGCGCAGCGTGCTCGCCGCGCCGAGCACGCCCGAGAGCGGCGTCTTGAGATCATGCGAGATCGAGGTGAGCAGCGCGGAGCGCAGCCGCTCGGTCTCGGCGGTGCGCTTGGCGCGTTCGAGGTCCTCGACCAGATGCACGCGTGCGTCTCGACCACGCCGATCACGACATCGGTGCCGTCGCGGCGCTTGGCGCGCGCGCTCTGCAGCATCTCGTAGGTCTTGCCGACGCCGGGCGCAGCACCGACAAAGATCTTCAACCGGCCGGTGCGCGCGTCGGCGCGCCGCGCCGCGTCGAGCAAGGCGTCCGGTGAAGGCCGCGCAGGGTCGCGTCGCTGATCCGCCATCGATCGCCTTCGGCCCCGGCGGCGCCGAGGCGTTGCTATTTCGGCGCGACAGTGTCCAGCGCGATGTTGAGCGCCAGCACGTTCACGCGCGGCTCGCCGAGCAGACCGAGGGTGCGACCCTCGACATGCTCGTCGACGAGCTGGCGGACGCGATCTTCGGGCAAGTTGCGCGCCTTGGCAACGCGCGGCACCTGGAACAGCGCCGCCGCCGACACGGCGAACAGGGCAACGCCGAAAGCGAGCAGGATGAGGTCCGGCATGGAGCGCTCCCTGGCGGCGTCGATGCCGCCTGAGTGCCTAGATGCCGTTCCGGAGCGTATGTTTTCGAGACGAAGACGTGCGTGCCGTTATAGGAATCTCATAGTGATGCCGCGCCATCGGCACCGCCGCGCGGCCAATTCGCCGGCCTTTATGAAATCCCTATATGGAGGTCGCCGGCTCCGTCTCGTTTTCCTATGGGCTTTCGATCATCTCTCTCCCGCGGGCTCGCACATTCGAGCGGGCCGCTTTCCGGGAGATCGCGCCATGACCGCGACTCACTTCAACCTCCGCAAGCGCGACGAGACTGCCGAGCGCAAGCCGCTGTCGCTCGCATTGTTGATCGCGGTGCTTGCGATCATGGTCGCGGCGTGCGTGGCGTTGATCGCTCCGATCGCATGGACGGCCGTGGTCGACGGCGCGCTTCAATCGGAACGCCCAAGCTTGTTCCAGTGCGCCGTCATCGATGCCGGTGGCGAGCGCCTCGCCTGTTACGACAGGCTCGGCCAGCAAACGCTGCAACCGCCGGCCAAGGGCGCCTACGCGCCGTTCGGCCTCGGCGCGGCGCGAGAGCTGCCGCGCTGACGTCGGCGAACGTCGCGCATCAGAAAAAAGGAAACAGACCATGTCGCTCGCGGCTCACGGCGCCCATGAATTCACGACGCGCGCGCGATCGGCCGAGCTGCACGCGCTTCGCGTGAAAGCCGCGCATTCGGCAAAGACGCTGCTGATGCAAGGCCTGCGCATGATCCTCGTCCTGGCGTTCTTCACGGCCCTCGTCGCCGCGGTGATCGGAATAAGGCTGCTGGCCTTCCTGCCGGCGCTGCACCACGGATGACCGGCCGCCCTTGACGAAATCATCCGCGGCGGAAAAGGTCGCCTCCCTTAGGACAGTTTGTCCTAAAAGGAGCCTCCGTTGCCGATCCCAGCCAAATTCCGCGGCCGCCTGAGCATCCCGGCGGTCGCCGCGCCGATGTTCCTCGTCTCCAATCCCGACCTCGTGGTCGAGAGCTGCCGCGCCGGCATTCTCGGCGCTTTCCCGGCGCTCAATCAGCGCTCCAGCGAAGGCTTCGAGGCCTGGCTCGCCGAGATCAACGAACGGCTCGCCCGCATCGAGCGCGACACCGGCCGGCCTTGCGCGCCTTACGGCGTCAACCTGATCGTGCACAAGTCGAACCCGCGCCTGCAGGCCGATCTCGAAATTTCCATCAAGCACAAGGTGCCGCTCATCATCACCTCGCTCGGCGCCGTGAAGGAGTTGGTCGGCGCGGTACAGGGCTATGGCGGGCTCGTGTTCCATGACGTGATCAACATGCGCCACGCGCGCAAGGCCGCGGAGGCCGGCGTCGATGGGCTGATCGCGGTGTGCGCGGGCGCGGGCGGACATGCGGGATTGCTCAGCCCGTTCGCGCTGATCCCGGAGATCCGCTCCTTCTTCGACAAGACCGTGCTGCTCTCCGGCGTGATGTCGACCGGCCGCCACATCGCGGCGGCGCGCATGCTCGGCGCCGACCTCGCCTATCTCGGTACGCGCTTCATCGCGACACGCGAGAGCAACGCGCAGCCTGGCTTCAAGGAGATGATCGTCGCGACGCACGCCGACGACATCGTCTACACCGCCGCGATCAGCGGCGTGCACGGCAATTTCCTGAAACCGTCGATCGATGCCGCCGGTGCGCCGCTCGATGCTGCCGCCACGACCAAGCAGCTCGATCTCGATCACGAGAAGCGCGCCTGGAAAAGCGTATGGTCGGCCGGCCAGGGCGTCGGCAGCATCGGCGACATCCCGACGACGGCGGAGCTTTGCGCGCGCCTCAAGCGCGAGTACCGCGAGGCGATGCGCGAGGCCGCGGACGAATTCGCCGAGGCGGCGGCCGCCTAGGAAAGCAAGATGCAGGAGGAGAAGGAGCGCGTCGCCCTCACGTCGATTGCCGCATCCGCCGGGCTGACGCTTGGCAAGGTGGTGGTCGGCATGACGTCGGGTTCGCTCGCGATCCTGTCGGAGGCCGCGCATTCGGCGCTCGATCTCGCCGCGACCATCATGACCTATTTCGCGGTGCGCATCTCCGGCAAGCCGGCGGACGCGGAACACCATTACGGCCATGGCAAGGTCGAGAGCGTCTCGGCGCTGATCGAGACCGGGCTCTTGTTCGTGCTGTCCGGCCTCGTCATCTGGGAGGCCGCCAAGCGGCTGATCGGCACGCAAGGCCATCTGGTCGAAGCGAGCCTGTGGGCGTTCGGCGTGATCGCCGCCTCGATCGTGGTCGACTTCCTGCGTGCGCGGCTCCTCTATCGCGTCGCCAAGGAGACCGCGAGCGAGGCGCTCGAAGCCGACGCGCTGCACTTCGGCTCCGACATGTGGTCATCGATTGCGGTGCTGGTCGGGCTCGGCGGGGTCGCGCTCGGCTATCCGTTGGCGGACTCAGGCGCGGCGATCGTGGTCGCGATCTTCATCGTGATCGCCGGCTGGCGGCTCGGCCGGCGCACGATCGAGACACTGACCGACACCGCGCCAGCGGGCGCGGCCGAACGGATCACCGCCGTGGCCAGGCGCGTGAGCGGCGTGGTCGCGGTCGACCGCGTGCGCGCGCGTGCGGTCGGCGCGGTTGTGTTCGTCGATCTCGTGGTCGCGGTCAGCCGCACGCTGCCGCTCGACCGCGTCGCCGAGATCAGGGCCGCGGTCGCGCGCGCCATCAAAGCCGTCATGCCGGGCGCCGAGGTGGACGTGACGACCGAGCCGCACGCACTCGACGACGAGACGATGCTCGATCGCGTCATGGTGATCGCGCGCAACCAGGCGCTCGCCGTACACCACGTGACCGTCCAGACGATCGGCGGGCGGCTCTCCGTCTCGCTCGATCTGGAGGTCGACGGCGCCCTGCCGCTCGGCAAAGCGCATGAGATCGCGGACGGGCTGGAAGCGGCGGTGCGCGAGGAGCTCGGCCCCGAGGTCGAGGTCGAGACGCACATCGAGCCGCTGCAGACGTGGGGACTTGCCGGCCGCGACGCGCCGGACGACCGGGTCACGGCGGTGCGCGATGCGTTGAACCACATCACCGCCGGTACGGCGTCCATCGGAGAGGTACACGACGTGCGCGTGCGCGAGACCGCCGAGGGCGAGATCGTGAACTTCCACTGCCGCGTCGACCCGGCGCTGACGGTGCAGGACGTGCACGAGAAGGTCGACGAGGTCGAACGCGCGCTGCGGCGCGAGTTCCCGGGCATCAAGCGTGTCATCGGCCACGCGGAGCCGCGAGCGGCTCGCGAGGTGCCCCGCTAGGGCTTGGCGTAGGACTCCAGATATCCGCACGACGTGCAGCGATAGGTCGTGATCCCGATCCGCAGCTTGCCTCGCACTTTCAGCGAGCCGAGGAAGTTCATCTCGGGTGGGCCCTCTTGCCATGTGCTGACATGGATGGTGCCGTAGCTCGTGTCCGCGATGACCCCGAGCTGCATGCTGCCGCGGCATTTCGGACAGGCGCTGGTGCGTTGATCCATGGGCTTTTTCCTGATCGCCAGTGCCGAACTCTTGCACATTTCGGCCGACGCCGGACCATCGGCTCCGCGCGCTGTGAATTTTCGCCCGGCGATGCTATCCGGTTCTTACCCACCGCGACCGTCCGAGTCACAATACCGGCATGGATCGCCACGACGCCGCGCCAGACCGTCCATCCAGCAAAGAAGAACCGATGCGCACCGAACAGGCCCATCCCGTCCGCCTTGAGGACTATCGCCCGCCGGACTGGCTGGTGGAGACGGTCGAGCTCGACGTCTCGCTGCATCCGACCGCCACGAAAGTGCGCGCGACGCTCGCCCTCAAGCCCAACCCGGACGCCGCGGCACCCGCGCCGCTCGTGCTCGACGGCGATGGCCTCACCCTCACGTCGCTCAAGCTCGACGGCGTCGCGCTTGCGCCTGAGAGCTTCGTTGCGACACCGGACAGCCTCACGATCGCGCAGCCACCGGCTGGGCCGTTCCGGCTCGAGATCGAGACCGTGGTCGACCCATCGGCCAACACGCAGCTCATGGGCCTCTATCGCACCAGCGGCAACTACGCGACGCAGTGCGAGGCCGAAGGCTTCCGCCGCATCACCTATTTCCCGGATCGTCCCGACGTGATGGCGGTCTACACGACGCGCATCGAGGCGGAGAAATCCGAAACCGCGGTGCTCTTGTCCAACGGCAATCTGGTCGCGGCCGGCGACGTTGCGAATTCAACCCGCCACTTCGCGGTCTGGCACGATCCCTTCCCCAAGCCTTGCTACCTGTTCGCGCTGGTCGGCGGAAATCTTGGCAGCGTCGAGGATCATTTCGTCACGATGTCCGGCCGCGACGTGACGCTGCGCATCTATGTCGAGGCGGGCAAGGAGGAGCGCTGCCTCTGGGCGATGGATTCGCTCAAGCGCTCGATGCGCTGNNCGAAGCCGACAAAGCGCAAGCGCGGGTGCTGCTGTCTAACGGCAATCTGATCGAGAGCGGCGATCTTGCGGACGGCCGGCATTTCGCGGTCTGGCACGATCCGCATCCCAAGCCGTCCTATCTGTTCGCGCTGGTCGGTGGAAATCTCAGCGCTGTCGAGGATCGCTTCGTCACTTTATCGGGGCGAAACGTCACGCTGCGCATCTATGTGGAGCCCGGCAAGGTAGACCGCTGCGGCTACGCCATGGACTCGCTCAAGCGCTCGATGCGCTGGGACGAGGAAGCGTTCGGACGCGAATACGACCTCGACATCTTCATGATCGTCGCGGTGTCCGACTTCAACATGGGGGCGATGGAGAACAAGGGACTCAACATCTTCAACGACAAGCTCGTGCTGGCCTCGCCCGACACCGCGACCGACAACGACTACATGGCGATCGAAGCCGTGATCGCGCACGAATATTTCCNNCGCGACTGGTTCCAGCTCTGCCTCAAGGAAGGGCTGACCGTGTTCCGCGACGAGGAGTTCAGCGCCGACCAGCGCTCGCGGCCGGTCGAGCGCATTCGCGACGTGCGCGCGCTGCGTGCCAATCAGTTTCCCGAGGACGCGGGCCCCCTCGCCCATCCGGTGCGGCCGACTGTCTATCACGAGATCAACAACTTCTACACGTCCACGGTCTACGAGAAGGGCGCCGAGGTCGTGCGCATGCTCAAGACGCTGCTCGGGTCCGGCGGCTTCCGCAAAGGCATCGACCTTTATTTCACGCGCCATGACGGCCATGCGGCGACGGTCGAGCAGTTCGTCCAGTGCTTCGCCGACGCCAACAACACCGACCTGACGCAATTCATGCGCTGGTACTCGCAAGCCGGCACGCCCGAGCTCGCCGTTACCGGCACGTTCGACGCGAAGGCGCAGACTTATCGGCTCGACGTCGCGCAAGGCGTGCCGCCGACGCCCGGCGAGCCGGTCAAGGAGCCGATGGTGATCCCGCTCGCGATCGGCCTGATCGGCGCGAATGGGCGCGACATGTCGCTCTCGCTCGAGGGCGGCCGGCCGGTGGTGCGCGGCGTGCTGGCGATCACGCAGCCGGCGCAGAGCTTCGAGTTCAGCGACATCACCGAGCGGCCGGTGCTCTCGCTCAACCGCGGCTTCTCGGCGCCGGTCAAGGTCACCGCCAACCTCTCGGACGACGATTTGCGTTTCCTTGCCGCGCACGATTCCGATCCGTTCAACCGATGGCAGGCGGTGCAATCGCTCGCGACCGCGCTGCTGACCGAAAACGTGGCCACGCTGCGCGCGGGCGGGCGGCCGCGCGAGGACGAAGGACTGAACACGGCGCTCGCCGCGATCCTCGCCGAGGCGGAGCTGGAGCCCGCCTATGTGGCGATGGCGCTCAGCCTGCCAGGCGAGGCCGACATCGCGCGCGACCTCGGCCGCGACATCGATCCCGACGCGATCTTTGCGGCGCGTGCGCGGTTGCGCGGCGCGATCGGGCTGCGGCTGGGACCGGCGCTGCGCGAGACCTATCGGAACATGGAAGACAACGGGCCGTACAGTCCGGATGCCGCAAGCGCCGGGCGGCGCGCTTTGAAGAACGTCGCGCTCGACCTGCTCGCCGCGGCCGGCACCTCGGCGATCGCGATCGCGGCGCGGCAATATCATCAAGCCGGCAACATGACCGACCGCATGGCGGCGCTCGCGACGCTCTCGTTCCACGCGGTGCCNNAAATGGTTCTCGCTGCAGGCCGCGATCCCGGAGAGCGCGACGCTCGATCGCGTGCGCGCGCTCTGCGCTCATCCGGCGTTTTCGCTCGGCAATCCGAACCGCGTGCGCGCGCTGATCGGCGCGTTCGCGCAGACTAACCAGACGCAATTCAATCGCGCCGACGGCGCGGGCTACGACTTCATCGCCGGCATCGTGCTGGCGCTCGATCCGAAGAATCCGCAGGTCGCGGCGCGGCTGACGACCGCGTTCCGCAGTTGGCGCGCGCTCGAACCGGTGCGGCGCGGCCACGCCGAGGCGGCGTTGCGGCGTCTCGCCGCCGAACCGGCGCTCTCGCGCGATGTCAAGGACATCGTCGAGCGCTCGCTCGCCACGGCGTAAGTCGTTGCGGCGACTCGATTAAAGATTCCTCGACGGCAAAAAGTGCCAATCAAATCGAGGGATTCATGCACCGCAGCGAAGGCGCGTTAACTTTTTTGCGCCGCGGTCGAGGCGTCAAATTTTTTTACCATCAGTGATTCTACGACTCTCGACAAACAATCCGAATTCGATTCGAATGAAAGTGATTCGGAGAGATGCGGCACATCATTCCGTTTCGAAGCTGACGGGGACATTCCGAACGGAGGCCAGCGATGGCGCGCGCCGAAGGTGCGAGCGCATCGGCGCGTTCCGATTCCATAAAAGGGTTGGCGCAAGCGGTCGCGAAGCCTGCTTACCGCCGGCTGCTCACCGCAGAACCGATGCTGCGGCGCGCGGTACCGGTGCTGATCGTCGCCTTCCTGGTGACGCTCGGCGTCGCCGCGATCATCGACATCCGCGAGCGGCACCGCCAGGCGATCACGCGCTCCGCCGATGAGATGGAGCTGATCGCGACCAGCGTCGGCGAACGCCTGGAGCACAGTCTCGAGGACGGCGGCGACGCGCTCATGCGCGCCTTTCGCAGTTTCGAGCGCATCGACTGGCCGAAGGCGACGACCGCGGGGCGGCTTCTGCTGCTGACCGACGATTCAAGCACCATCATCGCGACACAGCCGCCGATCAACGGCTATATCGGCCGCAAGCTCAACGAGGCGATCGGCCGCGATCCGCAAGGCGCGGTCGCGCTGCTTGAAAACGGCGTCGTCGACGTCACGCTGATCGACGGCTCGTCGATCCTGCTGATGATCCGCAACCTCAAGGCCCCGCTCGGCCAGATCGCGATCACGCAACGGCGCTCAGCGGCGCTGGCCGGATGGCGCGCCGACACCACGCTCGCCGTCACGCTGTTCTCCGCCACCGGTTTCGTGGTGCTGATGCTGGGATTTGCGTTCCTGTGGCAGTCGCGGCTGATGCGCGAGACCGCCACGATCGACGACACCGTGCGCGGGCGGATCGATACGGCGCTCAACAGCGGCCGCTGTGGCTTGTGGGACTGGGACCTCTCGAGCGGCCGTATCTTCTGGTCGCAGTCGATGTTCGACATCCTGGGACAACCGCCGCACAACAAGCTGCTGACCTTCGGCGACATCAGCGCGCTGGTGCACCCGGACGACATCCAGCTCTACCAGCTCGCGATCGAGATCGCGGACGCGCGCTCGTCCTCGATCGACCAGGCGTTCCGCATGCGCCACGCGCGCGGCGACTGGGTCTGGCTGCGGATGCGCTGCGAGCTGGTGCGTCAGGCCGACGAGCCGCACCCGCACCTGATCGGCATCGCGGTCGACATCACCGAGCAGAAGCGCCTCGCCGAGCGGAGCGCGACCGCCGATGTGCGCCTGCGCGACGCGATCGAGGCGATCTCGGAAGCCTTCGTGGTGTGGGATGCCGACAATCGGCTGGTGGTGTGCAATTCCAAGTTCCAGAGCCTGCACGGCCTGACCGACGAGGCCGCGGCGCCCGGCACGCCGTACGAGGACATCGCCGCCTCGGGCAGCAAGGCGATCGTGCGCCGGCCCGCGAGCGAGGCGCGTTCGGCGCCCGGCGCGCGCACCTTCGTGGCGCAGCTCGAGGACGGCCGCTGGCTGCAGATCAGCGAACGGCGCACCAAGGACGGCGGATTCGTCTCGGTCGGCACCAACATCACTGACCTGAAGCAGCACGAGGAAAGGCTGATCGAGAGCGAGAAGCGCCTCAAGGGAATGGTCGTGGACCTGCGCGCTTCGCAGCACGAGCTGGAGCAGCAAAAGCAGCAGCTCTCCTATCTGGCGGACCGCTACGCCGAGCAGAAAGACCGCGCCGAGGAGGCGAACCAGGCGAAGTCCGCCTTCCTCGCCAACATGAGCCACGAGCTGCGCACCCCGCTCAATGCCATCATCGGCTTCTCCGAAATGATGGAGTCAGGCCTGTTCGGCCCGCTCGGCGACACCAAGTATCTGGAATACTCGCGCGATATCCGCGAGAGCGGGCGCTATCTGCTCGACGTCATCAGCGACATCCTCGACATGTCGAAGATCGAGGCCGGGCGCATGCGCTTCGAGCCGGAGCATCTGACGCTCGATCCGCTGCTTGCCGACGCGATGCGCCTCGTCGCCTCGCGCGCGGAAGAAAAGCGCCTCACGCTCGTCGCCGAGATCGAGCCTGCGATCCGTCTCATGGCCGACCGGCGCACCGTCAAGCAGATCGTCATCAACCTCTTGTCGAACGCCGTGAAGTTCACGCCCGATGGCGGCCGCGTCACCATGCGCGGACGCGTGGCGGGCGGCTTCGTCACCATCGCGATCGAGGACAACGGCATCGGCATCCCGAGAGAAGCCCTGAAGAACCTTGGGCGGCCGTTCGAGCAGGTGGAAAGCCAGCTTACCAAGACGCATGGCGGCTCGGGCCTGGGCTTAGCGATCGCCAAATCGCTCGCCGAGCTGCACGGCGGCGCGATGCGCCTGCGCTCATCGCTCGGCGTCGGCACGATCGTGCTGGTGCGCTTGCCGCTCAACGGCCCGCCGGCGGAGGTCGTGAAGGAGCAGGCGGTGGCGTGACGCCGCGCTACGGCGCCTTGCCCAAAATCCGCACGAAGCTCGCGCGCACCTTCAACTGCGTCTCGGCGAGATGCGCTTCGAGCGTGGTGAAGTCCGGCAGGTCCGCGGCGCGCGCGAGCAGCTTCAGCAGTCCGGGACCGGCGGCCTTCGGATCGAACGGCCCGGCAAGACAGAGCCGCAGGATTTGCGTCAGGTCCTGGTAGAGCCGCACGGCCGGGCGCAGCACATCGGAGTCTTCGGGCTTGAGCAGGCCGAGGCGCGTCGCCTTGTCGAGCACGCGCGCGGTCGCGGTGTCGAGGATGTCGGGCTTTTCGGCGGCGTGGACGAGCTGAAGATATTGCGCGATGAACTCGAGATCGATCAGCCCACCCGCGACATATCTCAGGTTCCAGCGCTCCTTGTCGCCCTTCTCGGTGGCGATCGCGGCCCGCATCTCCACCACGTCGCCCGCGACCTGCTCTGCATCGCGCGGGCGGCACAGCACGATCCTGATGATCCGCTCGACGCGCTCCGCGAAGGCGGGCGAGCCGGAAACGACACGCGCGCGCGTGAGCGCAAGATGCTCCCAGGTCCAGGCATCGTCCTCCTGGTAGCTCTCGAACGAGCCGAGCATGGTCGCGATCGGGCCGTGGCGGCCGGAGGGGCGCAGGCGCATGTCGACGTTATAGAGCGCGCCGTGATTGGTCTGCGCCGCGAGCGCGCTCACGAGACGCTGCGTCACGCGCGCGTAATATTGCGTGCCGTGGAGCGGCCGTGCGCCGTCCGACTGCGCATGGGTCTCGTCGAAGTCGTAGACGATGATGAGATCGAGGTCTGACGTGGCGGTCATCTCGCGGCCGCCGAGCTTGCCGAGGGCGAGCACGGCGCTCTGCTGCCCGTACAGCCGGCCATGCGTCGCGGCGAAGTTCTCCTCGACCGCGCGATGCACCGCGCGGATGATCACGTCGGCGAGGCGTGCGAAGGCTTCGCCTGCCTGCTCGGCCGACACCGTGCCGGAGAGAATGCGCGCACCGATCAGGAACATCTGCTCCTGGCCGAATTGGCGCGCCCGATCGAGAAAATCCTCGTAGGTGCGCGCCTCGCGCAGCGAGGCTGAAAACTCCGCGCTCAGCTTCTCGGCATCGGGCAAGGCGCCGAAGAACGACGGCTCGATCAGCGCGTCCATCACCTGGGGATGCAGCGCCAAGATGTCGGCAAGACGCGGCGCGGTGCCGAGCGTGAGCGCAAGCAGTGCGACGAGGTCGGGATTGCGCAAGAGGAGGGAGATCAGCCGTGCGCCGCCATGGAGGCCGGCGAGGAAGCGATCGAGCGCGGTAAGCGCGCGGTCGGGATTCTCGGCGCGGGCGAGATGATCGATGAGGATCGGGACCAGCTCGACAAGGTGGGCGCGCGCGAACTCGCTCTTGAGCGAGCGATAGTCGCCCGAGAGCCAGCGCCGCACCGCCTGCGACACCTCCACCGGGCGGTGGAAGCCCATCGCGGCGAGCTTGTCGAGCGTCTCGGTGTCGTCGGCGTTTTTGGGGAATTTGAGCGCGCGGCGCGACGCTTCGGCGGCGGGCGCGCCCTCGAACAGGCGGGCGTAGTGGCGCTGCACCTTGCGCAGGTGATCGAGCAGCGTTGCGGCGAATGCGTCGCGCCCGGCAAAGCCGAGGAAGCGGGCAAAGCGATCGAGCGCCTCGGTCTCGGCCGGCAGCGTATGGGTCTGCTCGTCCGCAATCATCTGCAGGCGATGCTCGGTCACGCGCAGAAATCGATAGGCCTCGCCGAGATCGCGCACGGCCTCGCGCGAGATCCAGCCGCCGGCGCCGAGCTTCTCCAGCGTCGCCAAGGTCTCGCGCCCGCGCAGGTCGGGATGGCGGCCGCCGGCGACGAGTTGCTGGGTCTGCACGAAGAACTCGATCTCGCGGATGCCGCCGCGGCCGAGCTTGATGTTATGGCCCTCGATCGCGATCTCGTCGTGGCCCTTGTAGGCCGCCATCTGGCGTTTCATCGCGTGGATGTCGGCGACCGCGCCGTAGTCGAGATACTTGCGCCAGATGAACGGCGCGACCTCGTTGAGGAACGTCGCGCCAAGGGCGAGATCGCCGGCGCAGGGACGCGCCTTGATCATGGCGGCGCGCTCCCAGTTCTGTCCCGTGCTCTCGTAGTAGTTCAGCGCCGAGGTGATGGAGATCGCGATCTGCGTGGAGGCGGGATCCGGACGCAGGCGCAGGTCGACGCGGAACACGTAGCCGTCGCCGGTGCGATGCTGCAGGAGCTTCACGAGACCGCGCGTCAGGCGGACGTAGAGCGGCGCTGCTTCCACGCCTGCTACGAGCGCGGGCGCGTTCTCGTCGAACAGCACGATGAGATCGATGTCGCTAGAATAGTTGAGCTCGAACGCCCCCATCTTGCCCATGGCGAGGACGACGTAGCCGCAGCCGGCCTCGGGATTGGCCGGGTCGCCGGGTTTGAGCTTTTTCTGCGCGATCGCGCCCCGCAGCAGGAAGCGCACCGCCGCGCCGACCGCGGCATCGGCGAACTCGGTGAGTGCGCGGGTCACGCGCTCGACCGGCCAGACGCCGCCGATGTCGGCGAACGCGATCAGCAGCGCGGCTTCCGCCTTGGCGCGCCGCAACGCCGCCATGGCGTCGTCTTCGCTGCCGGCCACGTTCGCGATCCCGGCGAGAAGCGCCGCGAAGCGCGCTTCCGGCTCCGCGCCGAGCAGCAAGGCGGTGCGTTCCGGCTCGATGCGCACGAGGTCCCAGAGATAGGAAGAGGCCTCGGCGATCGCGGCGAGCACGTCGCGCGCCTTCGCCGACGTCGCGACGAGCTGCCGGATGCTCTTGCCGGCGGCCGAGCGCGCGATATCGGCAAGCCAGCCGTCGAGCTTCGCCCGCGCATCCTTCGGCGCGGAAAGCTTCGGCGCGACACGCAGCATGTCGCCGAGCGAGCGGCCGGCGGGCTCGGCTTTCGCGGCAACCTTCTTGTCGGATGTCCTGGTCGGTCTGGTCGGCCGATTCATCGACCGACCGTTAGCTCAACCTTGAGGGAAAAGGGAGACCGGGCGTCAGGTCGCGGCGGCGGTGTCCCCTGCGATGATACGCGGCAGTGCAATAACGACGCGCAAGCCGGGCGCATTGTCTTCGAGCCGCAGTTCGCCGCCATGCAGCCGCGCGACCGCCGCCGCAAGGCTCAGCCCCAGCCCGGACCCCGGCTCCAGGCGGCCCTGCTCGAGCCGCACGAACCGCTCTGCCGCACGCCCGCGATCGGCTTCCGGAATGCCGGGCCCGCGATCGGATACGGTGAGGAGGACGTGATCGCCCTCCCCTCGCGCCGCGACCACGACGTCGACCACGCCCTCCGGGGCGCCCGCGGGATGGCGAGCATATTTGATGGCATTGTCGATGAGATTGGCGAGCGCCTGGCTCAGCAATTCGCGGTTGCCCCGGACGATGGCCGGCTGCGGCGCATCCACGGTCAGCGCCAGTCCGCGCTCGTCGGCGAGCGGCTCGTAGAGCTCCGCCACGCTGCGGGCGATCTCGGCCGCATCGAACGCCGCCATGTTGTCGCGCGCCTGGCCGGATTCGGNNGCGCGCGCGATCATCAGCAGCGCGTCGAAAGTCCGGATCAGGCCGTCGGACTCATCGATCATGTCGTCGAGCGCCGCACGGTATTCGCTCTCGTTTTGCGCGCTGCGCAGCGCAGCCTCGCAGCGGTTCTTCAGCCGTGTCAGCGGCGTCTTGAGGTCGTGGGCGATATTGTCTGAGACCTCCTTCAGGCCGCGCATCAGCGCCTCGATGCGATCGAGCATGGCGTTGAGGTTGATCGCCAGGCGATCGAGCTCGTCGCCGGTGCCGGTGACCGGCAAGCGGCCGGAGAGGTCACCCGCCATGATCGTCTGCGTCGTCGCCGTCATCGCATCGAAGCGGCGCAGCACACGGCGCGCGACGAAGAAGCCGCCGCCCAAGCCCAGCACAACGACGAGCGCGACCGACCCGCGCGAGGCCGCAATAATGATCTGGCGCACGCGCTGGCGTTCCTCGAGGTCGCGCCCCACCAATAGGCGGAAGGTGTTCGAGAGCTGCACCACCCGCACCATCGCGCGGTGTTGCGCGCCTTCCTGCTCGTCGAGCCGGCGATAGACGGCCTCTGACCAGCCGACCTTGTCGAGGACGCCGGGCGCGAGCGAGCCGACATTACCGGCGAGCGCCTGGCCGGTCGGCGCGGTGACGAGATAGACGCTGGAGCCCGGCCGCAGCGAACGGTTTTCCACGATCAGCATGAGCGTGCGCAGCCCACCGAGCGTGTATTGCTCGGTCAGGCCGGTGATCTCGGAGTCGACCGTCTCGGTAATCTGCTCGACAATGAGCCGGTCGGTGTTGAGCGCGAAATACGCGATCAGCGAGGCGGCGTAGAGCGCGAACACGGTGAGATAGACGAGCGTCAGCCGGAACGCCGTCGAGCGGACGAGCTTACCGAGCGCCGTCACGGACCATGTATCCGGCACCGCGCACGGTATGCAGGAGCGGCTGCGCGAATCCCTTGTCGATCTTCGAGCGCAGCCGCGAGATATGCACGTCGATGACGTTGGTCTGCGGGTCGAAGTGATAATCCCACACGTTCTCCAGCAGCATGGTGCGCGTCACCACCTGTCCGGCGTGCTTCATGAGATATTCGAGCAGGCGGAATTCGCGCGGCTGCAGGTCGATCTCGGTCTCGCCGCGCATCACGCGGTGCGACAGACGGTCGAGCTCCAGATCGCCGACGCGGTAGCTCGTCTCCTCGGAGCGCGTGCCGCGCCGGCGCGCCAGCACTTCGACGCGCGCCAACAGCTCGCTGAATGAATAGGGCTTAGGGAGATAATCGTCGCCGCCCGCGCGCAGGCCCCTGACGCGGTCGTCGACCTGCCCAAGCGCCGAGAGGATCAGCACCGGGGTCTCGACGCTCTTCGCCCTCAGGGCGCCGATCACCGAGAGGCCGTCGAGCTTCGGCAGCATGCGATCGACGATCATCACGTCGTAACCGCCGTCGAGCGCGAGCGCGAGCCCATCCTCGCCGTCCGCGGCCGAATCGGCCACGTGGCCGACCTCGCGGAAGGCCTTGACCAGATACTCCGCGGCGTCGCGGTCGTCTTCGATGATGAGCAGGCGCATGGCGGACTCAGGCGTTCGATGCGCGAACTCTATCGAATTGTGCCGGTCCATGCGCGCCGTCCCGTCGCCCAAAAAGTCGGGGGCGGCGGAGGGGGCTCCGCCGCCCCCTATTCGACCCGGCCCGGTTGGGGGGCACGGGGAAGGCCGGGGCCGGGTCGTAGGAAGCAGGGACGGGTTTTTACACCCGTCCCCCGGGTTCGCTCCGCCGACGGGGGCGACGATTGCCGGCGGGACGCCCCGAACTTGTGTACTCGGCGCCCGCTTCCAAGCGGGCGCGACAAATCATCCGCGGCCGAGCGGAACCGCGACGAAGCGGGTTCCCTCGCCCGACTTCACGCGCAGCAGCACGGTGCGCTTTCCGCCGGTGCGCGCATCGGCGATGGCCTTGCGCACCTCGTCGGGACTGCCGACGCGCTTGCCACCGACATCGAGGATCACGTCTCCGGTGCGGAAGCCCTGCGCGGCGGCCGGCCCGTCGGGGTCGACCTGGGTGATGACGACGCCTTCGGACCCTGCGCCATCGACCTTGTTGGCCGGAGCGAGGGAAAGGCCGAGACGCGGCAGTTGTGTCGTGCCGGTCCCTTCTTCCTTAGGCTCGGTGCGGTTGGCCTGACGCTGTTCACGCGGCAGTTCGCCGAGCGTCAGCGTCACGGTCTTTTCCGCACCCTTGCTGATGATGCCGAGCCGGACGGTGGTGTTGGGCGGAAGCGCGCCGATCTTCTTGGCCAGGTCGCGCGCATCCTTCACGGGCTGATCGTTCACCGAGATGATGACGTCGCCGGACTGGATGCCGGCCTTGGCGGCGGGCCCGTCGGTCTGCGGCTCGGCGACCAACGCACCTTCTGCCTTCTTCAGGCCGAGGCTGTCGGCGATGTCGGCACTCACGGGCTGGATCTGCACGCCGATCCAACCACGGGTGACCGAGCCCTTTTCCCGGAGCTGCATCACCACGTTCCGCACGGTATCGGCCGGGATTGCGAAAGCGATGCCGACCGAGCCGCCGGAGGGCGAATAGATCGCGGTGTTGACGCCGATCACATTGCCGTCGACGTCGAACGTCGGTCCGCCGGAATTGCCCTTGTTCACCGGGGCGTCGATCTGGATGAAATCGTCATAGGGGCCGGCGCCGATGTCGCGCCCGCGCGCCGAGACGATACCGGCCGTGACCGTGCCGCCGAGGCCGAACGGATTGCCGACCGCCAGCACCCAGTCGCCGACGCGCGGCTGCTTGTCGGCGAGCGTCACGAATGGGAAATCGGTGCGGCCGTCGACCTTGATCAGCGCGATATCGGTCTTGGGATCGGTGCCGATGACCTTGGCCGTATAGGTCTTGCCGTCGTCGGTGGTCACCTCGACGGACTCGGCCTTCTCGACCACGTGATTGTTGGTCACCGCGTAGCCGTCGGCCGAGATGAAAAAGCCCGAGCCCTGGCCCATGGTGTAGTTGTGCTCACGCGGTCCGCGCGGCGTGTTGTCGCGGTCGCCACGCTGGTCGCCATCCGGCGTGCCGAAGCGGCGGAAGAAGCGCTCCATCGGCGAGCCGGGCGGGAACGGCGAGTCACCCTCGAAATTCATCATCCGCGTGCCGCCGTCCACCTTGACGCGCACGGAGATGACCGATGGCTTCACCTTCTCGACGATGTCGGCAAAGCCGACCGGCCGCTGCGCGGTCTCCGCATAGGCGGGGCTCATGAGGAACGGGGCGTTGGATTGCGGGGCAAACTTGGCCCCTGAGAACAGCACGCCTGTGCCGAGAACGGCGACGGTTGCCAGGAGCGCGAGACGGCGCGCGGAAAACACGGAGCGCACCTTTTTGGTGGGGGAATCGGACATAAACGCGGTTTCCATCCTTGGGGGTCAGGTGCGCGACGCACCGTCGTTGGAGCGAAAGATGGAGCGCGCCGCCTTACGGCGTCCTGTCGGCGGCATTAAACTTTGGTAACATCGCCGGTCTGTGGAGATCTCAAAAATATTCAATCAAATCAAATACTTGATGGAACGAAGGCGTCGCTCAACCACGCCTACTCGATCCGTTCGATCAGTGCAGCGACGCGCGCCTCTTCCTCGGGGCTGAGGTGCTCGGCGCCGGCGACGCGCGCACGACGCCCTGCCGCCACAAAACCGATCGCTCCGATCAGGACAACCACAAACGGAGCGGACCACAGCAGCGCCGTGTGCCATGACAATCGCGGCCGCAGCAGCACGAACTCGCCGTAGCGCGCGACCAGGAAGTCGGTCAGCTGCGCGTCGCTGTCTCCGGCGACAAGCCGTTCGCGCACCAGGATGCGCAGGTCGCGCGCGAGCGGCGCATCGCTGTCATCGATCGACTGGTTCTGGCACACCATGCAACGCAGCTCTTGGCTGAGCGCGCGGGCGCGCGCTTCGAGCACGGGGTCTTTCAGGATTTCATCCGGCTGCACCGCGAAGGCTGGCGTCGCGCCCAGCAGCGCGAGGAAGAGCATGATAGGTGCGAGCCAGCGCATCGCCCTACTCCGCCGGCTGCAGCGCGGGCTTGCGGCGCGCGGGTTTCGGCGCGCCGACGCGCAGGCGGCGATCGGAGAGCGAGAGCGCGCCGCCGAACGCCATCATCACGGCGCCGAGCCAGATCAGCAGCACCAGCGGCTTGTGATAAAGCCGCACCGCGACCGCGCCGTCGGCCGAGGTCTCGCCGAGCGAGAGATAGATTTGCGAAACGCCGCGGCTCATCAACGCGGCTTCCGTGGTCGACATCGCCCGCTGCGGGAAGGTGCGCTTGCTCGGCTCCATCACGCCGATGACGACGCCGTCGCGGCGTATGGTGAAGTGGGCCGCGACTTCGCGGTAGTTCGGACCCGGGCGCGGTATCAGGCCGTCGAGCGTAAAATCGTAGCCGCGCAGCGAAATTGTCTCGCCGACTTTGAGCGTGGCGATGCGCTCGGCGTTCCAGGCCGTCTCGGCGACAACGCCGAGCAGCACGACGCCGGCCGCGAAATGCGCGACCGCCGTGCCGAAGTTCGAGCGCGGCAGGCCGCGCGCGCGGGCCAACGTGACGCCGAGCGGCACGCGGAACAGGCCGAGACGTTCGGAGAGGTCGGTCAGCGCACCGATCATGACGAACACCGCGAGCGCGACGCCGAACGGCGCCAGCACCGGCTGGCCGCCTTGAAGCGCGAAGGCGACGCCAAGCCCAACGAGGGCGAGCGCGAAGGCGAGCATTAGCCGCTGCGCGGCGCCGAGCACGTCGCCGCGCTTCCAGGCAAGCAGCGGTCCGAACGGGACGGCGATCAGCAGCGGCACGAGCAGCGGTCCGAATGTAAAATTGAAAAATGGCGCGCCGACGGAAATCTTCTCCTCCGTCAGCGCCTCGAGCGCGAGCGGATAGAGCGTCCCGACGAACACGGTCGCGCAGGCGGATGTGAGAAAGAGATTGTTGAAGACGAGCGCGCCCTCGCGCGAGATCGGCGCGAACAGGCCGCCCTGCTTGAGCATCGGCGCGCGCCAGGCATAGAGCGTGAAGCCGCCGCCGATGAATACGGCCAGGATGGCAAGGATGAATACGCCGCGGGTGGGATCGCTGGCGAAGGTGTGCACCGAGGTGAGCACGCCGGAACGCACCAGGAAGGTGCCGAGGAGGGAGAGCGAGAAGGCGAGGATCGCGAGCAGGATGGTCCAGATTTTCAGCGCGTTGCGCTTCTCCATCACGACGGCGGAATGGAGGAGCGCCGTGCCGGCGAGCCACGGCATCAGCGAAGCGTTCTCGACCGGGTCCCAGAACCACCAGCCGCCCCAGCCGAGCTCGTAATAGGCCCAGTACGAGCCCATCGCGATGCCGAGCGTGAGGCACAGCCAGGCGGCGAGCGCCCATGGCCGCACCCAGCGCGCCCAGGCGGCGTCGATGCGGCCTTCGATCAGCGCGGCGATCGCGAAGGAGAACGAGATCGAGAAGCCGACATAGCCGAGATAGAGCAACGGTGGATGAATCGCGAGACCGGGGTCCTGCAGGATGGGATTGAGATCGCGGCCCTCGAACGGTGCGTCGGCGAGGCGCAGGAATGGGTTCGAGGTCACGAGGATGAAGAGATAGAACGCGGCCGCGATCCAGGCCTGAACCGCAAGCGCGTCGGCGCGCAGCGTCTCCGGCAAATTGCCGCCGAAGGCTGCGACCGAAGCGCCGAACAGGCTGAGGATCAGCACCCACAGGAGCATCGAGCCCTCGTGGTTGCCCCAGACGCTGGTGAACTTGTAGATCAGCGGCATCGCCGAGTGCGAGTTCTGGAAGACGTTGAACACCGAGAAATCGGAGGCGACGTAGCACCAGGTGAGTGCCGCAAAGCTTGCCGCGACGAACGCGAACTGGGCGAGCGCGGCCGGCCCGGCGACGCCCATCAGCGTGGAATCGCCGACGCGCGCGCCCCACATCGGCACGCTCGCCTGGATCAGCGCGAGCGCGAGCGCGAGCACCAGACAATAGTGGCCGAGTTCGGGGATCACTTCGGCGCTCCTGTCGTTGGCGCGCCGGGCTTGCTCTCACCCGCCAGCCCATATCCGGTCTCGCTCTTCCAGTGGCCCTGCCGCTTGAGCGCGTCAGCGACCTCCTTCGGCATATAGGTCTCGTCGTGCTTGGCGAGCACGCTGTCCGCCCTGAAGGTGCCGGCGGCATCCAGCGCACCTTCGGTCACGACGCCTTGGCCCTCGCGGAAAAGGTCCGGCAGGATCCCTGTATAAGTGACGGGCAGCGTCGCATGGCCGTCGGTCACCTCGAAGCGGACGAACAGATTGTCGCCGCGCTGAAGCGAGCCGGGCTTGACCAGCCCGCCGAGGCGGATGCGGCTTCCGGGCGCGATGTGCTTCTCGGTAATATCCGTCGGCGTGTTGAAAAACACGATCGAGTCGCGCAACGCGAACAGCACGAGCCCGGCCGCAAGGCCGAGCACGCCGAGGCCCGCACCGATGAGGACGAGACGTCGCTGCTTGCGCGTCATGTCGCGACTCTCGATATGGCTTGTGGGCGTTGCCGCATCAGCCTTCCAGCCCCAGCCCCTTCACGAGCTCGTCGAGCCGCTTGAGCTTATCGGCGTCCGGGCCGATCGCGCGACGTGCATCGGCGGCTGCTTCGCGCGCGCGGTCCTTGTCGCCCAGGACCGTATAGGCTCGCACGAGGCGGAGCCATCCGTCCACGTCGGAACCGTCGCGCTTGAGGCGCTCGGAGAGCTGCTCGACCATGCCGCGGATCATCGCGGCCTGGTCCTCGGGCTTCATCGATTGCGCCGCCGCAATGTCGTCCGCGCTCGGACCGGGCGCCGGCGCCGCGTCGACGCGCGCGAGCGCCTGGCGCACGATCGGGACCCAGGGCGCACCTTGCGGCGCGTCGGTCAGCATCTCGCGCCAGATCGCCGCGGCCGCGGCGTGATTGCTGTCCTGCTCGGCCGCAACGCCGAGGTAGAAGCGCGCCCGCACGTTCTTCGGATCGCCTGCGCGTGCGCGCTCGAAGCTCGCCTTCGCTTCGTCGGTGACGACGCCGTTCGCCGCCGCGGCGAGCGCCTCGCCGAGGTCGGCCTCACGGTCGGACGTCGCGCCATTGAGTTGCAGCGCGTTGCGCCGCGCCTTGACGGCATCCTCGAAGCGGCCGAGGCGCAGATAGACCGGCGCGATCACCTCCCAGCCGCGACCGTCTTCCGGGTTGCTCGCGAGATGCGCCTCGACGCGCGTGACCAGGGCATCGAGCGGCTGGTCCTGGAGCGGAGCCTTGACACGCGCCGCGAGCGGCTGGCCCGGAAGCTGCGGTGAGCCGAGCGCAAGATAGAGCGTGGCTGCGAGGACCGGCACGCCGATCAGCGCCGCGACGGCGGCCGTGCGGCGGCGCGCGGTGGCGCCGGGCCGCGGCGCAGCGGCGGATTGCGCCGCATCGGCGTCGGCCGCGGCGAGCAGACGGCGCGAGACTTCCACGCGCGCCGCCTCCGCCTCGGAGGCGCCGATCAGGCCGTTGGCGCGGTCGCGCCCGATCTCGCCGATCTGGTCTCGATAGACCGCGACATCGCTGCCCGAGCGCCGCACCGCCGCGCGGCCGAGCGGCCACAGCACGGCGAAGACCGCCGCGGCGGTCATCAGCGCGAAGACAAACCATAGCGTCATGGGGACGGGTTACATCACGGCGTCGGGCAAGCCGCAATGCGGAAGATCAACGGCCGTCAGCGGCACATTTTCGCGAGCCGGATCAGGTTCTTGCGGCCTTGAGTTCCCCCTTGGCGGCGACGTCGGCCGCCTTGGTGAGCAGACCCGCATATTCGGTCCCGAACAGCTTGCCGCAGAACCGCACCGCGGCGTCGACCTGCGACTGGCGGCACGCGCGCTCCGCCGTGCCGGTCGTGCGCAGGCCGTCGAGCAGCATCTGCATTCCGCTATCGAAGAAGTTCTGCAGCTCCGATTGCACGCGCCGCGTCGCCTCGCTGAGCGCGAGCTCGCCGGCGCAGGTCCGGCAGGCGCCGAAGAGGTCGAGCGCTGCCTCCGTATCGGCGACTTCGGTTTGGTCGAGCGCCTGCGTCAGCTCATAGCCCGCGCGCGGCCGCAAGAGCCGGCGCACGCGGCCCGGGATGCCTTCGATCTCGACCTGCAGCAGGCGCGCGGCATTGCCGCGTGCCGAGGCCAGCCTGCGCGCCCAAGGCGTGTCGGCAGCGAGATCGATCTCGGTATGCAGCGCGCGCGCCGCGTCGTGGATGTCCTTGACGAGCGGCGCGAGACCGGAGCGTCGCCCCGCCTCGAGCGCGGCGCGGATGGTCGCGATCATGCGCTCGATATCGCCGATCACAATGTCGAGCGCGATCGCGAACGGCGTCTGCGCGATGCGTGCGGCGGTGTCGTTGCTCGCGGCATGGATCGCAAGCCGGATCAACTGCCATGGCGCGGCAAGGCGGCTCTGCACCACGAGCAGCGCATGCAGGAAGACGTCCGGATGGCATCCGACCGGGGAATCAAGGAGCGTCCTGACGCTGTCGAGCTGATCGTCGGCAAGCGCGGGGACCATCGCGGGCAAGCGCGAACCGATCAGAGCGAGCGCGTCGCGCGAGCGCAGGATCGCGTCCATCTCGCGCAGGTCTTCGCTCGCCTTGCGCATCCCGATCTGCGCCGAAAGGCGCCGGTCGGTCCGCTCGTCGCTCCTGGCGGCCGCGAGCGGCTCGCGCAGACGTTCGACCACGAAGTCCTGAAACGTGCGGGCGAGTTGTTCGGCGCCATTCTGGTCGCCGGAGGCAAGCAGCATGTTCGCCTCATCCGCATAGGCCTTCGCCTCGGCGCGCACCAGGTCGCGGCAAAGCCATTGCCAGACCGGATCGAGGCAGGTGCGCGAGAGGCGACCGAGATATTTGCGGCCGTGCGCGTCGTCGATCAGGAAGGGTGTGAGGGGGGTGAAAAACAGGCGCTGCGGATAGCCGGCGCGCGGTACCGTCGGCGCTTGCGGTGGGCGCAGCCCGCGACGCAGCTCTTCGAGCAGGAACGAGGTGCCGAGCACCTCCTCGCCGCGCATTTGGGCGCGCTCGATCGCGGCCGCGAGCATCGCACGCGTCTGCGGCTGCAGCTCACCGAGATATTGGCGCAAACGCGCGATGGCCACGTCGCCGGCCATGCCCTGAAAACCCCGAGACCCATTGACCCAGGGTCAGTGATAGCCGCGACTGCCTTAAGAACTGGTTGCGGGGGGACGATCCTGAGCGCAATGCGCGATCAGCCGACCGGGCTCCAGCTTCCGTCCGGGTTGCGGCAGGCGGTGGCGCGCGCGGTCTGCGGTTTGTTGTCGATGTAGATCGTATGGGTGTAGTCGCGGCAGCGCGTGCCGCGGGCATCATAGGCGGCGCCCGGAACCACGGTTCCGTGGCGGNNNGCATAGGCGCGCTGGCGGTCCTGCTCATCGAGCGTCGTGCCGATCGCACCACTGAGGACACCACCCGAGGCGACGGTCGGGACCGTGCTCGTCGTATTGCCGGGGGCGATCGCGACACTGCCG
>PLJS01000214.1:33614-33748 GCA_003140315.1 Hyphomicrobiales bacterium
GCCGCCGGCAGCACCAGCTCGGCACGCAGCCCTCCGATCGGTGCGGTGCTGAGCGTCAGCGCGCCGCCGTAAAGCGCCGCCAGATCGACGACGATCGAGAGCCCCAGGCCCGAGCCGGGCTTGGTCTCGTCGAG
>PLJS01000226.1:0-9536 GCA_003140315.1 Hyphomicrobiales bacterium
CAGACAACCGGGACCAGCTCTTGCCTTGGTATCGTGAGGTGTCCGTGTGGCAGTCCTTCGCACAGGCCCGTAACTGCAAGGCCAAAACAAAAACACTTTGGCCGGGGCCGGAAGATTGCTCTTCCGGGTCCACCGCCAAAGTGTTCTCTGAGGTGATTCCGGCCGCGCCTTAGCGCACCTTAACTGTAGCACGCATGAAGGGGCGCCAGGGAAGGGGTGTGGATAGCTACTCCTTCGCGAAAGGCAACCTGTGGAACATTTCGATCACCCCGGCCGCGTATATTTTCAAAGGATTTTTGTCGCAAAAGATTCGCATAAACGCCTTCTTCTCTTCTGGCTGCATTCCGTCAATGTCTCTACGCTTCTCCTTTGGTTCAATGACTAGATTCAATCCGGTCATGAAGCCAAGGCCCCAATTGTAGTAGACGTACTCAGTCCCTCTTGGGTTGCCCTTGTATTCGACTGCGAACTCTCCGCATGTGGTCGCGCCCACTCCAGCTCCCAACGACTCAGAGTAAGCCGCCGACGGAGATTCGACGCTTATGAGTGCGACCAAACAGACCAACAGTCTCGGCATCTCACCCTCCCATCCCCGATAGGGCAGCGCCACCAGTATACGCGCCGCCTTTGCCGAAATGCGAGGTGGCGGCACTTCGTCGGGCGCCTGCGCGCGGCCTTGAGAGCCGTGTCTGGAACCTATTCACCCGTGCGGTATTGACCAAGTACCACCACGTCTCAGCGCCCCCCCCCCGTGCCCCCGTCGTGGTGGTGAAATGGGAGAAGCCCCGGTGTCCCCCGGGGCTTCTTTCCTGTCAGAATGTTCCTCTATGCCTAGAACGACGGCATATCTGCCAGAGCTGCTTCGTCCTCGGCCGAGAGCTTATCCTTCGCCTCTAGCTGCTCCTTGACCACCTTTGGCCGGAACTCCTTGGCGTCGACAGCGTCGCTGCGCTCAGAGGCGTCAAACGGGCTCTTGCCTTCAAAGAGGGCTTCCAGGTCGATCTTCTTCTCTTTGTACTCCGCCAGGATCTCCGGCGGCGTCGGCTTGTGCGGCGAGGCGTCGACTTCGTACTTCGTGTTGAGGCCTTCGCCCGAGCGCGTCACGGTGATGCTGTAGGCGCGCGGATCGCCCCAGTCCTCGTTCTGTATGAGCGACTGCAAGCGAGAGAGGATGCTCGACTGCGTGACCTCCAATATCTGGATGGCCTTGTCATCCTGATTGTAGACGACGAACGCCCAGAAGTGCTTCGGATTCCATCCGGCCTCTCCGCTGATATCGGCATCAACCGGTATGGTCTTCCAGAGCGTCTTGGAGCGCACCGGCTTGCGGTCTTCCGTCCAGTATTCCCATCCGATGATGGGGGCCGATAGGATGCGAAACTTGTTCGCGCCCTGCCGAAATTTCATGTACGCGCCGCCCGTCTTGGGAACCTCGTATCCTTCCGGCAAAAATCCTTTATCCATAAATGTGGTTGTTAATTGTTATGCGCCCACGACCGGCCCGTACGACATCACATCTCGTTCAAGCGCTCTGACCTCATCCCGCGCCAGCATGTACTTTTCTCGCGCCGCCTTGGCCTTCAGAGCGTGCTTGTTGGCGTTGCCGCTCTCCTCAACAAAGACGGAGAAAGCGGCGTCGCGCTCTTGGCGCGCAATCTCTAGCTCGCTCATACGCCGAGAATTGAGATGCCGACCGCGAACCCGCCCACGCCGATCGCCATGACCAGCAGAGCTGTCAGGAACCAGAACGATGCCTCTTTCGCAATCTTGGCCGGTAGCTTCGAGCGCCGGTAGTCATGCGCGATGCTGTTGCCGTAGACCCCTTCAACAATTTTGACCTGCATACACAAATTGATTGGCTATTAAATGCTCGACTAGCTCCAGTGTAACATGCGCATGTTTTCCGTCGAGGCGAGTTATCCCCACTTCCAAACTTGCGCATGTTGGGTGCGTGGTACGATGGGGCAATGAAGAAAAAGAACAAGGCGGCGCAGGAGCTAGCCCGCCGACGCAACAAGAAATATGGCAAGAAGTGGCTCAAAGCGAACGCGGATAAGATGGTCGCCGCGCGCAAATCAAAAATCCATGGGACTTCTTAACTACACAACCAAAATCGACCCGGACAAGACGGCGCAGGAAATCGCGCGGTGCCTTTCAATGCACGGAGCGTCGGCGGTCCTGACCGAGTACGACCCGGAGAATTCCTATGTCTCCGCCATCTCATTTCAAATAAAATTAGGCGAGCAGAAAATGGGTTTTCGGCTTCCGTGCGACTGGAAGCCGGTTCTGACCATCATCACGAAGGGGAAGAAGAAGCCTTGGGGGGAGCAGCGACTACGGCACTGGGAAAGCCAATGGCGAGACCAAGCGGTACGAACAGCTTGGCGTATCGTCAAAGATTGGGTTGAGGCGCAGATGGCTTTGGTCGAGACCCAAATGGTGACGACTGCGGAAGTGTTTCTTCCTTATACCGTAATGAAGGACGGGCGCACGCTTGCGCAACATGCGCAATCGGACCCTAGCTTCTTGCTTGGCGACGGCAACAAAGACCAATGACCCGCCTTTGTCTCACCTGCCGGACGGAAACAGCGCAGGAATTGCGGCCGTACTCACCCGGCATGAGCCAGTGGTGGTGCACAAAGCATGGAGGTGTCGCGTCGATTAGAAGTTCAAAGACGGAGGTATGACCGAGGAGACCAAGCGCAAAATCGCGGACTCAAAACGCGGCCTACGCCTTTCCCAGGCGACCAAAGAAAAGATTGGTGCAGCATTTCGGGGCAAGCCCCTGTCCGACCAGCATCGAAAGAAAATTAGTGAAGGGTTGCTCCGCGGTGGCGCAGGTTGGTGGAACATCGGACGCCGCGCATCCAACGAAACGCGCGCCAAGATGTCAGCGGCCAAGAGAGGGCGACCCATCCCTCACAACGAAAAACTTGTGGCACTCGCAAAGGCGCGCACAGGAAGCAAAAATCCAAGCTGGAAGGGTGGCATTTCCACCGAGACACGCAGAGCGCGGAATTGTGCCGAAGGTCGCAAGTGGCGCGCCGCGGTTCTGAAACGCGATGGCTACCGCTGTGTGAGATGCTGTGCCACTCAGCAGCTCCAAGCCGACCATATCAAGTCTTTCACGCGCTTCCCCGAGCTGCGATACGAAATGTCGAACGGCAGGACATTGTGTTTCCCGTGCCATCGCCAAACTGAGACTTGGGGCTACGGCCCATACGCGCATGCAACAGGATAAACTTACAACACACCAAATCGTCCTCCGCCATCTCCGCCAAGCATACCCGCGCTGGGTACCGGCTCACGAGCTGGTCAAGCTGGAGACGGAGTGGGGCTTTACCGGAATTGACGGCGACCGCCGCGCCCGGGAGCTGGCGACCAATGACGAACGCGTCCGGCCCGAGTGGCACAATTACGTGGAGCGTGCCGACGGCACCGACATCGGAGAGGACAAACGCTTCGCCTATTTTCGGTTCGTGCCGCGCGTGACCATGCAGGCGATGTTGGATTGGTTCAATGCACTGCCAGCTAAAGAAAAAGCAAGGGGCCATTAACTTGGGCGCCCCGGCGCGCGCGGCTTTTGGGGGCGGCACGCGCCGAGACTTCCTTGAACCGCCTACCAAAACAGTCCAAGGCCACTAGAGCGTAACAGATAGAACAAAGCCGCCAACTAGGGCGGCCCGTCAGCGGTTCGGTCTTGCTTCGCAAGGTCGTCGGCTAACTCGCGCCATATCGTGCCCTCTTGTTTGTATCGGGCGCGCTCGCGCGGATCGGTGGCCTCTACCGCCAGGCGCGAACATTGCTTGGCCTTTTGCAGATACCATCCTGCGATTGCCATAGGGTATGTTGGGCTTGTCGGTGGAGTGAGTCTGATCCGAAGTGCTCATCCTCAATTCAAACTAGGCCACTGCCGATTTCATAACCGGCCACTGAGGGTCAAAACAGGCCAGTACCCCCTCGTCCATAGGAACATTTCGGGAAACGGGAACACTAGGGCCGCGTTTTTGTCACCGCTACTTTCTCCGTGACCAAAATCGTTGTCGCAGCGTTTGCTTGGTCGGTGCCCGCGGTACCTTCGCGGGTGTTCGTGCCACTTCCGTCGACCCGGAGGCGGCCAGCCGAAGTCGCGTCGCCGCGCTCAAGTCGTAGCAATTCGGAGAGAGCCACAACGAGCGGCTGGGATGGAGACTGCGTTCTTCGATCATTGCTAACTGGACCATGCTGGCCCCCCGTTAGCTACGACGGCAACCCTAGGCCCGATATGGCGGCTCAATTGTGGCCATGCGTCCACAGCCAATTCTGTGGTATTTGGCGTCGCGCACCGGCCCCATAGCTCAACCGGATAGAGCATCGGATTTCTAATCCGACGGTTGGGGGTTCGAGTCCCTCTGGGGTCGCCATTCGTGCCAAAAACATGCCAAAACAGGCTAAGTCTTTGAAATCATTGAGTGCATCGACACCCTTCTAAGCTGAAGGTCGGAGGTTCGAGTCCTCCCGGGGTCGCCAATCTGCGCGCATGCGCGAGGATTTTGCCGAAGCGCCGTCCGCGCTTACCGCGACGGTAACGTCAGAGCTTGCCGAGCAACACCAGGATCAGCACGATGACCAGGATGGTGCCGAGCGCGCCGCCGCCGTAGTAGCCGGTCCCGTAGAACGGACCGCCGCCGAAGCCGCTGAAGCCGCCGAGCAGCGCGATGACGATGACGATGAGAAGGATGGTGCCGAGTGACATGGCTGTTCCCCGCTAGTGAAGGCTTTCGGTAACGGGGCAGCGAAACAAAAGTTCCGTCGTTCGGTTTCAATGAGCTGATGGAAAAAAAAGCCGCCCCTGGGTCGAAGACCGAGGAGCGACTTTAGCGGTATCGAAGAGAGTTCGACCGGTTCAGGTCGAGCCCTTCATGCATTCCTTGCGGAATGTCTTGCGCTTCTTGCCGTGCAGCCCCTGGGCGTCCGCCTGCTTCGAGCATTCGATCGACTTCGCCGAGCGCGGTTTCTCCGGGGCCTTCGGAGCCTTCGTTGTGGTCGGGGCAGGGGCAGGCGTCGTGGTCGTCGGGGCCGGGGTTGTTGCGGTCTCGGCGCTAACGAATGTCGTGGCGCCAAAGCTGATCGCCAAGCCGACGATCAGGGCGGGAATAAACGTCTTCATGATCCTCTCCATAGGGCATCAGGTCGCCCGTGCGGACTTCTATAATGGGCCGCGCTGATTCCGTCGACATCGCTATTGTTCGTCATCCACCGTCGCCAAATGGACCGCCGCGATGTCATGGAGCCCAACCTCGAAGCGCTCGTCTTGCTGCGTTGCAAAAATCCAAGCGGATCCGGCATCAAGCCCTGCCGCGTTCTTGTGCAGGACCGCCACGACCGCGTCGCCGCTGACCGGATAGACCACGACGGTATCGCCAGGCTCGATCGCGCCGGCCGGGAAGGTCGGATCGACGAAATACCAGACGCCGCCGGCGCGCACCCGGTATGGCTCGTTGGCGTCTCGACCTTTTGTCATGTTGCCATCCCTTTGAAGTGATGGCGCAAAGCCGTCCGCCTCACAATCTCCGGATTTTCCCGGTCAGACTGGCTTTGCGCCGGCACGGGGCCGCGCGTTAACGCGATATTCGCCACTGCGGCCGCAGGCTCCCGCGCGGAGTTCGGGGATTTGATGCGCGTTCTGTGTGTGTTGCTGTTGCTGCTGTCGGGCGGTCCGGCGCTTGCCGATCTGCGCATCACGCGCGATTTCGGCGGCTATGTCGACCAGTACAAGGCGAAGTACGCGGCGCTGCGCGACAATGGCGAGCGCGTCGTCATCGACGGCATCTGCAATTCAGCTTGCACGCTGGTGCTCGGCATCGTGCCGCTCAGCCGGATTTGCGTGACGCCGCGCGCGAGTCTGGGGTTCCATCAGGCCTATTACGACAAGCGCTGGACCGCGGGACTGCGGGTCACGAGCATCGCCGGCACCGACGAACTGATGTCGTTCTATCCGCCGACGGTGAAAGACTGGATCGCGCGCCACGGCGGGCTCACCGCGCAGATGAAGAAGGTGTTCAACGGCACCGATCTCTGGGCGATCGTCGATCCGTGTCCGGACGAGCAATAGCCGCGTCTCGTCCAAAAGGGGCTTGGCAACCATCGCGCATTGAGTCGACACTGAGGGCGGGGCGGCCCAGAGAAATTCGAACGCCGCCCGGAGGAAGCTCCATGCGCAAAGCCTTTACTGCCATTTCGTCGGCCCTGCTGCTCGTCTTGCTGGCCCAGTCCGCGAATGCGCAGTCGACACCTGAGAAGCGCAAGGTCAACATCGCGACCGCGTCGCTCGGGCTCCCGTATTTGCCGCTGATCATCGCGCAGCAGCGCAAATATTTTGCAGACGAGGGGATCGAGGTCGAGATCGCGGCATTCGCGGGTGGTTCCAAGGCGCTGCAGTCGCTGATGGGCGGTTCGAGCGATGTCGCGTCGGGCGCCTATTCCAACACGCTCACCATGGCGGCGAAAAACCAGCACCTGAAGAATTTCGTGGTGCAGGTGCGCTATCCGGCGCTCACGATCGCGGTGTCGAAGAAGGTCGGAGATCGCTACAAGACGCTCGCCGACCTCAAGGGCATGAAAGTGGGCGTGAGCGCGCCGGGCTCGAGCACGCACATGGTGTTCAATCACCTGCTGACCAAGGCGGGGCTGAAATCCGATGACGTGTCGATCATCGGCGTCGGCACCGCGGCCGGCGCGGTCGCGGCAGTCGAGCAAGGCGAGATCGACGCCATCATCAACAGCGATCCGGTGATGACCAAGCTCGAGACCGACAAGGCGATCATCATCATCGCCGAGACGCGCACCCGCAAGGGCACCGAAGATCTGTTCGGCGGGCCTTATCCGGAGGCCGGGCTTTACGCGACCGCGGACTTCATCGCCAAGAACCCGAACACGATCCAGGCGCTGACCAACGCGATCGTGCGCGCCGAGCTGTGGATGCAGACAGCGAGCATCGACGACATCGCCGCCAATGTGCCGGCCGAATACATGCTCGGCGACAAGGCGCTCTATCTTGAGTCCTATAAGCGCATGCACGAAGCGCACGCCCCCGACGGACTGATCACACGCGAGGGCGCGCAGATCGTGCTCGACGTGCTCGCGGCGTTCCTGCCCGAGGTGAAGGCCGCCAACATCAAGGTCGAGGACACCTACGACAACCGCTTCGTCGAGGCGGCGCTGAAGAAATATCAAGGCAAGATGTAGGCGAGCGAGCCGTCGCGACTCATGCGCGGCGCGCATGGTTGCCTGCGCGGCGACGCCATTGAGATGGGGTGCGCGGGCCCGACCCGTCCTCTATAAGCGGCCAACAACAAGGCCCCAGCCGGGGCTCGGAAACGTCGGCCGGGCATGACGCAGATCTCGGAAGTTTCGGGCGACGCTACGCGCACGAATGACGGGCGCATCATTCCGCTCGTCTGCGTGGCGCATTTCGTCAGCCACTTCTACATTCTTGTGCTGCCGCCGCTGTTTCCGTTCGTGCGCGAGTTCTACGGCGTCAGCTACACGGAGCTCGGTCTCGCGCTCACGGTCTTCAACCTCACGACCGGACTTTGCCAGACGCCGGCCGGGTTCCTGGTCGACCGGATCGGCCCGCGCTCGGTGCTGGTCGCCGGGCTGGTGATCGGGTCCATTTGCCTCTCAATCGTCGGATCGATCCCGTCGTTTTGGCTCATGGTCGCGATGTTCGGCCTGTTCGGTGTCGCGAACGCGGTCTATCACCCGGCCGATTACGCGATCCTGTCGCAGTTCGTCTCCCGTAAACGCACCGGACAAGCCTTTTCGATTCACATTTTCGCGGGCTTCCTGGGGACCGCGATCACGCCCGCGGCCATGCTGATCCTGCAGCAGTGGCTCGACTGGCAGGGCGCGTTCCTCGCGGCCGCGGTGCCCGGGCTTCTGGTCGCCGCCCTCGTGATGGCGCAGCCGGCGGCCCTGTTCGAGGCGCCGCCCAAGCCGCCGAAAAAAGCCGAAGCCGGGCAGGCCGGCTGGAGCCTGCTCTTATCGGCGCCGATCCTGCTCAACTTCCTGTTCTTCGTGATGATCACGTTCGCGAGCACGGGCGTGGTGAACTATTCGGTGGTCGCGTTGGGTGAGGCCTATGGCACGCCGCTGACGCTCGCCAACACGGCGCTGACCGTGAACCTCATGTTGAGCGCTTTCGGAGTGCTTGCGGGCGGCTTGCTCGCGGCACGAACAAGCCGGCACGAATGGGTCGCGGCGGGATCGTTCGCAGGCCTCGCCATCACGGCGGTGATCATCGGGACCTTCGACCTCGGCACCGCGCTCCTGTTCGCCGCGATGTCGCTGAATGGCTTCGTCAACGGGCTGATGCAGCCTTCGCGCGACATGTTGGTGCGCGCGGTCACGCCGGACGGGCAGTTCGGCAAGGTGTTCGGCTTTGTTACGACGGGTTTCAACGTGGGCGGCGTGATCTCGCCCTTGCTGTTCGGCTACGTGATGGATGCCGGACATCCGCGCGCGGTGTTCTTCATCGTGGCGGCGCTCGCCGTGCTGGCGATCGGCACGATCATCCCGAGCTTCGTGCGCCGGCGCCGGGCGGAGGAAGCGGTTTAGCCCGCGGCGACCGCCGCGCGCGCGCCGCGGGCGATGATCAGCGCCAGAGCAGACGTGACCGCGGCGCGAAAGCGCGGATCATGTGCGAGCTCGGCCCCGAACACCTCCTGCACGTCGAGCAGCGCCGGCGCGAGCCGCTCGGCCACCATCCCGGCCTGATCGGCGATCGTTCTCAATCGAGAGGCCAGCGGATCGCGCACGTCAATGGGCTTGCCGTGCTCGTCGATGCCGGTGACGTAGCGCATCCAGCCAGCGACCCCCATCACCAGCCGGTCGATTGGCGCGCCAACGCTGACCCGGTCGCGGATCGAGCCGAGCAGGCGCTGCGGCAGCTTCTGCGAGCCGTCCATGGCGATCTGCCAGGTGCGGTGCCGGAGCGCCGGATTGGCGTAGCGCTCCATCAGCGCGCGCTTGTAGGCGGCAACGTCCGCGCCCGCCGGCATGGTCAGCGTGGTCGCGGCATCGTCCATCACGCCTTCGGCGAGACGTCGATAGTTCGGATCGCGCATCGTGTCGGCCACGGTCTCGTAGCCGGCGAGATAGCCGAGATAGGCCAGGGTCGAATGGCTGCCATTGAGCAGCCGCAGCTTCATGTTCTCGTAGGGCGCAACGTCGGTGACGAATTCCGCGCCCGCGATCGACCAGTCCGGGCGGCCGAGCGGGAAGCGATCCTCGATCACCCACTGGCTGAACGGCTCGGTGATGACGGGCGCCGCGTCATCGACGCCGAGGCGGCCTGAGATCGCGCGGCGATCATCGTCGGTCGTCGCCGGCGTGATGCGGTCGACCATGGTCGAAGGGAACGCGACCTCGTTGCGGATGTAATGCCCGAGATGCGGATCGCGTAAGGAAGCAAAGCGCGTCACGAGGCCCGCGACCGTGCGGCCGTTGTGCGGGAGGTTGTCGCAGCAGAGCACCGTGAAGGCGGGGATGCCGAG
>PLJS01000226.1:9590-21678 GCA_003140315.1 Hyphomicrobiales bacterium
CCGCAGGCTTTTCCGGCGCGACGAGCACGCCCTTGAGAGCACCGATGACGGACAATCGCTCGCCTTCGGCGCCGCGCACCGCCAGCGTATAAAGCCAGTCCTGGACTTTCAGCGCATCGCGCACGGCACTGGAGCGCAGGCTCGCGCCGACGATGCCCCAGCGCGTATCGCCTGCCGCAAGCGCTGCCTCGGTGTGCATCGCCTGATGCGCGCGCTGGAACGCGCCGACGCCGAGATGCACGATTCCCGTTGCGAGCGCGCCGCGGTCGTAGCGCGGCCGCACGATGTCCGCTGGCAGTTTCCCAAGCGTCGCTTCACAGAGCCGCATCGGTCAGTGCAGCCCGAGGGAATGCGGCAGCCAGAGCGAGATCGATGGAATGTATGTGACCAGCATCAGCACGAAGAACATCACCCCGTAGAACGGCCAGATCTCGCGCATCACCTGCTCGATTGTCACCTTTCCGACCGCGCAGCCGACGAACAGGATCGCGCCGACCGGCGGATGGCACAGACCGATGCCGAGATTGAGCATCATGATCATGCCGAAATGCACCGGGTCGACGCCGAAATTGGCCATCACGGGCAGCAGGATCGGCGTCGCGATCAGGATCGAGGGCGCCATGTCGACGAGGCAGCCGAGGATCAAGAGCAGGATGTTGATCAGGAACAGGATGACGTTCTTGTCGCTCGATATTGTGAGGAAGAACGCCGTCATCTTGGCCGGCATCTGGGTGAGCGCCATCACGTAGCCGACGCTCGACGCGCACGCGATGAGCGTCATCACCATCGCGACGGTGCGCAGCGTACGGGCGACGAGCGCCGGCAGGTCGCGCCACTTGTAATCGCGGTAGATGAACATGGTGACGAAGAACGCCCACAGGCACGCGACCGCGCCGGCCTCGATCGCGGTGAACACACCGCCAAGGATGCCGCCGAGGATGATCACCAGCGTGATCAGGCCCCAGATCGCATCGACGGTGATCTTGAAGGCTTCGCGCATCGGCACGGTCTGGCCGCGCGGATGGTTGTTGCGGTAACCGATGACGAGGCAGAGGACGATGACGGAGAATCCGAGCAGCAGTCCCGGCATGACGCCGGCCATGAACAGGCTGATGATCGAGATGGTGCCGCCGGTCGCGAGCGAATAGATCACCGCGTTGTGGCTCGGCGGCACGAGGAGCGCCTGCACCGAGGCCGTGATCGTCACATTGGTGGCGAACACGCGCGGAAAGCCGACCTTTTCCATTTGCGGGATCATGACCGAGCCGATCGCTGAGGTGTCGGCGACGGCCGAGCCCGAGATGCCGCTGAGGAACGTCGTGGCGACCACATTCACAACGGAGAGGCCGCCACGCAGGCGTGTGAACCCGACCAGCACGTCGGCAAACGCCACCATGCGGCGCGCCATGCCGCCTTCCGCCATGATGGCGCCGGCGAGCACGAAAAACGGGATCGTCAGCATCGCGACCTTGCTGACGCCGTCGGAGATTTTCAGCATCACGGCTTCGACCGGAATGCCGATCCAGAACGCGCCGACGATCGCCGCGAGCCCGAGCGAATAGGCGATCGGCACGCCGATGAAGAAGCAGAAGAACATCGTGCCGAGGAGGACGGCGATATCCATTGTGTCTCTCGTTCAATCGATCGGGACGGCGGCGTGGGCGTCGGGAATCTCATCGAGCGGCGGCCCGATGGTCAGCCGCTCCAGCACGAACAGGAACAGGATCGCGCCGCCGATCGGGATCGGCAGGTAGGTGACGCCGACCGAGAGCGCGGGAAAATCCGCGATCGTGTTCTGCCAGGTCGCCTCGACCAGCTTCTCGCCGTAGAACGCCATGAACAGCGCCATCAGGCCGACCAGGATTTCGGCCAGCGTCTCGGCGACGCGCCGCCAGATGCCGGGCAGGCCGGCGGCGAAGAACGACACGTTCATATGCAGGCGCAGGCGATAGCAGGCGGCCGCACCGAAGAAAGTGAGCACGATGGTGAGCAGCACCGCGGTCGGCTCCGGCCACGAGGCCGCGCTGTTGAGCACGTAGCGGGTGAACACCGCCCACGGAATGACCGCCGAGATCAGCACCAGTGCGACACCGGCGATGACGACGCATGCGAAGTAGAGCGCGTCCATCACGCGGCGAAAGGCGCTCGCCATGAATCCCCCCTTGATGATTTGCCGATAGCGGGTGCGGACGCGAATGCGGCGAGCCGGTTGGTCCGGCCCGCCGCGGCTGCGTTACTGAACCGCCTGGATGCGCTTCACCATGGCGGCGTATTTCGGGCCGTATTTGTCCCACACCGGCTTCACGGCGTCCTGGAACGCCTTCTTGTCGGTCTCCGAGATTTGCACGATGTTGATGCCGGCCGCCGTGGCCTTGTCCATCGCCTGCTTCTCGTAGACGTCCCAGAGCTTGCGCTCTTCCTGCTGCGCTTCCTTGCTGAACTTGGTCAGCAGCGCCTGGTCTTCCTTCGACATCGCGTCCCAGGTCTTCTTCGAGAACACGACCATCTCCGGCACGATCAGGTGCTCGTCGATCGTGAGATATTTTGCGACCTGATAGTGATTGTCGAACACGAAGCTCGGCGGGTTGTTCTCCGCGCCGTCGACGACGCCGGTCTGCAGCGCGCTGAACACCTGGTCGTAGCCCATGGCGACGCCGTTGCTGCCCATCGCGTTCGCCATGTCGACGAACATCGGATTGCCCATCACGCGGACCTTCAGGCCCTTGAGATCGGCGAGCGTCTTCACCGGATGCTTGGTGTTGTAGAAGTTGCGCGCGCCGGCATCCATCCAGCACAGGCCGATGAGGCCCTTGCCGCTGTTCGTCACCTTGTCGAGCAGCTCCTGCCCGATCTCGCCGTCGATGACCTTGCGCATATGCGCGGTGTCGCGGAACACATAAGGCAGGTTGAACACGTTGAGGTCGTCGACCACGGGCCCGAGCGCGCCGACGCTGACGCGCGCAAACTGAATGGCGCCAACCTGGGCCTGCTCGATCGCTTCCTTCTCACCGCCGAGCTGCATCGAGGCGAACATCTGCACGCCGTAGCGGCCGTTCGTCGCCTGATCGAGCTTCTTGCCGATGTTCTCGACCGCCGTGACGGTCGGGTAGCCTTCCGGATGCACGTCGCTCGCCTTGAGCATCAGCTTCGTCTCGGCGAGGGCTGGCGCCGCCGCCCCGGCAAGCGCGAGGCTTGCGACGGCGCTGGAGCCGAGGAATTCACGTCTGTTCATGGTCGTCCTCCCTGATTGCGTTTTTCGGTTTCGTTGGTCGTCAGCGTAGTTCAGTTCGCCGTCTGCTGTTTGGCGCGCGTGACGATCTGCGCCGGATTGACGAAGCGCAGCGCCACCAGGAGCCAGATCAGCGTCGACACCATATAGATCACCGCCATCGCGTCGACCGACTGCACGGCGCGCACGCCGGCGGCGAACACCGCGTAATAAAGCGCGACGACCAGCGTCTGGCTGGTCGGGCCGGAGGTGAGGAAGGTGAGCTCGAACATCGCGATGGTGCGCACCAGCACCAGCAGCAGCGCGGCGAGCACGCCGGGGATCAGCAGCGGCAGCAGGATATGGATGAACAGGCGGAATGTCCCGGCGCCGAACACGCGCGCGGCCGCCTCGACGCGAGGATCGATCTGCTCGATGAACGGCACCATCACCAGGATCACGAACGGCACGGTCGGCACGAGGTTCGCCAGGATCACGCCGGACATGCCGCCCGCGAGGTTAGCCCGATAGAGGACCGTTGCGAGCGGAATGCCGAACGTGATCGGCGGCACCAGCAGCGGCAGCACGATCAGCAGCATGACCAGCCGCTTGCCGGGGAATTCGCGCCGCGCCAACGCATAAGCCGCCGGCACGCCGAGCAGGCCCGCGAGCGCCACCACGGCGAACACCACCTGGAACGTCACGATTAGGATGTCGTCGAGCTGGAATTCGCTCCAGGCGGCGAAATACCAGCGCGTGGTCCAGCCCGCCGGCAGCCAGGTGCCGAGCCAGCGCGTCGCGAACGAGCTCGTGACGACGGCCGCGATCATGCCGAACAGGTTGAGCACGAAGAAGCCGACGAACAGCCAGATCGCCGTCCGCCACAGCCGCGCGCCGATCGTGTTGTCCTTCATCATGGCGCTAGCCTTTCGCGCCCGCGGCCGGGCCGCGATAGAACAGGCCGCGGACACCGAGCACCGCGACGACGATCGCGAGCTGGACGAACGCCATCACCATCGCGACCGCGGAGGCCATCGAGTAGTCGTATTCCTCGAACGCCGCCTGATAGGCGGCAATCGAGATCACGCGCGTCGGGCCGGCGGGTGCGCCGAGCAGGACCGCGGAGGGAAACACCGAGAAGGCCTGCACGAAGGAGAGGCAGAACGTGATCGCGAGCCCGGGCATCAGCAGCGGGAGAAGCACGTGCCAGAAGCGCCGCCGCGCATTGGCGCCGAGCGTCGCCGCGGCCTGCTCCAGCACGGCATCGATGCCGGTGACGTAGGAGAGGATCAAGAGAAACGTGAAGGGAAAGCCGGTGATCACCAGCGAGAGCATCACGCCCCAGTAATTGTGCACCAGCTTCACCGGCTCGGAGACGAGGTGGAGCGTCATCAGCACGCGATTGAACCAGCCCTGCGGCCCGAGATAATTCAACATGCCTTCGGCGACCAGCACGGTGCCGAGCGTGATCGGCAGCACCAGGATCGTGGTCAGCACGCGTTGCCAGCGCATGTGGCGCACCTGCAGCGCGACCGGGACCGCGACGACGAGATTGATGATCGTCACCGGCAAAGCGAGCCAGAGCGTGGTCGCGATGGTGCCGTAGAAGAAGCTGTCGGAGAAGAAGCGCTGATAGTTCGCGAGCCAGTCGCCCTTCTTGGGCTCGAACGACAGGAAGAGGCCGTAGAAGAACGGATAGATGAACAGCGCGATGATGAAGAGCGCGGCGGGAAGGCAGAGCGCCGTCACGGCGTCGAGGCCATTCGCGGCGAGGCGCTGGCCGAGCGGGATGCGCTCGAACGCCGGCGGGCGCGCGATTGCTTCTGTCGCCACCTAGGCGGCTCCCGCGAATACAAGGACGCGCGCTTCGGCCGCGCTGAGATGGATCGGCGTGCCGGTCGCGATGGCATTGTCGGCGCGGAACGCGATCTCGGCACCGTCCGCGGTGCGCGCGAGGCCGTAGAAATCGCGGCCGCGATATTCGCTCGCCGTCACGGTGGCGGCAAAGCTTTGCGTGGAAGCCGGCGCCGGCGTCATGTCTTCGGGACGCACCGCGACGATTGCCGCCGCGCCGATGGCGATCGGCTGGTGCGCGGCGCCGGTCACGGTGGTCGGCCCGACCGCCACGGTGACGCGGTCTCCCGCGACCGCCGTGACCTTGCCGGAGAGGCGATTGCGGAAGCCCATGAACTCCGCGACATCGAGATGCGCGGGCGCGGCGTAAAGCTCGCGCGGCGTGCCGATCTGGCGCACCGTGCCCTCGCGCATCACCACGATACGGTCGGCGAGCGAGAGCGCCTCGTCCTGGTCGTGCGTGACGTAGATCGTGGCGGCGCCGATCTCGTCATGGATGCGGCGGATCTCGGCGCGCATTTCTAGGCGCAGCTTGGCGTCGAGGTTCGACAGAGGCTCGTCCATCAGCACGAGCGGCGGCTCGACCACGATCGCGCGCGCGATCGCGACGCGCTGCTGCTGGCCGCCGGACATCTGACCGGGCAGCTTGTTCTCCTGCTCGCCGAGACGCACGAGCCTAATCGCCTCGTCGATACGCGCCTCGGCTTGCGCCTTCGGGACGCCGCGCATCAGCAGGCCGAAGCCGACATTGCGGCGCGCCGTGAGGTGGGGAAACAGCGCGTAGTTCTGGAACACCATGCCGAAGCCGCGCTGCTCGGGCCGCAGATTGTCGATGCGCTTGTCGTCGAGCCAGATGCTCCCCGCGGTCGCGGGAAGCAGCCCGGCGATGCAATTGAGCGCGGTCGACTTGCCGCAACCGGACGGTCCGAGCAGGCAGATGAACTCGCCGCGCTTCACCGTGATGGTGACGTCGCGTAGCGCGTTCACGGTGCCAAAGTCGCGGCTCAGGCGATCGAGCCTGAGCTCGCGGAAGTTGGTCGCGGCAATGGCCATGGAGTGTCGCGCCCTACTTGCGCTTCGCCCCGCCGATCTCCTCGTCCCAGCGCCGGAACGCGAGCACGAGCTGATCGGGGTTGAGCGGCAGCTCCTGCGGGGCGGCGGTGATCGCCTGGGCGTATTCGGCCCGGCCGAATTCCTCGATCACCTTCTGGCTCGCCGCCGGCGCCATCGACAAGGGAACGTCCTTCACGGCGGGGCCGGGATAGAAGTAGCCATCATCATAGGTCATCGCCTGAGCCGGCGGCGACAGCATGAAGTTGAGGAAGTCGATCAGCACGGCGAGCTTGTCGTTCGACACGCCCTTTGGGATGCAGAGATAGTGTGCATCCAGAATCCAGTGGTAGCCCTTGAGGAAGAAGACCTTGGCTTCCTTCGGCACCACGCCGATCGCGCGCGGGTTGATGTCCCAGCCCATCTGCGACGGGGTCATGTCGCGCGAGCCTTCGCCCAGTTCTTTCATCACCGCGCCGGTGCCGCCCGGATAGTACTCGACGTACTGGCCGAGCTCTTTCAAATAGGCCCAGGTCTTGTCCCAGCCGTTCTTCGGATCCGAGGGATCCTTGTCGCCGAGGATGTAGGGCAGGCCCATCATGAAGATGCGGCCGGGGCCCGAATTCGCCGGCCGCGCATAGATGAAGCGGTTGGGATTGGCCTTGGCCCAGGCGAGCAGGTCTTCCGCGGTCTGCGGCACCTGCTTCACCTTGTTCGGCATGTATTCCATCACCGGGCCGGCCGGGCAGAACACGATGCAGACGCCCTGGTTCGACGCCAGGCCCTGCATCTTCGCCGCGCCCGGCAGATAGATGTCGTTCAGCTTCGGCAATTTCGAGGCGTATTCGGTGGCGATCGGAATCCAGAGCTTCTGGTCGACGCCGGCCGAGAGCGCGTCGATGCCGGTCAGCACGGCGTCGATATCGACGCGGCCGGCGTCCTGCTGCGCCTTGATCTTGCCCGGCAGCTCCGGTGCGGGCGCCTTGCTGAAGTTCACCTTCGCGAGCAGCTTCGGATTCTTGTCGCGGTAGGCCTCGATCGCCTTTTGCGTGAGCGCGAGATTGCCGGCGACGTCAACGAAGTTGAGCGTGACCGGGCTGGTCGGAAGTTGCGCATAGGCGCGCCCGCCAAATGCGGCGAGCCCGGCTGTGCCCGCGGCGCCGGACACGAAAGTGCGTCGGTTGATGATCGGTCTGTCCATCGTTCCCTCCGTTTTTTCTCCGCTCACGCGGTGTTCACAGCTTGTAGGCCTTCTTGGCCAGTCCATAGGCGAGGTCGTGCGCGACCTCATGGGCCTCGTCTTCGTCGATCAGGTGCTTTGTCACCAGTTCGGCGAGGTAGGCGCAATCGACGCGGCGCGCGACATCGTGGCGCGCCGGGATCGAGCAGAAGGCGCGCGTGTCGTCGTTGAAGCCGACTGTGTTGTAGAAGCCGCAGGTCTCGGTCGTGAGCTCGCGGAAGCGCCGCATGCCTTCGGGCGAGTCGTAGAACCACCACGAAGGCCCGAGCCGCAGGATCGGGTAGTGCCCGGCGAGCGGCGCGAGTTCGCGCGAGTACGATGTCTCGTCGAGCGTGAACAGGATCAGGGTCAGGTCGCGCTCGTTGCCGAAGCGGTCGAGCAGGGGCTTGAGCGCGTGCACGTAGTCGGTGCGGGTCGGGATGTCGGCGCCCATGTCGCGGCCGAAGCGCGCATAGACCGCTGGATTGTGATTGCGGAACGAGCCCGGATGGATCTGCATCACGAGGCCGTCGTCGAGGCTCATGCGCGCCATCTCGGTCAGCATCTGCGCGCGGAACAGCTCGGCATCGCCTTCGCTCACCTCGCCGCCGATGATCTTCAGGAACAGCCGCTCGGCGTCGACTTGCGGCAGATCCATGGTCTGCGCGGTGCGGTGGCCGTGATCGGTCGAGGTCGCGCCGTGATGCTTGAAGAACGCGCGCCGCAGCCGGTGCGCCTCGAGATAGCCGCGCCAGGTGTGCGTGTCGCAGCCCGTGATGGCGCCGAACTTCTCGAGGTTGGCATGGAAGCCATCGAACTCGGGGTCGACCACTGGGTCGGGCCGATAGGCGGTCACGACGCGTCCCGTCCAGCCGGACGCCTTGATCGCCTGATGCGCTTTGAGCGGATCGAGCGGGCTCTCGGTGGTGGCGATCACCTCGATCTTGAATTGCTCGAACAGCGCGCGCGGACGGAATTCGGGCCGCGCCAGGCACTCGGAGATGAGATCGAAATAATGGTCCGCGGTCGCGGCGGTCAGGCGCGCCGCGATGCCGAACAGGTCGGAGAAAGCCTGGTCGAGCCACAGCCGCGTCGGCGTGCCGCGAAATAGATGATAGTGCTCGGCGAAGCGCCGCCAGATCTTGCGCGCGTCGGTCTCGACCGCCCCGCCGTCCTTACGCGGGATGCCCATCTCCTCCATCGAGACGCCCTGGCTGTAGAGCATGCGGAAGATGTAATGGTCGGGCGTCACGAACAGCCGCGCGGGATCGGGGAAGGGCGCGTTCTCGGCATACCAGCGCGGATCGGTGTGGCCGTGCGGCGAGACGATCGGCAGGTCGCGCACCTCGGCATAGAGGCGCCGCGCGACGGTGCGCGAAGAGAAATCGGCCGAAAACAGCCGGTCCTCGTGGATCAGCGGCGAGGTCAGTTGCGTCGCGCGCGCAGTGCTCATCGCCCGCCTCCCGCGTTGGCGCGAAGCGGCTCGTCGATCGCTTCGCCCTCGGCGAGGATGCGTTCGGTGGTCGCAAGATGACGCTCCATCGCTTCGCTTGCGGCGTCGCCGTCGCGCGCGGCGATCGCCCGGTAGATCGCATCGTGCTGAACCAGGATGTCGCCGTGTTCCTGCGCCACGAGCCCCGAGCGCGTCCCCATGCGCTCGAACATCGGCGTGAACAGCGCGGCCCAAAGCTCATCGATGATCGAGGTGAGCACTTCGTTCTTGGTCGCCGCCGCGATGCGGGCATGGAACAGGCGGTCGGCGGCGCGATGCGCCGGCGTACCGGCCGTGTGCTTCATCATGGCGAAGGTCTCGTGGATCGCCGCGAGATCGGCATCGTCGGCCGTTTCGGCGGCGAGCGCTGCGATCTGCGGCTCGATCAGCCGGCGCGCCGCGATGAGGCTGATCGGCGAGGCGCCGGTCCCTTCGAGGCGATGCGCGCCATTCGCGGCGCGGTCGGTGATGAAGGTGCCGGCGCCGACGCGCACTTCGACGAGGCCGGCGATTTCGAGCGCGATCATGGCTTCGCGCACCGTCGGCCGGCTGACGCCCAGCATCTTGGCGAGGTCGCGCTCGGGCGGCAGCCGGTCGCCCGGCTTGAACTCGCCGCGCGCGACGAGATCCGTGACCTGGCTCGCGACTTGCTCGTAGAGCCGCTGCGTTGCGACGGCCTGGAACGGCACGCCATCCTCCCACCCGCGGCCCTTCCGGGCCGTCTTGGTCCCACTCTCGGTCCCGATCTTGGGGCGCATCCTATAGGCTTGAGGCAAAATCCGTTCAAGCTATAAGGTGGCCTGACCAATCTAGACTCTCAAAAACATCCGAAAAATTTCGAGGAGGCGTCCGATGCGGCAGGCGTGGCGATGGTATGGCCCGGACGACCCGGTGACGCTCGACCATGTGCGCCAAGCCGGTGCAAGCGAGATCGTCTCGGCGCTGCATCAATATGCGCCGGGCGAGGTCTGGCCGCGCGCCGCGGTCGCGCAGCGCAAGGCCGAGATCGAGAATACGCCTGCCGGCCGCGTGCCGCTTAAGTGGACCATCATCGAGAGCATCCCAGTGCCCGACGACATCCAGCGCGAGGGTGCGGACGGCGCCGCAATCGATGCCTGGATCGCCAGCATGGAGGCCGTCGCGGCCGAGGGCATCCACACCATCTGCTACAACGTGATGCCGGTCGTGGACTGGACCCGCACCGACCTCGATTTTCCGGTGGCGACGGGCGCGACGGCGCTGCGTTTCGATTACGACCGCTTCGCGGCGTTCGATCTGCATGTGCTCAAGCGCCTGGGCGCGGAAGCCGACTACGACGAGGGGACGCGCGCGCGGGCGCGCAAGGTCGCCGACGGTCTCACGCAGAGCGAAGCCGAACTGCTGACGAAAAATATCTCGGCCGGGCTGCCGGGCGCGACGACATTTTCCGCCAATCTCGACGCGTTCCGCGAGCGGATCGCGTCGTATCGCGGGATCACGCCGGACAAGATGCGCGGCAACGTCGCGGCGTTCCTCGCAAAGGTGACGCCGGTCGCCGACCGGCTCGGCGTGCGGCTGACCCTGCATCCGGACGATCCGCCGCGCGCGATCTTCGGCCTGCCGCGCATTGCCTCGACGGCGGCCGACTACAAGGCGCTGTTCGACGCGGTCCCGTCGCCCGCCAACGGCATCTGCTTCTGTGTCGGCAGCCTCGGGAGCCGGCCCGACAATGACGTTGTCGCCATGGCAAAAGAGTTCGCGTCGCGCATCTATTTCGCGCATCTGCGCGCGACCTTGATCGACGACAACGGCAAGAGCATCAGCTTCACCGAATCCGACCACCTCGACGGCGACGTGAACATGATCGCGGTGCTGCGCGCGCTGCTGGCCGAGAACGTGCGGCGCGAGGACGCCTGGCGCATTCCGTTCCGCCCGGATCACGGCCACCGCATGCTGGACGACATCGAGAAGGTCCGCATCAATCCGGGCTACACCGGCATCGGCCGCCTGAAGGGGCTCGCCGAATTGCGCGGCGTCATCCGGGCGCTGCAATAATGGCTAAGCATCGCATCGCGCTGATCGGCCTCGGCATGGCGGTGACGCCGCATGCCAAGAGCCTGCTCGACTTGGCGGATCGCGTCGAGGTCGCCGCTGCGTTCAGCCCGAGCGCGGCGCGCCGCAAGGCGTTCGCGGAGAAATTCGCGTTTCCGCTGTGCGACCGGCTCGACACGATCCTGGCCGACACCAGCATCGACTGCGTCGAAATCCTCACCCCGCCGAACACGCATCTCGATCTGGTTTCCCAATGCGCCGCGGCCGGCAAGCATATCCTGCTGGAGAAGCCGCTTGAGGTTTCGACCGAGCGCGCGGCGGCGCTGGTCGAGGCGGCCGAGACGGCGGGCGTGACGCTCGGCGTGATGCTGCAGCACCGTTTCCGCCCCGCCGGCCTGAAGCTGCGCGCGATGCTGCTCGGCGGAGAGTTCGGCAAACTGGTCGGCTGCTCGACAGTGATCCGGCTCTGGCGGCCACAGAGCTATTACGACGTGGAGGGCAGGGGGACGAAGGCGCGCGACGGCGGCGGTGTGCTCATCACCCAGGGCATCCACACGCTCGACCTGATGTTGAGCCTCGCCGGGCCGGTCGCCGAGGTGACGGGTTACGCGGCGACCTCCAGCGTGCACCGGATGGAGACCGAGGACATGGTGGTGGCGGCGGTCCGCTATGCCAACGGCGCGCTGGGCACGATCGACGCCACGACGGCCGCCTATCCGGGTTTTCCCGAGCGCATCGAGATCATCGGCGAAAAGGCGACCGCGTCGCTGGTCGGCAGCGACCTGACCGTGGCGCATCATGACGGCCGCGTGACCGAGATGAAAACCGAATACGGCGCGGGCGGCACCGGCGCCGACCCGATGGCGTTCCCGCATGACTGGCATCGCGGCGCGATTGCGGATTTTCTCGATGCAATCGATGAGAAGCGTGCGCCCATGGTGAGCGGCGCGGAGGCGCTCAAGGTGCATCGCCTGATCGATGCGCTGTTGGAGGCGGGGAAGACGGGAGGGCGCGTCGCAGTGCCACACGCTCCGCCGTCATCCTGAGCGACCGTCATGGATGTCAAGCGGTCTGCCATGGGGTTTTGTCTCTGAGGATTGCGTTGAGGATTGTTGCGATCTTTCGCATGCATGCGACGATGGCGACCTTCGCGGGCTTTCCGGCGGCACGCAGGCGGTGGTAGACGGCCGCGAGTGGAAGCTTGCGGCGGATCGAGACGAGCACGCTCATGTAG
>PLJS01000088.1 GCA_003140315.1 Hyphomicrobiales bacterium
CGCCCGGCCGGCCAACGCCGCCATCCTGGTGAAGTTGCGGATCGACATGGAGGACCGCGGCGGGCGCATCGAGCTGCTGCTGCCCTACGCGACGATCGAGCCGATCCGCGACGTGCTGTTGCAGATGTTCATGGGCGAGAAGTTCGGGCGCGATCCGATCTGGGAAGGCCATCTGGCGACCGAGATCGGGCAGACCGAGATCGCCGTCGAGGCCGTGCTGTACGAGGCGGAGCTCCCGCTGCGCCAGCTCATGGCGCTCAATGTCGGCGATACGCTCACGCTCGAACTTAAGCCCGACGCGCTCGTCACGGTGCGCTGCGGTCCGGTGACGCTGACCGAAGGGCGCATGGGCCGCGTCGGCGACCGCGTCGCGGTGCGCATCGTCAAGCCGTTGCGCAGGCCGAAGACAACCTTCGCCATGTTCGAAATGGCGGATCAATCGTCGAACCGGATGGAGCCGTCGTGACCCCAAATCTCGGACTGATCATCGAAAGCCTGGTGTCGGTGCTGCTCCTGCTCACGATCGGGTTCTGCATGGTGCTCAACCGCCGCCTGAAGAGACTCAAGGCCGACGAGCAGGCGCTGAAAGCCACCATCTCCGAGCTGATTACCGTGACCGAGATCGCCGAACGCGCGATCGCCGGACTGAAGCTGACCGTGCGCGATTGCGACAACACGCTCGGCGAGCGGCTGCATGTCGGCGAGTCGCTCTCGCGCGAGCTCGAGCGGCAGATCAAGAGCGGTCAGGACATCGTCAACCATCTCGCGCAGATTAGCGCGGCCGCGCGCCCCCAGCCCGTGGCGCCGGTCAAGTCGGTCGAGCCCGCGCCCGCGACGCCGCCGAGCGTGCAGCAGACCCTGGTCGCCGCGAGCGCGTTTGCGGCACGCGCACGTCGGCCGAACACCGCGGCGGCGTGATGTTGATCCGCAACCTGCGCCTGATACCGGTCGTGACGCTCGCGGCCGCGGCGCTGTTCGTGCTCAAGGTCTCGGGGCTGGTGCTCGACCAGGGCTACGCGCTGATCTCCGCGCGCAGCGCGCAGGCACAGGGAATGGCGATACCGCCGGTTCAGGCACTCGATTCTGACGTCCGGACGCGGCCGGTGCTCTCGGAGGAGGCGCACGTGACGCGCGGCGATCGCAGCCGCAGCGCCGTGCAGGACGCGCCGAACGATGCCGACTACACCGGGTCGGTCGCGGCCAAGCCCGAACCCGCGCCGGAGCCGGCCGCGAAACCCGCAACGGCGCCTGCCGCCGCGCCCCCTACGCTGCCGATGATCGAGCCGCAAGGCGCGCCGCAGACGCTCGACCTCTCGCGGCCGCAGATGACGGCGGGCGAGCGTGCGGTGCTGGAAAGCCTGGTGCAGCGCCGCCAGGAGCTTGAAGCACGCGCGCGCGAGATCGATGTGCGCGAGAATCTGCTCAAGGCGGCCGAGCAGCGCGTCGAGGCGCGGCTGGCGGAGCTCAACGAGGCCGAGGCGCGGCTCAACGGCACGTTGAAGAAGCGCGACGAGGCGGAGGCGACGAAGTTCAAGAATCTCGTCACGATGTACGAGAACATGAAGGCGAAGGATGCCGCCAAGGTGTTCGATCGGCTCGACCTGCGCATCCTGATCGAGGTCGTCAATATGATGAACCCGCGCCGCATGTCCGACATCCTGGCGCTGATGTCGGCGGAGGCGGCCGAGAGGCTCACGATCGAGATCGCCAACCGCTCCGGTCCCGACCGCCCGCCATCGGCCGAATTGCCCAAGATCGAGGGCAAGCCCAAGACCTGAGACGCCTCGCCAAGACCCGCAGGGTTAAGCCCGCGTTAAACGCGAGCCCGTAGGGTCATTTCGTGTAGTGGGCGGATGCCGGCCGCGCGGGCCGGCGAGTACCGATGGCGGGCAAGTCGATCACACTGAAAGCGTTGCGGGCGCATGCGGACGCGCGAGTGCCGCCGCGCCTCGGCTTGCGCGTGATCGCCGTTGCGGTCGCGCTGCAGCTCCTGCTGACGGCCGCGCTGCTGCTGCTGTTTCCGGCCGTGGCGGGTGCGGCGCCGGTTGGCGGCGAGGTCGCGGTCTCGGCCGGCGGCGGCTATGTGCGCCTCGTCTTCAATCTCAGCGAAGAAGTCGAGGCCAATGTGCGCCTCGCCAGCGGCATCGTGGTCATCGCGTTCGCCAAGCCGGTCGATGTCTCGGTCGAGCGCCTCGCGCAGAACGCCGGCGGCTATGTGGCGGCCGCGCGCATCGATCCCGACGGTGCCGCGATCCGGCTCGCGCTCACCCGCAAGGTCACGGTCAATTCCATGGCGGCGGGAGAGAAACTCTTCGTCGATCTTCTGCCCGAGGACTGGGCCGGCCTGCCGCCGGGCTTGCCGCAGGACGTGGTCGACGAGCTCGCGCGGCGCGCGCGCGAGGCCGACAAGAAGACGCGCCAGCAACAGCAGCTCGCCAAGCTGCAAGTGCAGCCGCCGGTGCGCGTGCGCATGGGTGCGCAACCGACCTTCACGCGCTATGTCTTCGAACTGCCGAAACTGGTTGCGATCGCTAACGATCGCGTCGACAACAACCTCACGCTCACCTTCGACGCGCCGCTGCGTTTCGATCTTGGAGACGTGCAGGCCGTGCTGCCGCCGACGGTCTCGGCGATCGAGGCGACTCCCGCGGGGGAGGGCGCCACGGTGCGCTTTGCCTTCATCGGCAAGGTGGACGTGCGCAGCTTCCGCGAGGACAACACCTATGTGGTGGACGTGCAGCCGATCGCGCAGCGCGCCGAAGCGCCCGCCGCACCACGGCCGGGCCAGCCGAATGGGCTCGTATCCGGCCTGATCGAAACGCGGCCCGCGGTCACCGCCGCGGCGCCAGTGCCGTCGCCCGCGCCGCCGGCGCAAGCGACCGTCCCGCCCGCTACTCCCGAGCGTGCGTCCGCCGCGCCGGCCCGCGCGATCGATGTCGCGGCGCCCACGCGCGATCCCGCAGCGCCGGTCGTCGCCGAGGTCAAGCGCCAGGGCGACACGCTGCGCCTTCTGTTTCCCTTCGCGGCCCCGACGCCCGCGGCCGTATTCCGGCGCGCCGATACGATCTGGCTGGTCTTCGACAGCGCCGCGCCGATCGATATCGGCCAGATCACGGCCCAGTCCGGCCGCACGATCGTCGGCGCCACGGTCACCCGCTCGGGCGAAGGGCAAGTCGTGCAGCTCAAGCTCGACCGCGCGAAGTTGACGAGCGCGGTCGCCGAAGGTCCGGTCTGGGCCGTGACGGTCGGCGATATCGCGCTCGAGCCGACGCGCCCGCTCGGTACCCTGCGCAACATGAGCGGCTCAGAGCGCGCCAACGTCGCCATTCCGTTCGACCAGCCGGCGCAATTGCATCGCCTGAACGATCCCGACATCGGCGACACGCTGCTGGTCGTGACCGCGCTCGGGCCCGCGCGCGGCTTCGTCAAGTCGCAGGATTTCGTCGAATTCCGCGCGCTCACCTCGACTCATGGCGTCGTGATCCAGCCGCTTGCCGACGACGTGACCGCCGAGGTGACGCCGGAGAAGATCATCGTGACGCGGCCGGGCGGGCTCACGCTGTCGGGAGCGGGCGCGCGCGCAAACGCCGCGCCGTCCGCTGACCCGCTGTTGCGCGGCGACCGCACGGCGCTGCTCGATCCGCAGGTGTGGGGCGCAAACCGCGCGGCCGACTTCCGCGAGCGCCAATCCGCATTGGTGCGGGCCGCAGCCGAAGCCGAGAACGCGGCGCGCACGCCTGCGCGGCTCGATCTCGCACGCTTCTATCTCGCGCGCGACATGGCGGCCGAGGCCAAAGGCGTGCTTGATCTCGTGGCGGGTGACGAGCGCGCGATCGCCGAGGATCCGGCGCCCTTGGTGCTGCGCGCGATCGCCAACATCATGCTGCACCGCCCGGCCGATGCGCTGAAGGACCTCGCCAGCACGGCCGTCGGCAGTCGTCATGACGCGGCGTTGTGGCGGGCACTCGCACAGTCGCAGCAGGGCAACTGGGCGCAGGCGCGCGAGGGCTTCAAGACTTTCGATGCCGCGATCGCGACGCTGCCCATCGAGCTGCAGCGCCAGGTCTGCATGGAGGCGCTGCGCGCCTCGATCGAGGCACGCGATTTCGGCGACGCGGTGAACCGCGTGCACGAATTCGAGACGCTCGGCGTGCCGGACGAGCTTGCGGCCGCATTCGCGGTGCTCAAGGGCCGGATGTCCGAAGGGCTCGGCCGTCTTTCGGACGCGCTAGCGCTCTACCACGCCGCGGCGGAATCGCCTGATCGCGCCGCGGCCGCGCAGGCGAGCCTCCGTGAGATCGCGCTGCGCCAGTCGATCGGCGATCTCAAGCGCGAGGACGCGGTCGCGGGACTGGAGACCTTGACGACGGTCTGGCGCGGCGATGAGACCGAGGCCGAGGCGCTGGCGATGCTGGCGCGCTTCTACGGTGAGGACGGCCGCTTTCGCGATGAGTTCCGCGTCATGCGCGTCGCCCTCGTCGCGCATCCGCGCTCGGAGATGACTCGCCGCATCCAGGATGACGCCGCGACCGCGTTCGAGGCGTTGTTCCTTACGCCCAAGGGCGATGGAATGGCGGCGATCGACGCGCTGAGCCTGTTTTACGATTTCCGCAACCTCACGCCAGTCGGACGGCGCGGCGACGAGATGATCCGGCGGCTCGCCGACCGGCTCGTCTCGGTCGATCTGCTCGACCAGGCGGCCGAACTCCTGCAGCATCAGGTCGACAACCGCCTCCAGGGCGCCGCGCGCGCTCAGGTCGCGGCCCGTCTCGCGGCGGTCTATCTAATGGCGCGCAAGCCGGACCGGGCGATCCAGACGCTGCGCACGAGCCGCGTCGGCGACCTGCCGGCGGAGCTGCGCAACCAGCGCCTGATGATCGAGGCACGCGCTCTGTCCGACACTGGCCGGGCGGACGTTGCGCTCGAAGTCGTCGCCAACCTGAGCGGCCGCGATGTCGAGAGGCTACGCGCCGACATCCTGTGGAAGGCGCGGCGCTGGCGCGCGGCGGCCGAACAGATCGAGAAGCTCCTTGGCGAGCGCTGGCGCGATCCGTCCGCGCTGACCGATCTGGAGCGTGCCGACGTGCTGCGCGGCGCGCTTGGCTATGCGCTCGGCGAGGAGACGATCGGGCTCGACCGTTTCCGCCAGAAGTATCTGCCCAGGATGGCCGAGGGACCGGAGCGGCGCGCGTTCGACATCGTGACGGCGCCGTTCGCGCCGAGCGCGCCCGAATTCGCCGAGATCGCCAAGGCGATCGCCGCGGTCGACACGCTCGACACGTTCCTGCGCGACATCAAGGCGCGCGTTGCGGATCCGGCGCCGGTGTCGTCGATACCGGCCGGCGCGCCGGCGGTTGCTCCGCCGCTGGTCACCGGCAGCGCGGGCTGACGCGCGTCAACGCCCGTAGCTCTGCACCAGGCTGCCGGCGACGAGATGCCAGCCGTCGACCAGCACGAAGAAGATCAGCTTGAAGGGAAGCGATACGACGACCGGCGGCAGCATCATCATGCCCATCGACATGAGGACGGACGCGACCACGAGATCGATGATCAGGAACGGCAGGAACAACAGAAAGCCGATCTCGAAGGCGCGCCGCAGCTCCGAGATCATGAAGGACGGCACCAGGATACGCAGCGACATGTCCTCGGGCTTGTCCGGCGCCGGCTGACCGGAGAGATCCATGAACAGCTTCAAATCCTTCTCGCGCACGTTCTTCATCATGAAGGCGCGAAACGGGTCGGCGGCGCGGTCGAAGGCCTGTTCGGCCGTGATCTCGTTCGCCATCAGCGGGCGCACGCCGGCGTCGTAGGCGGTCGTGAAGGTCGGCCACATCACGAACGCGGTCAGGAACATCGCGAGCGAGATCATCACCGCATTGGGCGGCGCGGTCGCGGTGCCGAGCGCCGTACGCAAGAGCGACAACACCACGACGATGCGGGTGAACGACGTCACCATCACGAGGATCGAGGGGGCGAGCGAGAGGACGGTGAGCAGGGCTACGAGCTGCAGCACGCGCTCGGTCAGCCCCTGGCCCTGGCCGAAGGTGACACTGATGTCCTGCGCGGCCGCAGGCGTTGCGGCGAGCGCGATGATCCCGCACGCGAGCCAGACGAGCCTGAAGTGACGAATGCTCAAGGCGCTAGCCGAGCCCCGCGAATCACCATGCGGGACGGTACGCGCGAAACCGGAGAGGGGCTATTGCTTCTCGGGCGGGCGACCGAGCAGGTTCGCCATTTCCTCTTCGAGGCTGTCGAGCACGGATTTCGACTTGGCGGCTGAATCGGGTCGCGCCGTTGTCGACTGCGGCGCGGTCGCCGGGGTCTCGCCGGATGGGAATTGGAACGAGGACTCGCTGCGCTCGGGCGGCTCGGCCGTGGGCTTTACCGGCTCGCCGGGAAGCGGCGGGCGGCGCAGCGCGGCCTCGAGCCGCTGCGCCATGCTGGCAAGCGCCGCATCGGGCGCGGGCGATGGAGCGCGAGGCTCGAGAGCGGGCTCCGCCGGAGCGATCGGCGGCGGCGGCTCGGGTGCGAGAGGCCGCGGTGGCGGCGGCTGCATGCCGAGGCGCGCCAGCGGATCGGTGACGCGCGGCGGCCGGGGCGGCGGCAGGTCTCGTAGCGGCAGGTCCCGCGGCGGCAGGTCTCGCGGCAGCGGGCGTGTTAATTCCGGGAGCGATCGCGATGGCAGGTCCGATTGCGACGGGCTGTAGGGCGTATCCTCAAGCGCCGGCGTGCGCGCCGAGCTTGCCGCCTCGACGGCGCCGGGCGTGCGCGGCACCGGCATGTCGCGCGGCGGCGTCACCGGAACGGCGCGCACGATATTCTGTTCGACCACGACGTCGCTCGGGCCGCCGATCATGATCAGGTGTTCGACATTGTCGCGGCGCACCAGGACGAGGCGGCGGCGGCCGTCGATCGGCGCGGCATCGACCACAGCCAGACGCGGCTGGCGCCCACGCGCCGCGGCCGCGTTGACCCTACTCGTGCCGAACCGGCGGATCAGCCAGAAGGTGAGGGCGATCAGGCCGAGAACGATCACGAAGGCAACGACGAAGCGCACGATCAGCGATCCCTCCGCGCCGAACAAGCTATCGAACATCTGCCGTCTCTTGCGTCCCTATGAGGCATCCGCTGGCCGGTACGGCCAGCGTTCCTGACGAGTGCCGACGCCACAAATCATAACAAATTGTAAACTCAAAAGGTCAACTGGCCCAGATGCGGCGTTCCGGCTCCGCCGCCCGTGGTTAACGGGCACGTATCGGAGTGTCGCCGCAATGGGTTAACCAGTCGTTAACCATGCGCTAGGCAAAGTCTGCCTACCCACGCAAGCCCGGCGCAAGGCAGACACCATGCCGATTTCCGACGTTCCGATCCTCTCGATGCTGCGCACCAAGATGCACTGGCATCAGGAGCGCCAGCGCGTCCTCTCCGAAAACGTCGCCAACGCCGATACGGCGAAGTTCCGCCCGCGCGACCTCGCGCCGCTGGATTTCACCAAGGAGACCGTGCAGGCGGGCGCGAGCCTGACCCTGGCGACGACCGATCCATCGCACATGACCTCCGCGGCGGGGTCGACGCAGTTCGCCTCCGACCGCGACGCCCGCTACGAGGTGCGTCCGACCGGCAACGCGGTCAATCTCGAAGACGAGATGATCAAGGTCGCGAACAACCAGATGGACTATCAGGCCGCGACCTCGCTCTACAGCCGCAGCATGGGGCTGCTGCGCATCGCAATCGGCAAGCGCTGAGGGAGGACGCGATGGACTTCCTGAAATCGATGTCGATCGCAGCCTCCGGTCTGCGCGTCCAGGCCGGCCGCATGCGCGTGATCGCCGAGAACATCGCCAACGCCGACTCGACCGCAAAGACCGTCGGCACCGATCCCTACCGGCGCAAGATCGCGACCTTCCGCTCCGAAATGGACCGCGCGCTCGAAGCGAACACCGTGACGCTCGGCAAGGTACGCACGGACCAATCTGAATTCCGCACCAAATACGAGCCCGGCCATCCCGCCGCCGACCCCAATGGCTACGTCAAATATCCAAACGTCGACCCGCTGCTCGAAATGACCGACATGCGCGAAGCCCAGCGCTCCTACGAGGCGAACCTCAACGTGATCGGGGCGACCCGGCGCATGATCCAGCGCACGCTCGACCTGCTGAAGGCTTAAAGCAACATGGCAACGCCGCTCTCCGCCGCCACTGCCTATGCCAAGCTCGCGCGGCTCGCCGATCCGGGCGCCGTCCTGCCCAAGCCGGACGCGCCGACCTCCGCGGGCCCGAGCTTCGGGACGCTGGTCAAGGAGGCGATCTCATCGGTGGTCGAGGCCGGGCGCAAGTCCGACACGCAGGCGCAAGCGCTCGCCTCCGGCAAGGCCAATCTCGTCGACGTGGCGACCGCAGTCTCGGAGACCGAGGTCGCGATCGAAACACTCGTGTCGGTGCGCGACAAGGTCATCCAGGCCTACGACGAAATCATGAAGATGCCGATTTGATGCGCCGTCATCCTGAGGTGCGAGCGCAGCGAGCTTCGAAGGATGATGGTGCAAGTGGCCATCCTTCGAGGCCCGCGCTCCGCGCGGGCGCCTCAGGATGACGGCGGAGAAAGTCCCATGACCGGTCCGGAAGTCCTCGATGTCGCCCGCGACGCGATCATCACGCTGGTGGTCGTGTCCGCGCCGCTGATGCTGGTTGGGCTCGCGGTCGGCGTCGCGATCTCGCTGGTGCAGGCGCTGACCCAGATCCAGGAGATGACGCTCGTCTTCGTGCCGAAGATCCTCGCCATCTTCGTCGTCCTGCTGATCGCGCTGCCGTTCATGGGCGACGTGCTGCAAGCGCATATGATGCGCATTGCCGCCCGAATCATGGGCGGCTAGCGAGGCTCTAGGACGGGGCCGCCCATGCGGATCGACGTCTCGTTCCTGCCCGCCTATGCGGCCGCCTTCATGCTGATGTTCGCGCGCATCGGCACCATGCTGATGCTGCTGCCGGGACTCGGCGAGATAAGCGTGCCGGTGCGCATACGCCTCGTGATCGCGTTGGTGCTGGCCGCCGTCCTCTATCCGCTGCATCGCGCGGCCTACACGATCAACCTGCAGGCGCCGGGTCCGGTGCTGATCGCGCTCGGGCAGGAGTTGCTGATCGGGACGGTGCTCGGCCTGACCGCGCGGCTGACGATCTCGGCGCTGCAGACCGCGGGCTCGGTCATCGCCCAGCAGCTCGGCCTCGGCTTCGTCACCACGGTCGATCCGACCCAGGGACAACAGGGCGTGATCGTCGGCAACTTCCTCGCCATGCTGGGCATCACGCTGATCTTCGCGACCGACCTGCACCACATGGTGATCGCGGCGCTGCATGACAGCTATCGCCTGTTCAGTCCGGGCGAGGTGCCGGCGGTGGAAGACATGGCGGCGCTCGTCATGCGCGTCTTCTCCGGCGCGTTCCGCGTCGGGATTCAGCTCGCGGCGCCGTTCATCGTGTTCGGCCTGGTGTTCAATCTCGCGCTCGGCGTGCTCTCGCGGCTGATGCCGCAGATGCAGGTGTTCTTCGTCGGCGTCCCGCTCTCGATCCTGATCGGCTTCCTCATCCTCATTCTCGTCGTCGGCGCGATGATGGGCACGTTCCTCGACTATGTCGGCGGCGTGCTGCGCGAGCTCGCGCCGTATTCGTAACGGAGAAGGGCGCACGTGGCCGACGAACGCGACGATACCGAACGCTCCGAAGACCCGACCCAGAAACGGCTCGACGAGGCGATCGCGCGCGGCGACGTGGTCAAGAGCCACGAGGTCAACACTTGGTTCGTGATCGCGAGCGCGACGCTGATCCTGCTGAGCTTCTCGGGCTCGATGGGATCGGGCCTGACGGCCACGCTGCGCGGCCTGATCGGCCAGGCGCATAGCGTGCCGATGGACCAAGGCGGGCTCCTCCACATGATGCAGCATCTTGGGCTCGAGATCATCGCGGCGTTCGCGATCCCGCTCGCGCTGCTCGTGCTCGCGGCGATCGCCGGCAACATGATCCAGCACCGGCTGGTCTGGTCGGCGGAAAGCCTCAAGCCCAAGCTCTCGAAGATTTCGCTCGCCGGTGGCGTCGGGCGGCTGTTCTCGAAGATCGCGCTCGCCAACTTCGTCAAGGGCCTCCTCAAGCTCACGCTGATCGGCGCGATCATGTGGATGCTGCTGTGGCCGAGGCGCTACGAGTTGATCGGGCTTGTGGCGATGGATCCGGCCGTCCTGCTGGTGGTGACGAAATCTCTGTCGCTGGAGATCCTCGGCGCGGTTGTCGCCGTCCTCGCCATCATCGCGGCGGCCGACTACCTGTTCCAGTACCGTCAGTGGCATGAGCGCCAGAAGATGTCGGTGCGCGAACTGAAGGAAGAGTTCAAGCAGACCGAAGGCGATCCGGCCATCAAGGCCAAGATCAGGCAGTTGCGCCAGGCGCGCATGCGCAAGCGCATGATGGCGGCGGTTCCTAAAGCCTCCGTGGTGATCACCAACCCGACGCATTACGCGATCGCGCTGCAATACGACCGCGGTATGAACGCGCCGGTGTGCCTCGCCAAGGGCATCGACTCGATCGCGCTGAAGATCCGCGAGGTCGCGGCCGCCCACGATATCCCGATCGTCGAAAACCCGCCGCTCGCGCGCGCCCTGCACGGCACCGTGGAGATCGACGACGAGATCCCGACCGAGCACTACCGGGCGGTCGCCGAGATCATCGGTTACGTGATGAAGCTGAAAAACGCGGTGCGGCGTTAGGATGAGCGGCGCAAGCGCAGCCGGAGGCTCAAGAAACGCCCGTAACCCCTTGCGCGACGTGGCCGCGCGGACACACTCTGGCGAGTGATTCGCCGCGGAGCTGGACTAAGGAAACCGGGCCATTATGGCGGTGCAAGACGTGAGCGAAACCCGCAGACCCGCAGCCAAGGACCGCAGCGACCGCGGTGGCAGCATCGGCATGGTGCTGGCGGTCGCGCTGTTGCTGGTCGGCTCGGTGGTCGCCTTCCTGTTCGTCGGCCGCGCCCATGCGCAGCCTTACATCCTGGCGCTCTTGTCAGGGCTGGCGGTGATCGGCGTGTTCGCGCTGTTCGCGGGCGCCGCCGGCATCATGCGCGTCGCCGGCAAGGACCAGGGAAACGGCTTCCTCGACGCGCTCGCCAACAGTGCCCCCGACGGGATCGTGGTCACCGATCAGGCCGGCCGCGTCGTCTACGCGAACTCCGCCTACCTCACGCTGGTTAACGCGGTCGACGCCGACGATGTGCGTCCGGTCGAGCGCGTCTTCATCGGCGATCCCTTGGTGTCGGAGGCGATCTACCGGCTCGCCAAGGCCGCGCGCGAAGGCCGGCGCCTGCAGGAAGAGGTGCGCGTACCGATGGCCGAAGCCGCGGCGGCGCGCTGGCTGCGGTTCCGCGTGCGGCCGCTCGCCGAGACCGGGCGCCATGCGCGCTGGACCGCTTGGACGGTCGCCGACGTGACGCACGACCGTGCCCGGCAAGAGAACTTCTTCGTGGAATTGCGGGACGTGATCGATTATCTCGATCACGCGCCGGTCGGCTTCTTCACGGTCGATGCCGACGGCGGCCTCGGCTATCTCAACGCGACGCTCGCCGGCTGGCTCGACTACGACCTCGCCCAGGTCGGCTCCGGCGGGCTCAAGCTCACTGAAATTATGGCCGGCGACGGCGCGGCTCTCATCACCGCGCCCGCGGGCGAGCCGGGCGAAGTCAAGACCGAGGTCCACGACCTCGACATGAAGACGCGTGGCGGCAAGACCGTGCCGATGCGGCTCTATCATAAGGTCGTCTTCGCGGCAGACGGCACGACCCGCGTCTCGCGCACCGTGGTGCTCAACCGCGCGCGCGAGGAAACCGCCGACCCGCTACGCGCCGCCGAAGTGCGCTTCGTGCACTTCTTCCACAATACGCCGATGGCGATTGCGGCGGTCGACCGCTCGGGAAAGATCGCGCGCGCCAACGCGCCGTTCGCGCGGCTGCAGCATGGCGTCATCAAGGGCGAGGCGGCGCCCGCCCAAGGCCGCTCGATCCTGACCCTCGTCGCGGAGGCGGACCGGCCGGCGCTCGAAGCCGTGATCGCGAAGGCGGCCGACGGGCAGAGCGACATCGCGCCCGTCGACGCGCAGCTTGCCGGCGAAGGCGACCGCTCGGCGCGCTTCTACGTCTCGGCGGTCGAGGAGGATGCCCGCGACGGCGAGGCGGCGATCGTCTATGCGGTCGAGACCACGGAGTTGCGCGAGCTGGAGAAGCGCGTCGCGCAGGTGCAGAAGATGGACACCGTGGGGCAACTCGCCGGCGGCATCGCGCACGACTTCAACAACGTGCTCTCCGCCATCATGATGGCGACGGATTTCCTGTTGCAGGCGCACAAGCCGACCGATCCGTCGTTCGGCGACATCATGCAGATCAAGCAGAACGCCAACCGGGCGGCGAGCCTGGTGCGGCACCTGCTTGCGTTCTCGCGCCGGCAGACCTTGCGGCCGCAGGTGCTCGATCTTGGCGAGACGCTGTCCGACCTCACGATCCTGCTGCGCCGGCTGCTCGGCGAAAAGGTCGCTCTGGAAGTCGTCAACGGGCGCGACCTGTGGCCGATCAAGGCCGACGTCTCGCAACTCGAGCAGGTCGTGGTGAACCTTGCCGTCAATGCGCGCGACGCGATGCCGGACGGCGGCAAGCTTGTCGTGCGTACGGCGAACATCAGCGAAGCCGAGTGCCGCGAGCTGCCGCACAAGCCCTTGCCGGCGGCGGAGTACGTGACGATCGAGGTGTCCGACACCGGCAGCGGCATTCCGCGCGAGATCATCGACAAGATCTTCGAGCCGTTCTTCACCACCAAGGAGGTCAACAAAGGCACCGGGCTGGGGCTGTCGACGGTCTACGGCATCGTCAAGCAGACCAACGGCTACATCTTCGTCGACTCAACCGTCGGCAAGGGTACGACCTTCCGCATCTTCCTGCCGCGTCACGTGCCGAGCGCGGCCGAGCTCGCGGACGCTGCGTCTGCAAACGTCACCGCCTTGCCGCCGCAAAGCCAGGCGGTCGCGGACCTCACTGGTCACGGCACCATCCTGCTGGTGGAGGACGAGGAAGGGCTGCGCGGCCTCAATGCGCGCGGGCTCGCCTCGCGCGGCTACACCGTGCTGGAGGCCGGCAACGGTCTGGAGGCGATCGCGGTGCTGGAAACGCAGGGCGGCCACGTCGATCTCGTCGTCTCGGACGTCGTGATGCCGGAGATGGACGGACCGACGCTCGCCAAGGAACTGCGCAGCCGCAATCCGGACCTCAAGGTGATCTTCGTGTCCGGCTACGCCGAGGACGCGTTTGAGAAGAACATGCCGGAGCCGAACAAGTATGCGTTCCTGGCGAAGCCCTTCACGCTCAAGCAACTCGTCGCCGCCGTGAAAGAGACGATGGCGGCGTAAGCCGGCTGCGCATGACGGATCGCGTTACAGCGCGACGATCGCGTTACAGCGCGACGAACGCGTTACAGCGCAACGAACGCGTTACAGCGCGACGAAGGGCTGATCCTTGAGGTGACCGGCAAGCCCGTAGAATGCCTCGTTCACCTGCGGCCAGGTCTTCAGCTTCTTCATGTTGTCGAGCCAGCGCACGACATTGGGATAAGCGCCGAGATCGCAACGGATCAACTCGCCGAGCGTGACCAGCCCGGCGCCGAAGTAGTCCGCAATGGTGATCTCGTCGCCGCACAGGTATTGGTTCTTCGGTCCGATCCAGTGATCGTTGAGAACCTGCAGCCAGCGCTTGGATTGCTCCTTACCCCACTCGACCGTGACCTTCTGGGATTCTTCGGTCGGACGCTTGAGATGCGGGAAGAGCTGCGGGTAGCACAGCCCGTAGCCCCATTCGCGATAGAAGTTGGTGTCGAGCCAGTCCATCACCTCGTTGACCTTGGCGCGCTTCTTCAAGTCCTTCGGGTATTCGGGCAGGTCGAACTTGTCGGCGAGATATTTGAGGATCGCGGAGCTCTCGGTGAGCTTGAAGCCGTCGTCTTCGAGCATCGGCACGAGCTTGTTGGGATTGAGCGAGGCGTAAGGCTCCTGGAAATGCGCGCCGGTCATGAGATCGACGATCTCCTCACCCGCCTTCAGCCCTTTCTCGGCTATGAACAGGCGCACAGGCCGGCTCGTCATGGAAATCGGGTGCATGTACAGCTTCATCGTAGCCTCCCTCGACACGGCGCGGCGGGACGAACAATGACGCGTAGCCGCGACACGCATGGCTTTTTGAACAATCGCCGGTGCCTTGGCAACCCTCGGTCCGGAGCCCGCGCCGACGCGTAGCGCAGGCCCGCGCGTCGAAGTATCATTGCTGCAACGACACCATCATGACCGCAGCGCCTCCCGAAACGCCGGAGCCCGAAGACGAAGCGGCCGATCGCCGTCTCGCCAACATTGCGTTGGCGGTGATGCTGCTCATTCTGGTCGGAGGCGGATGGTGGCTCGCCAACGCGCTATTCGAGGCGCGCAAGGCCGACGAGTGCATCGCGTCGGGCCGGCGTAACTGCAATCCGATTGACATCAAGCCGCGCTAGGCTGCATCAGAGCAGCCTTCAAAAACGTGACGGTCCCGATCGGCAGCCAGGGGGCAACCTGAAGCGACCGGGACCGCCCGTCGGTGACAGGATACGCATCCCCGACCGGGCCACGCTAAGTGGTGTTTGCGGCGCGTCGCGGGCCATTCCGTGGAGGGCCGATCGCAGCCCGACATGAGTCGGGCGCAATTCGGTCGTGGCCGCGCCGAAATCAATGCGGCCAGACGTACCACCAGTCGCCGTGCTTGACCGGGTCGTAGTGGCGCGGAAACTCGCACGCGAAGCCGACATAGTCGCCGTAGCGCGGATGCACGCTCGTGATGCGCGCGAGCTTGTGGTAGCCGGCGCAATGATCCTGCGCGGCGGCGCGATAGCCGTAGGCGCGCAGATCGCGCGACCAGGGAATGATGCCGCCGGTGTCGTTGCCGTTAATGCCGTACACGCTCCACACGTCGGCCTGCGCACTTGAAGCGAGCAGCGACGCCGCGAGCAGGGCTAAGGGGAGCGGGTTGATACGCATCGGGAGCCTCATAGTGTTGCGGCCAACACTGCCGCCGCTCGCGTGCGCGGGTCAAGCCCGCGCACGACACAGGAGCGGCAATTTCCTCAGTTGATGCGCTTGAACTTCTGCACCCGCCGCCCGAAGCCGACCTCGGCCGTATAGAGGTTGCCTTTGGAGTCGATCGCGATGTTGTGCACCCACTTGAACTGTCCCGGCTGGCGCCCGTGGCGGCCCCATTGCGTGAGCATCTCGCCGGTCTCGCGCACGATCGAGATGATCTGCCCGTTCGCCCCATCGGCGATGAAGATGAATTTCTGCTGCGGGTCTTCAGACAGCACGAGGTCCCAGACCGACCCGTTCGACAGCGTCGCCGGCTCGATGCGGAATTCCTTCACGAAGGTACCGTCGCGCTTGAACACCTGGATGCGGTCGTTGGCGCGGTCACATACATAGACCAGGCCGTCGTTCGACAGCCGCACGCAGTGAACCGGATTGGAGAACTGCTTCGAAGGTTCGGCGGTCGGCGTGTAGGGCGCGAGCTTGTCGTCGCTCGGCGTGTTGCCGTACGCGCCCCAATGGCGCTTGTAGGCGCCGGTCTTGGCGTCGAACACGATGGCGCGGTGGTGCTTGTAGCCGTCGGCGACGTAGAGCTCGGTGATGTCCGGATCAGTCATCATGTGCGCCGGACGGCCGAGCCGCGTCGGTGAGTTCGAGCCGGTCGAGGCGTCGTTGTTGCCGACCTGCATCAGGAATTTTCCGTCCGGCGTGAATTTCAGGATTTGGTCGCCGTCCTCATTGCCGCCGAGCCAGACGTTTCCCTGTGAATCGACATGGATGCCGTGCTCGTTCTTCGGCCAGGTATAGCCGTCGCTGGGTCCGCCCCAGTGGCGCAGCAGGTTTCCGTCCGTGTCGAATTCCATCACGGCGGGCGCCGGCTTGCAGCACTTGTATTCGGGCGGATTCTTCAGCGCGCCTTTCTCGTCGTCGAGCAGCGTCGCCGGCCGGTGGATGATCCAGATGTGGTCCTGTTTGTCGACCGCAATGCCGGCGACCTGACCCAGGATCCAGTTTTCCGGCAGCGGTTTTGGCCAGAACGGTTCGGGCTGGAACGTCGGCGGAGTGTCGGCCTTGGCCGGCTGTTGGGCGAGCGATGGCGTCGAGCCTGCGAGCAGGGCAAAGGACAGGATCGCGAGAAAACGCCGCATGGTGAGCCTCCCTGATGTTCTTCGAGGGGCGGCCTTGCTAGCCGCCTTTGGGTGCAATGATAGCGTCTTGGCCGCCATCCGACGAGACGCTTGCGCGCGGGGCCGTGCGCTCACGCCGCAGGCCGCGGCTCTTCCCATGGCGCTGCCCGACCCCGATATTCGCGCCGCCCCATCGGGGCTGCTGGGAGATTGCCATGATCTGTTTCCGTTCGTTGCTGGCGGTGCTCGCGATCGCGACCGCGCTCACTTTGATGATCGGTGACGCGGACGCGCGGCCCCGTTTCGGCTTCGGTACGCGCGGCACGCGCACCTATTCGGCTCCGGCGCCGACCGCGACCGCGCCGACGGTGCGTCCGATCGAGCGCTCCATGACGCCGAATACGCAGACCGCGCAGCGTCCGATCGGCGGGCCGGCCGGCTTCTTCAATCGGCCGGGGTTTGGATTGTTCGGAGGGCTGATGGCGGGTTTCCTCGGCGCCGGGTTGCTTGGGCTCCTGTTCGGCAGCGGGCTGTTCGGCGGTCTTGGCGGCTTTGCGTCGATCCTCGGGCTTCTGGTGCAGATCGTCCTCGTGGTGATGGTTGCGCGCCTCGCCTGGGCATGGTGGCAGCGCCGCTCGCAGCCGGCCTTTGCCGGGATGCCGCGGCAGATGGACGATCAGCCACCCTCTGCGCTTGGCAGCGTCGGGACGACGGCGCCGGCGAGCGAACCGATCGAGATCGCTCCGGCCGACTTCGATGTCTTCGAGCGGCTGCTTGGCGAAATCCAGACGGCCTATGGGCTCGAAGACCTTAGCGGCCTGAGCACGCGCGTCACGCCGGAGATGCTGTCCTATTACGCGGAGGCGTTGTCGCAGAACACGAGCCGTGGTGTCATCAACGAGATGCGCGACGTGAAGTTGCTGCAGGGCGATCTTTCGGAAGCCTGGCGCGAGGGCGAGACTGAGTACGCAACAGTCGCGATGCGCTATTCGCTGATCGATCGCACCGTGGAGCGTGCGACCGGCCGCGTCACCGATGGCGGCGATCAGCCGCAGGAAGCGACCGAAGTGTGGACCTTCATTCGGGCCCATGGCGGTGCGTGGGTGCTCTCCGCGATCCAGCAGACTTAGAAGAACGCGCGCCGCGATCAATCCTCGGTATCGTCCTCGTCGCGCGGGGACAGCGGCGTAACCGGCGCAAGCTTGCCCTTCGGGCGCACATCCTGTTGCGCGGCAACGACGCACATGCCGCCGGAGCCGCTCAGGGCTTGCTGGCACTGCTGCATCGAGAAGAAGCCGCAGTTCTCGCCGCCTCCGAGGTAGTGCGCGCAATAGCGGGTGGGTTGGGCTTTTGTCTTCGCTTTCGCGGCGTTCGCGGGCGCGACCGCTGTGGCAGCGGCGATGAGAGCAAGAGCGAAGGCTGCAGTGACGGCGAGGAAGCGCATGACGACCTCCTGATCAAACGCGCGGCGCCCCGTCATTGTGAAGCGCTTGCCGTGCTCATGCAATCCAATCGCCGCATGACTGGGATGACGAAAGACGGCGCGAACCCGGCCGCGACGTCGGGTTCCCCGATCTCCGTGCGACGCTCTCAGTCGATCGCGTCGCGAAGCATGCGATAGTGGCCGCGCCGCGTATACACGTCCACGACCTCGGTCTGTATCGGCGCGACGATGCAAAGGCCGCCGGCACCGCTGATCGCGGCGAGACACTGGTTGAACGTGTAGAAGCCGCAGTTTTCACCGCCGCCGCGGTATTGCGCGCAGTAGCGTGGGCCGAGCGGGCCGGCATCTGCCGGCGCGATGTTTGGACCGGTGGCAAGGACCGCGAGGCCGAGAGCCCCGGCAATGGCAGACAAGCGCATGGTGTTCTCCTGTCGCCGGCGCACGGCCGGCTCTCGTGTTGGCACGGGTTCCCCGGCCGAACGACGCAGGATGCGCCCCTGACCTCCGCCTGCTTGGTCGCGCGGCGGCGAGGAAAGGTTCAAGACGCGATCACCTTGAAGCCGCCACCGTTAGCGTGCGATCAAGCGGGCGTTGAATGAGCGGGAGATACGGCATGCCGACACGGCGCAGTTTCGTTATCGCACTGGCTGCGGCAGCCGCGACACGTCCGGCCTTCGCGGCCGAGCCGTCGGCGCAAGATTTTCTCGCCGGCATCTATGCGCACTACAAGGGCAAGAATGCCAAAGGCCTTCCCGTCACTGCAAAGGGCGCGCCCGCGCGCTACTTCACGCCGGAACTCGCAGGGTTGATCGAAGCGGATGCGAAGGCGGCGGCCACGCGCAAGGAAGTCGGCGCGCTCGACGGCGATCCGTTCATCGATGGGCAGGACTTCGAGATCAGCGATGTGAAAATCGACGTCAAAGACAGCGCGCCGGACAAGGCGACCGGCACCGTGACGTTCAAGAATTTCGGCAAGGACACGACCGTCACGCTCGACCTGGTCAAGCTCAAGCAGGGCTGGCGCGTCGACGACATCCATATGCCAAGCGGCTCGCTGCGCGCGCTGTTCAAGAAGGCTTGATGCAATAAGTTCTCCGCTGCGGGGTTATAACGCCGCATGGGCGGCTGGTTACGACCGCTCGTTTTCCAGGGAGACCTCCGTGCATCGCAAATCAAAGATCACTTTGTTCGCATCGGCCGCGCTGCTTACGCTTGGCGTCATCGGCGGCGCGCAGTCGCAGCAGCAGATGAGCTTCTTCATCACCAGCGTTGGGCTCGGCAAGGGCGCCGATCTCGGCGGCCTTGAAGGCGCCGACCGGCATTGCCAGCAACTCGCGCAGGCCGTCGGCGCGGGCGCGAAGACGTGGCGCGCTTATCTCAGCACGCAGGGCGCGAGCCCCGTGAACGCGAAGGACCGCATTGGTCGTGGACCATGGATGAATGCCAAAGGCGTCGTGGTCGCGAAGGACGTCGCCGAGCTGCATGGCGCCAACAACCTCACCAAGCAGACCGCGCTGACCGAAAAAGGCGAGGTCAACAACGGCCGCGGCGATACGCCGAACCGGCACGACATCCTGACCGGCACGCAGGCGGACGGCACCGCGTTCACCGGCGCGGAAGACCGCACCTGCGGCAACTGGACCAAGAGCACGCAGGGCGCCGCCATGCTGGGACATGCCGACCGCATGGGACTGCGCGACGATGATGCATCGCACTCGTGGAATTCCTCGCATCCCTCGCGCGGGCCGGACGGCGGCTGCAGCCAGGCCGATTTGCGTTCGACCGGCGGCGACGGGCTGCTTTATTGCTTCGCAACGAACTGACGAAGCGCGCGCGATGCGCTATCTCGGACGGGCCGGCCGGTGCGCCGGCCCGTTTTGTGCCGAGGTGAGCCATGCGCTACGAGCTTTATTACTGGCCGGGAATCCAGGGGCGCGGCGAATTCGTGCGCCTCGCGCTGGAAGAGGCCGGCGCCGACTATGTCGACGTCGCGCGCAAGCGCGGCGACGCGGCTATTGCGCGGCTGGTCGAGCGCAAGGGCGAGAAGCATCCTCCCTTCGCATGCCCGGCGCTCAAGGCTGGCAAACTGCTGATCGCGCAGACCGCGAACATCCTGCTCTATCTCGGCCCGCGCCTCGGCCTTGCGCCGAAGGACGTGGCGGGCGCGCTGTGGACGCATCAACTGCAGCTCACCGTCACGGACTTCGTGATGGAGACGCATGATACGCATCATCCGATCTCGTCGCAGCTCTATTTCGAGGACCAGATTCCGGCCGCGAAAAAGCGGACCGAATATTTCTGGCGTTACCGCGTACCGAAGTTTCTCGGCTACTTCGAAACGGTGCTCGCGCGTTCCGGCGGCCCGTGGCTCACCGGACGCAGGCTGACCTACGCCGACCTCAGCCTGTTCCAGGTCGTCGCGGGCCTGCGCTATGCTTTTCCGAAACGGATGCGGCGGTTCGAGAAAAAGGTGCCGGGCCTGATCGCGCTGCATGATCGCGTAGCCGCGCGACCGCGCATCAAAGCCTATCTCGCTTCGGCGCGGCGTCTGCCGTTCAACGAGTGGGGCATTTATCGCCAATACAAGCTGTTGGACGCTTGAATCTACGCATCCACCTCGGTCGGCGCCGGCATGCGGCGCGCCTCGCGCCAGAACAGAAACAGGCCGGAGGCGACCACGATCGCCGAGCCGAATACGAGGCCCGCCGTCGGCAGGTCGCCCCACACCGCAAAGCCGAGCAGCATCGCCCAGACCAGCGAGAGGTATTGGAACGGCACGACCGCCGAGGTCGGCGCCAGATGGATCGCGCGCGTCCACCAGTATTGCGCGGCGCCGTTGCCGAGCCCGCTGCCGATCATCACCAGCGCGTCGAAGCCGCTTGGCATGCGGAAGCCGAACGGCAGTGTCGCCGCGTAGACGCATGACAGCAACGTGAGCTGGTACATGGTCAGCGTCGCGGTCGACTCGGTATTGGTCATGCCGCGCACGCCGACCGTGACGGTGCCGAACAGGATCGCGTTGCCGAGCGCGAACAGCGCGCCGATCTGGAACGAATCCGTGCCCGGCTGGGCGATCAGTAGCACGCCGACGAAGCCGATCAGCAGCACGCTCCAGCGCGCCGTGCCGACGCGCTCGTGCAGGAAATACGCCGAGGCGAGCGTCGCGAACAGCGGCGAGGAGAACGTGATCGCGGTCACGCCGGCGAGCGGCATCAGGCTGAACGCGACCAGCAGCAACGACTGCGAACCCGCCTGCGAGCACGCGCGCACCGCGTGCGCGCCGAGACGCTGGGTGCGATAGACCGAAAGCCCTGCGGCCGGGAGGATGAAGAGGGAGAGCGCGATCAGCGAGGTGAGCGTGCGCGTGAACAGCACCTCGCCGAGCGGATAGCTCTGCACCAGCCACTTCGACGCTGCGCTCGAGCATGCGAATACCAGGCCCGAGGCGACCATGTAGAAAATCGCGAGCGGGATGTGCTCGCGCCGCGCGTTGCGCAGCGCCGGTTTTGCGAGCGGCGTTGCGCCGGCGTCCGCGCTCACGGGTGCTCCTGGTGGGATCGTTGAAGGCGCTTGTTATCATGCGCGCGCCAGTTGCGAGCGGCGCCTGGCGAATACCCGATGGCGTTGTCCTGCATGGCGATGTGCCGCGGGGCGCGCGGCTTGAATGTCGTGGGGGCATTCGATATTGCGGAATTATCGCGCGTCATGACGCGCATAGGGGGCTGTCAATGACTTCAAGCGACATTCTGCTGTCCTCGCACCTGCGCGTCGTGCGGCCTTGGCTTGCGGTGCTTGTCCTGGTGGCGGTGGCGTTTCCAGGAACCATGAGCCCCGGCAACGCCGCGTCCGAGCGCGTGAGGCAGCACGGCATCGCTCATTTCTGTTATCGGCTGCAGGAGCAGCATCTGGAAGGCGCCGAGTCCGATCGATTCTGGCAGCGCTGTCTGCACTCGCAGAAATTTCGCGACGGCTTGGCCAAGGAAGTCCAGGATCGCAAGTGAGGCATTCGCCGTCTCGGAAGACGTGAGATGCGTGGGCGCGCCTGGCGCAACGCCTTTGCGATCGGTCTCGCCTTGAGTTGCGCGGCTGCTGCTGCGGCCGAAGACGCAAAGCCGCACGAGAAGATGCTCGCCTTCCTCCCCGCCACGCCGGGCGCCAGGGCCTGCTACGCGCGCAGCTATGACGCCAAGCATCTCGCCGAACATCCAAGGCAGCGCGTGACCGCGTTGACGTTCCTGCTGCGCGTCGTCGGTTACGACGAGAGCGGCGACCACTGGGTGCTCGATCCCGCCGGAAAATACGAGCGCGTCGATTACCAGTTCGCCCTGAGCGCGACGCGGCGCGGCGAGAAGGCGCTGACGACGAGCGGCTATTGCCCGGACGACCCGAATGCGCTGTGCATCCGCGAATGCGACGGCGGCGGTGTCACGCTGGAGACGATCGCGGGCTCGCAGGCGCTGACGATCCGCTTGAATGACGGCGGCGTGCGGATGGGCGCGTGCGACGAGGGAAAGCAGATCTGGCTGCGGCCGGGCGCCGATGACAAGTCCTTCCGTGTCGAGAAGGTGGCTGTCGAGCAGTGCGCGGCGCTGGAGAAGAGCGAATTCGGGAAGTAGGCTGCCCGATTCCACGCGCCGAGGCGCGAACCTCTTTGCGGCCCCGCCCGGCCTATTTGCACGGCCCCGTCGTGGCGAGCTGCGCCCGCGCGGCGCGGCGCTCGCAGTCGTTGCCGTAGGTCTTGCCGTCGCAGCCGCAAACGGGCTGGTAAATCTGCGCGCACACCTCCGGAACCCGCGCGCAGGTGCCGAGATCATCGGCCACGCCGCAGCGGCCGGGCGCATGCTCGCACGACAGCCCGGCGTCGCACGCGAGACCCGCGATGCCGCCGCATTTATCGCCGAGCCCGGCCGCGGAGGCGGCGACCGGGGATAGCGCGAGGCCGCAGCCGAGCGCGATGATGAGGAGGGTGGTGCGCTGCATTGTCATCGATCCAAATCCTGCACGCTGGCTGTGGCCATTATTTGCACTGGTCCTTGATGCCCTCTTCCATCGGCTTGATCATCTCGTCGATATTCTTCACGCCGTCGGCGCGCGAGCATTGCTCTGCCACGATGCGGCCCGCGTGCATCAATCCGACCAGCTGGCCCATTCCGGCGCAGAGCGCGCCGCCCTTGGCGTCCATCTTCGTCAGTTCATCGGCACGCTTGCTCAGCGCCGCCAGAATGTCGTCGCAGGTGTCGGCGCGCGCGGGCAGGGCGGAGATGCCGAGGGCCATTGCGGCGGCGAGTACGAAGGTCGAGGCGGCGGACAATGTCACGATGCTCTCCATCAGGGCGGACGCCCGGCGAACGAGTCCTACCGCGCGGGCGACACGATAGCCAGCGCATGAGCGGCCACGCGCGGAGCGCGGGGCTGGACGCGAGGACGGCTTTTTCCGCTAGGATCGAATCATGAAATTCGGACTGTTCGGCTCAGCGCAGGCGCAACGCGGCGGACCCGACCTCGACTCGGGGCAAGGTTTCCGCGATTTCATCGACTACAATGTCGAGGCCGAGGCGCTCGGCTATGCGTCGACCTTCGTGGTCGAGCATCATTTCACCGGCTTCGGCCAGGTGTCGGCGACCCTCAACCTGCTGACATACCTCGCGGCGCGCACCTCGACGCTGCGGCTCGGCACCGCCGTGATGGTGCTGCCGTGGCACAATCCTGTGCTGCTCGCCGAAGCGGCCGCGACCGTCGATCTGCTGTCCGACGGGCGGCTCGAATTCGGCGTCGGCAAGGGCTATCGCCACAACGAGTTCTCAGGGTTCTGCATCCCGATCGCCGAGGCCGACGCGCGCTTCGAGGAGTCGCTTGGGCTGATCGTGAAATCGTGGACGTCGGCAGAGCGCTTTTCGCATCACGGCCGGTTCTGGAATTTCGAGAACGTCATCGTCGAGCCGCCGACGCGGCAGAAGCCGCATCCGCCGATCTGGATGGCGGCGGGCAACCCGGACTCGATCCGCAGTGTCGCGCGGCGCGGCGCCAAGCTGTTGCTCGACCAGTTCGCCTCGATCCCGCTCATTATCGAGCGCTTCAACATCTACAAGGCCGAGGTGGAGTCTTTGGGCCGCCGCTTCGACGCGCAGGATGTCGGCGTCGCGCGTGCGTTCTATGTGGCGAAGGACGCCGCCGACAAGCGCCAGGCGGTCGAGACGCGGCTCGCGGGCCAGCGGCGCATGACCGAACTCGCGACCGCGCCGGGCGCCATGAAATCGAGCATGCTGTCGTTCGACTACACGCTCGACGCCGCCGAGGAGAGCGCGCTCTACGGCACGCCGGACGAGATCGGCAAGAAGCTCGACGCGTTGTGCGCGGCGGGGATCGAATACGTGCTGCTCAACGGGCCGGCCGGGTCGGTGGAGAATTTGCGCAGGTTTGCGAGCGAGGTGATGGTGGGGTTTGGGGAGGCGAGGGTGGTGGAGGTGGGGTGACACTCCGTCGTGCCCGGGCTTGTCCCGGGNNGACAAGCCCGGCCACGACGGAGTCGATAGCTATGGGCAAGTATCGCGAACTGACGGTGGAACGATGCGCTATGCAATTATGATCGAGAAGGCCGAGGACAATTTTTCGGCCTACGTCCCCGATCTGCCCGGTAGCATCGCAACCGGCGCTACGGTGCTCGAAGTCGAGCACGAGATGCGCGAGGCGATCCGTTTCCACATCGACGGCCTCAAAGCCGACGG
>PLJS01000156.1:0-4002 GCA_003140315.1 Hyphomicrobiales bacterium
GCCTGGGTCAAAAGGCGACATAACGGCGTTCTCGGGCCACGTCTGCTCTACCCCCGAAAGTCGACATTCCTGTGCGTCGATGAATACACGCCCTAAATGTCCAACTCTCTATAATCCGGCGGCGTGCGATCGACCTGCTTGCCCGCGCACAGCACCACGCGATCATTCTGCGGCCGCGACAAAAGCTCATTCATAGTACGCGCGCGCGTGATGATCATGCCGGCGGGTGCGCCGACCGCCATGCGGCCGTGCGGCAGGCGCATCACCTCGCCCGGCGTCGTGGCGATGGTCTTGAGCCACGGCCGGTCCGAATGATCGAAATGCAGGATGCGCGTCGCCTCGCGATAGACTTCGATCAGGTCGAGATCGCCATAGGCGTAGAACGGGTCGCGCGTGTTGTCGCTCGCCACCATCACGGTGACGCCCGCGGCATCGAGCTCATGCAGCGGCGCGGCGCCGCGCCAGCGCGGCGTACGGCCGGATGTCCGGTCCTGCAGATACATGTTGCACATCGGCAGCGACACGACCGCGATGCCGGCTTCGGCGACCTTGACGATGATCGCGGCACGCTCGGCGTCGTCGGCGAGCGCCAGCGAACAGCAATGGCCGGCGACGATGTTGCCTTTGAACTTATGGCGTAGCGCGGCCTCGGCGATCTGCAGAAGCGAACGCGCCTCGGGCAAATGGCTTTCGTCGACGTGGAAATCGAGATCGAGGCCGTTCGCGATCGCGGCCGCAAACACCTTGTCCAGCATCGCGTCGGTCTTGGGCGAAGGCGCCTCGCCGAGAAATGTCAGCCCGCCGAGGATGCCGCCGTGCTTCGCAACGGTCGCGACCGTCTGGCGGAACTCGGCTTCGTCGGTGACCGCACGATCCATAGGAAACAGTGCGACCGCCTGCAGTGCGATGCGGCCTTTCCATTCCTCGCGCATCTCGGCGAAGACCGGCCACGAGATCGGCGTTTGTTTCGGATAGCTGTCGATGTGGGTGCGCAGCGCGCCGGTGCCGTGCGCGAAGGCGCAGCGCAACGCGAAGTCCATGCGCTTGGCGACATCCTCGGCCGACCAGTTCACATCGCGATCCGCCATCACGGCGGTGCGCGCGCCGAGATGCGTGCCGTTCGGGTTCTGCGCGCGATGCCAGATGTGACCCTTGTCGATGTGAGTGTGCACGTCGACGAGCCGCGGCAGCACGATGCCGTGGTCGAGATCGAAGCTCTCAAGGCCGTCGTTCTCGCCCGAGGGACCGATCGCCGCGATGCGGCCGTTGTCAATCACGATATCGCAGGGTGCGAGGCCGTCGGCGTCGGTTGTCAGCCGGCTCGCGTCCGCGACCAGGCATATGGGCACGCGCGCGTTGACGAGGCGAAAGCGCGTCGTATTCGGCGGAATGGCGAGGCCAGGCATCGGTGCTTCCCGAGATTCGCGCTATGCTGATGCAAATTTCATGCGCTCGGGAAGAATTTCCATGAAATATCCAATAAATCCCGCCAAAATCCGCGCGCCATTCGCGCAGTATAGCCACGCCGTCCACGTCACGACGCCGGGACGCATGCTGTTCGCCTCGGGTCAGCTCGGCGTTTCGCCGGACGATCAGGTGCCGGAGGATGCCGAGGCGCAGGCGGTGCTATGCTTCGAGAATATCAAGGCAATCCTGGCCGAGGCCGGGCTGAAGTTCGCCGATGTCGTGCGCTTCACCGGCTACGTCACCGATCGTGCCTATTTCCCGATCTACGGCGCGGTGCGCGGCCGCTATGTGTCGGGAAACGCGTTTGCCTCCACGCTGGTCATCGTCTCGGGCTTTACCCGGCCTGAGTTCAAGATGGAGGTCGAGGTGACGGCGGTAAGGACCGCCTAATTCCTTCAAAAGTCTATTAAATCAATGAGATTTAGCGGTAGTGTCTCAGTGAGACACTACCGATTTAGCGTCTCGCTTGACTCTTTGAGGCGCAGCGCGAAGAATAGAACAAATCATGAACAATGGTATCCATCATGCTCCCTGTCCGGACGGAGCAAGACCTGTCTCGCCTTCGGCGCGTGATTGCGGAGGGCGAAGCAACCGAAATCGTCTCCGAGGCGCCTCGCCGCCTCGCGCTCGGCATTGGCGCGGCCGATAGGGCGCTCGGCGGGGGCCTGCCGGGCGCGGCGCTGCATGAGCTCTGTGCCGCACAGCCGCTGCATTTTGGAGCCGCGTCCGGTTTTGCCCTCGCGCTTGCCGCACTCGCGCGCGAGCGAGAAAAGCAGACGCTCTTTATCGCGACCGATTTCGCCTGCCTCGAAGCGGGCGCGCCCTATGGTCTGGGTCTCGATCAGTTCGGGCCCGGCACGGACCGTCTCATCGTCGTGCGCGTCGCGCGTCCGGTGGACGCGCTGTTCGCCATGGAGGAGGCGCTCAAGTGCCGCGCGCTGTCGGCCGTGATCGCGGAACTGCAGGACGAACCCGATCTCACGGCCACGCGACGGCTCTCACTCGCCGCGCGTGACGGCGGCACGCTCGGCCTGATGCTGCGCGGCAAGCCGGGCGACACGCCGAGCGCGGCCCGCACGCGCTGGTGGATCGCGGCCGCGCGCAGCACGCCGGACGAATTCGGCGGCCTCGGCCGCACGGCCTTCACGCTCTCTCTCGTACGCAACCGGCTTGGCCCCTGCGGCCAATGGACAGTCGTTTGGGATCACCATGAGCACGCCTTCTCGGCGCTATCTCTCGGTGTGGCTGCGGCGCCTCGCGACGGATCGGATCGCGAAGCGCTCATCCGCGCCGGCTGAAGCGCTTATCGTCACGGCGCCGGTCAAGGGCGCGTTGCGGCTTTCCGCCGTCAACGACGCGGCGGCGGCGCTTGGCCTGAAGGCTGGCATGCCGCTCGCCGATGCGCGCGCACGCTATCCGCGCATCGCGGTTACGGAGGTCGATGACAACGAGGACCGCCGCCTGCTCGAAGCGGTCGCGGACTGGTGCGACCGTTACACGCCGTTGGTCGGCCTCGATCCACCCGACGGCTTGACGCTCGATGTGAGCGGCTGCGCGCACCTGTTCGGCGGCGAGGCGTCGCTCTGCGGCGATCTCGTGGGACGCCTCAACGCGCAGGGTTATCAGGCGCGGTTCGCGGTTGCCGGCACGGTCGGCTGCGCCTGGGGCGTGGCGCACTATGGCGCGTCGTCAATTGTCGCTGCTGGAGAGGAAAAAGATGCCATTTCTTCTCTCCCACTCGCCGCCCTACGTCTCACATCCGATGTGATCGAGGCGCTGGCCGAGGTCGGGCTCAAGCGCATCGCCGACGTGCTCGACCGTCCGCGCGCTCCGCTCGCGGCGCGCTTCGGCGAAGCCTTCGTGCGCCGCATCGATCAGGCGCTCGGCCACGACGACGAGCCGATCACGCCGCGCCTGCCGCTACCCTCCGCCCTCGCCGAGCAGCGCTTCGCCGATCCGATCGCACTCGAATGCGACGTGCTCGGCACGATCGAGAAGCTCGCGCGCAGTCTCGGCGCCGCGCTGGAGCGACGCGGCGAAGGCGCACGCCTGCTCCAGGCCGCGCTGTTCCGCGCCGACGGCAAGGTGTTCCGCATCGAGGTCGGCACCGCCGAGCCGCTGCGCGAGGCCGGCCGTATCCGCCGCCTGTTCGCCGACCGGCTCGATGTCATCGGCGACGAGTTCGATCCCGGCTTCGGTTTCGACATGGTGCGCCTTGCGGCGCTCGCCACCGAGCGTTGCGAACCCGCGCAGACCGGACTTGCGGCGGCGGACCACGCCGCCGAGCTCGCGCATCTCATCGATCGGCTCGGCGCGCGTTTCGGGCCGCGCCGCGTGACACGCCTCGTGCCGCAGGACACGCATATCCCGGAGTTCGCGGTGATGGCGATGGCGGCATCTTTACCCTCCCCCTTGCGGGGAGGGTCGACCGCCGCAACGCAGCGAAGGCGGTCGGGGTGGGGGTCGGAGTTTGGCGCTGCGCCGGCGCCCGGCTCGCATGTCCCCCCACCCTGCCCTCCCCCGCAAGCGGGGGAG
>PLJS01000156.1:4058-5058 GCA_003140315.1 Hyphomicrobiales bacterium
CCATGGAATGGTGGCGCGACGACAACAATCGCGCGCTGACGCGCGACTATTTTCGCGTGGAGAGCACGGACGGCATTCGTGTCTGGCTCTACCGGGAAGGGCTGTTCCACAGCGGAGAAAGAATCCGCTGGTTCCTGCATGGCGTGTTCGCATGAACAATGTCGTTGCGTTTCCGCCAGCAGCCGACGGCACAAGAATCGAGTCCGACGCTCCGGCGGCCGCCTATGCGGAGCTTGCCGTCACCACCAATTTNNTTCCTGCGCGGCGCCTCGCATGCCGAGGAGTTCGTGCGGCAGGCAAAACTGCTTGGTCTCGCCGGCATCGGCATCGCAGATCGCAACAGCGTTGCGGGGGTCGTTCGTGCCTATGGTGCCGCCGAAGCACTGAATAAAGAAATCAGGCGATTGAATAAGAAGAACGACACTCACGAACCCGAAATAAAGCTCGCCGTCGGCGCACGTCTGGTATTCTCCGACACGACCCCCGACATTCTCGCCTACCCGCAGAATCGCACCGCCTGGGGCCGCCTCACGCGCCTGCTNNGCCTGCTCACCGTCGGCAAGAGCCGCGCGGAGAAAGGCGAGTGCATTCTTTTTCTCGATGACCTGCTCGAACACAATGCTGGACTTAATCTCATCGTTCTGCCGCCCCCTCGGATCAAAGCAGATGCGCTTGGCGCGCTTCTGGCGCGCCTGAAGACGACATCGCGGCAGCTGGTCTGGCTCGCGGCTGGCCTCCTCTATCGTAGCGACGACAATCGCCGTCTCGCGCGGCTCACGGCGATCGCCGAGAAAACATTTGTCCCACTCATCGCGGTGAACGACGTGCTTTATCACGTGGCCGAGCGCCGGTCGCTGCAGGACGTGATGACCTGCATCCGAGAGCACGTCACGATCGACAAGGCCGGCCGGCTGCTCGAAGCCAATGCAGAGCGGCACCTGAAATCTCCGCACGAGATGGCGCGGTTGTTCCGTCGTGCACCCGGCGCGATCGACCAGAC
>PLJS01000165.1 GCA_003140315.1 Hyphomicrobiales bacterium
TGATCGATCCGGCGCGGCGCGAGCGCGCGATGGCGCTGTTCCTGCTGTTTTATCTCGCGGTGTGGTCGCTCTACGGCGCGATCGCCAAGGGCAGCCAGGACATCCATTTCGACATGGGCGAGATGGTGGCGTGGTCGCGCGAGGTCGGCATCGGCACGCCGAAGCATCCGCCGTTCGGCGCCTGGCTGGTGCGCGCGTGGTTCACCGTCTTCCCGCTCGCGGACTGGGCCTACTATCTGTTTGCCATGGTGCTGGCGACGCTCGCGCTGTGGATCGCGTGGCGCGTATCGGCGCGCTATCTCGACGGAGAAAAGCGCGTCGCCGGCCTCGCGCTGCTGACGCTCGTTCCGTTCTTCAATTTCCACGCCCTGAAATTCAACGCCAACACGGTGCTGATCCCGCTCTGGGCCGCGGCGACGTGGTGGTTCCTGCGTTCGTTCGAGACACGCAGGACGGGCTGGGCCGCGCTCGCGGGGCTCGGCGCCGCCGCCGCGATGCTCGGCAAATACTGGTCGATCTTCCTGCTCGCAGGGCTTGGCATCGCGGCGCTCTGCGATCCGCGCCGCGCCGCCTATTTCCGCTCACCCGCACCGTGGGTGACGATTCTCGTCGGTGCGCTCACGCTCGCGCCCCATCTCGCGTGGATCGTCGCCAGCGACTTCGCGCCCTTCACCTACGCGGTTGAATCCCATGCCGGAACGCTCGCCGACGCGACGGCCTCCGCGTTCGGCTACCTGCTCGGCGTCGCCGGCTACATCGCGGCCCCGGTGATCCTGATGGCTCTGGCGGCGCGCCCGGGCGTGGCGGCACTCGCCGACACGCTTTGGCCGGCGGCGCCGGACCGCCGCCTCGTCCTCATCGCATTCACAGCACCGATCCTTCTTCCCACGCTCGCCGCCCTCGCGCTGAAAGCCGGGATCGTCTCGCTCTGGGCCATGGGCGCGATGACGCTGCTGCCGGTCGTGCTGTTGTCCTCGCCGCTCGTCACGCTGCCGCGCCGCGCCGCGGTGCTCCTGCTCGCGCTTGCGCTGGCGTTTCCGGTCGCGATGACGCTCGCGGCGCCGGTGATCGCGATCGTGATCCACCGCGAGGGCGTGCCCAACAACGCGGCGCACTACCGTCTTGTCGCGGCTGCGATCGAGAAGGCGTGGCGCGCGGCAACCGACAAGCCACTGCGTCTCGTCGGCAGCCAGACCAATCTCGTCAACGGCGTCGTGTTCTACCTGGCGAGCCAGCCGTCCACGCTCGACATCATGGGGCCGCAGGTCACGCCCTGGGCCGATGAGGCGCGTGTCACGCGCGAGGGCATCGCGCTGGTCTGCGCCGAGGCCGACCCGTTCTGCATGCAGATGCTCAATGCGCGCGCTGCACGCGTCCCGGCCGCCCGGCGCTCCGTGGTGGAGATTTCCCGCAGCTATCTCGGCGTCGCCGATGCGCCGGTGCGCTACGTGATCGTCATTGTGCCGCCGCAGCCCTGACGCTTAGCGGGCGAACAGGCCGGCGATCAGCGCCGCCATATTCGCGAGAACCGAGCGCTCGGCTACGACCGTGCGCTCGAACTCATCCGACGAACGGTCGAAACGCGCCAGCGCGGCCTGCTTTTCCGGTGCGGACAGGAACGAATAGGTCAGCGAATTGCGCGCGATCGCCTTGAGGTCGCGATAACCGAACCGGTAGTCGCGCGCGGCGCGGACATATTCGTTGGTCAGATCGATGCGCGAGACGCCGGCGTCGTCGGTCGCCAGCACCACCGGCACGCCGGCGGCCCAATAGGCCGGTAGGGGATGCTCCTTGCCGCGCACGCCGAGGATCACATCATTGCTGGTGAGAGCGACCTCGATCGCGATCTCACGCTCACGCATTTCCTTGAGCAGCGTGTCGCTTCCCTCGAATGCAAGCGTGACGCCGTGCCCGATGCGGCGCGCGCCCGCGACCTCCACGGCTTCGCGGATATGGAAGGTGAGGTCACGCGGCGGCACGAGGCCGAGCCAGAGCTCGCCGGCGTGCAGCGCGACCGGCACGTCGCGCGCGAGAAGACCGATCATCGCCATATGCCTGCTGTAATCCTCGCGCGCGACGCGAAAATCCTCCGGCCCCACGAAATTGAGCCCGACGACGCGCGGATCGACCCGGATCAGCGCGGCCGCGAACGCGGTCTGCACGAACACGTCGACCTCGTCGGCATTGCGGTTCACCTGCGCGATATAGCGATAGCTGACATCGCAGCCGGGCTTCTCGCGCGCGGCATCGCAGCCGAGGTCAGCGTCGATCGCGGTCGACCAGCCGTCGATCATTTGCCGTGCATCATTCACCGCGCCGTCGAGGTCGTTCGCCTTCAGGATCGCGAGTCGCGCCGCAAAGTTGCGCTCGTTCTCGATCGCCTTGATGGCCTTGGCGCGATAGTCCGGATGGATGAGCGTCAGCATCAACTCGGTGTGCTGCACGGCGTCGGCGGCATAGTGGCGCAGCCGCTCCGCGGTCATCTCCGGCACGATCTGCCACGTCACGGCCGAGACCCGGCCGAAGGTCGCGAAGAACTGGTCGTGGCGCGATGGCGTTGCGGCCGACGGCGTGAAGAAGCGCATCGACAGCGCATTGACGATGTCGTCGTAGAGCTCCTGCCGTTTGGGATCGAGCGCCTGCGCGATCGGCGGCGCCTTCTCGTCGCAGGGAGGAGCAAGGATGGTGAAGTCCGCGGGCCGGACGCACAAGCCCTTGGCGTTCGCCCACCCGATCAGGTCCTCGACATAGACCGCGCCCGACAGATGCACATGCAGGTCGGCGCCTTTGGGCATGCGGCCAAGGAATGAGCGCAGCGCGGTGTAGTCGGCGCGGAGCGTAGAGAAGCGGGCGGCCGTGACGAGCGTGGGCGCGCCGAGCGCGAGCGCCAGGAGGACGAGCTCCAGCACGACGATCACAGCAGCCGCCGCGATCGCCGCGGTCCGCAACCATCGTGGCATCAATAACCCCGATCCGATCCCGCGCAGGCGTCGAAGCCTAGCCGCGCGTGACGGCGCAGACAATCATGGCGCGCTTCATGGACATCGCAGAATGCGCCTTTCGCGATTCCACCGCTCGCCGCCCGCTCGATCGCGGCCGGCGTGTCGTTGTTGATCACGCCTTATGCAAGTAACAACGTACGAATACTGAAAAAGAGTGAGATGCATATGCTCGATTACGCGCAGAATTTCCCGCAAGGCCACGAGCATCACGCGGACATCTGCATCATCGGGGCTGGGGCGGCGGGAATCGTGCTGGCGCACAAGCTGCTCGGCATGAAGACAGGCAAGCGCATCCTGCTGTTGGAAAGCTCCAGCGTAGATACGCCCGGACGCATGATCGAAGGGCACCTGCGCATCTTGCAGGCCTATGGCATCTATCCACCGGAGCTCAGCCTCGGGCGTACCCATCGCCACGAAGATACGGTAGCGCAGTGGCTCAATGCCGGGGTCGAGAGCGCCGAGCTGACGGCCATCGATTCGACTTTTCTGCTGACCTCGCGCGTGCGTGCCTATGGCGGCACGACCAATTGCTGGGGTGGCTGGATACGGCCGCTGGATGCCATCGATTTCCATCGCGCCGACATCTCGCCCTTCGTCACCTGGCCGATCCCGCGCGATGCATTGTTTCCGCGCTACTACAACGAGGCGATGTACTACTGCTCGATGCCCGACATCGACGTCGAGCGTTACGACGACGAGGCGTTCTGGCGCGAGAACGTGCCGGGTGTCGAATTCCTCGACGTCAAGAGGGCGAGCGGCGGCGCGATGCGCAATTCCGTGTTCCTGGTCATCAGCGGGAACGACAACGGCAAGTTCCTGGACTTCCAGAGCGCGTGGGGCCCGGCGCTGCAAGCCGCGCCCGCTGAGCAATGCCTCGTCTTGCGTAACGCCAACGTGCGCCTTGTCGTGGGCGAGAGCGGCGGCCACACAGTCGATTATTTGTTCGGGTCGACGATCGAGGACAAGAAACGTAGACGCGATTTCACCATCAAGGCCAAGCACTACGTCGTGGCGACCGGCGGCACCGAGTCGTCACGCCTGCTGCTCCATTCGGCTCCTGGAGGTTTCGCGAATCCCTATGGCAAGCTCGGGCGCGGCTTCCAGATCCATCCCCTCAATACGTCGTTCGCAACATTCACGCTCGGCCCCAACCGACCTCCCGACGGCGTCAGAAGGCTTTACTCGGGACAAACGACCGTGCCGATCGGCCCGCGGGACCGGCAGCCGAAGCTGTTCGCCGCGCTGGCTCCGTCGGACAAGACGCTGCGTGGCCTTCCGCCGGACCACCCGATGCGCAATTTCCGCGCCACGATCGGGCTGAACTCAAATCCCGGCACCATCAATCTGAACTGGGAGCAGACGCCGAACGCGGAGAGCCGCGTGACGCTCAGCGCCGAGAAGGACAGATATTTCGGCGACCCGCTGGCACACCTCGAATGGCACACGGTCGCGGCCGATACCGTCGAGACGCCGACGCGCGCGGCCACGTTGCTGACCTCCACGCTGGTCGCGCTCGGTTATGCCGGCAAGGTCGCGCGCTCGGGCCTCGTTATTAATTGGCCCGGCGACCACCACATAGGGGCGACGCCGATGTCGACCGACCCCGAGCAGGGCTATGTCGACATGAACTGCAAAGTCCACCGCGTCGACAACCTGTTCATCGCCGGCAGTTCGGTCTTCCCGACCACCGGTTACGCCAACCCGACATTGACGATCATCGCCCTTGCGGCGCGCATGGCCGATCATCTGGCCGGAAAGGCCGCGTGAACGCCGCTTCGCAGGCGCGGGTGCCGCGGGCCGATCTCAATACCGATAATGATCCGCCTTGAACGGGCCCTGCTGCGGCACGCCGATATAGTCGGCCTGGTCCTTGCGCAGCTCGGTCAGCTTCACGCCGATCTTGGCGAGGTGCAGTCGCGCGACCTTCTCGTCCAGCGTCTTCGGCAGCACGTAGACTTCCTTTTTGTACTTGCCGTCCTTGTTGTTGGCGAACAGCTCGATCTGCGCCAGCGTCTGGTTGGTGAACGACGCCGACATCACGAAGCTCGGATGGCCCATCGCATTGCCGAGGTTCACTAGCCGGCCTTCCGACAGCAGGATGATGCGGTGGTTGTCGGGGAACGTGATCTCGTCGACCTGCGGCTTGATGTTGTCCCACTTCAGGTTTTTCAGATGCGCGATCTGGATCTC
>PLJS01000328.1:0-136 GCA_003140315.1 Hyphomicrobiales bacterium
CACCAGGTGTCGCGGCCTTGGGGCAAGGCGCCGTCGAACGGATCGTAAAAACGATCTCTGTTTTCGATGATTTTACTCACGCCAACGATCCCCACGAGGAGCACGACTTCGGGGCATTCACCGCCGAGGGCGAGAC
>PLJS01000328.1:225-3295 GCA_003140315.1 Hyphomicrobiales bacterium
TGCGACGCGAGAGTCCGCTTTGCCCCGTAAGCGACCGAATTGCTGCGTCGCCGCGAAATGACGTGACGGGCCAGCAAGAGACTCATGCACTGCAGCAAGTGCGCGGTTCAATGGCTCTGCAACCTTCGCGATGACCGATTGAATTTGTTCAATTGTCATGTCGTGACGTAGGTGGGCGGACCAGCCTTCACCCCTCAATCTAGCAATGGTAAGCTCACGCCGTTGCCGAAACGGGGGGAAACATGCGCTTTTGGCTTTTTTGGGCCGCAATCTTTGCCGGTGTCATGCTGCTGACGCCCGCTGACGCGCAGCTTGCACCGCAGTGGCAGAGTTGCACGGGAAAGTCTGACGTAGATTGGGATCAGCAGATTCGGAGCTGCTCGACGTTGATCCAGTCCAGGCGGGAAACGACGCTTAACCGCGCGGCTGCCTACAGCAACCGGGGCGTCGCGTACCGCGCCAAGGGCGACCTCGACCGCGCCATGGCGGACTATAACGAAGCGATCCGGCTCGATCCGAAATATGCGTTCGCTTTCAACAATCGGGGCATCGCATACCGCGCTAAGGGCGACCTCGACCGCGCTATCGCCGACAGCAGCGAGGCGATCCGGCTCGATCCGAAATATGCGATCGCCTTCAACACTCGGGGCGTCGCATACGGTGACAAGGGCGATCTCGACCGCGCCATGGCGGACTACAACGAGGCGATCCGGCTCGATCCGAAATATGCGCAAGCCTTCAACAATCGGGGCCGAGTGAATTTCTACATGGCGAATTATGGGACGGCTGCGACGGACTTTGCCCGCGTCGTCCAAGACAGCCGGACGGATGCCTATGCTGTGCTCTGGCTCTACCTAGCGCGCGTGCGCTCGGGAAACCAGACGGCCGCCACAGAGCTGGAGACCAACGCGACAAAGCTCAAGCAGCCGGACTGGCCCTATCCAATGGTATCGCTGTTCCTTGGGCAACGCACGGCCGAGGCGACCGTAGCGGCAGCGACTAAGGCCGGCGATCGTTGCGAGGCGCAGTTTTACGCCGGCGCGTGGTTTCTCATGCGGGGTGATCGAGCTGCTGCGCTCGAACGTCTAAAAACGGCGGCTGCGGAGCCATGCGCCAAGACGGACCCCGAATTTGATTGGGCTAAGGCTGAATTGAAGCGGCTCGGACAATAGCCGCGCTCGATGCCCTTTGCGGCGGTGCATAAATCCGGAAGTGGCCCATCGCGTCGATTGCTGTGTCGCAACAATATTTCCGGAGTCGGGGTTTAGCGGACAAAAGAGAAAGAGCCACCGGGGATGCCCGGCGGCTCTTGAGTCTGCCCTCGCGGTGAGGGCGGCTACCGGCGTCGCGGATATGCAATGACATTGTGCATCAAGGAATCGGATTTGCAAGAAGCCGCCTTTGCTCCGAGGACGCGGATTTGCAAGCGACGAGAGGGGATAGGCGGGACGCGGATTTGCAATGCCGGGGTGGGGCGGGAGCCTGCCGTTGAGCGGCGCATTGGTGTTTGGTCAGCGGGGATGGCGCACGTGCCGCGGTTGGGCGGGGCTTCGGGTCTTGGTAGCCAACGTCACCGCACAGTCGAAGTGGCGGCGGTGGACGTGGCTGCCACTGTCGTCGAGGGCCAGATTTGTTGCTGGGACAGTTGAAGTGCACCATGCGCATGGGCGCGAACACATCTCGCCCGACATGGTATCGGCGAGGGTGACCGACCGCGTCCTGGACTGGCTGCCACCGGGCACGACCACCGAACAGGGTCGCCCGTAGATATACCGAACAGGGTCGCCCGTAGATATAAGGAGTCATCGCCGCTGTTCTCCTATCGGGCGACGGAATATACTCGCTCCGAATTCTTCAGTCCCCGCGATTTCCGGAGGAACCGATGCGTTCTCTTTTGGTCGTGGTCGCGGCGCTCTGTGGGTCAACGATTGTCGCCTCCGGCGAAGAAGCCTATCAGCGCACGGGAACAGTGCTGGGAGCATGCCTCGGTCAGCAGATGCGGGATGTTGGCGGCTCGCGTATGTCTGCAGATGCGATGGACAGCTATTTGAAACAGAAATGCGGCCAACTTGAAGAGCAAGAACAGAATGAGTTTCTGGACTTTTTTTCACGGACAGCTTGTCTGCGACCAAGGCTCAAAGCGCTGCACCCTGCCTGTAGAGACTGTTGCTGTGATTATGGCACGGATAATTGCACCACCCAAAGATTTGCGCAGAGTGGTGGTGCAAGCCTACAAGGACGTAATCCTAAAGGGCAAACTGAAATAAGCGCGGCCGCCGCACCTGGAGGCCAAAGCGGATGATTGTGAAGGCCCTATCGGCGCAAAAGAGCCCCTGAACGGGACTCCTACGCGCTATTTTGAGAAGCAGCTTTTGGCGGGGCGCTGCCTATTGCCCGGTGCTCGTCGCCGTGCTGCTAGCGTTGTTATCGGGGACAGTGAGGGGTTGGCTTCGATAAGCATGGTGCGGGTTGAGGTCGCGGAGACGCCGGATTGATCGGTGGCGACATAGTCGATCGGGGCGGTTGCGGTGGTTTGAAATCGAATTTAAACGAGTCTATAAGGTCCGACGGATTCATTTGAACCAGGAGGCCATTATGGCTGGCAAACAAATCAAGACGATGGATGTGGGTGCTCTACTCGCGCTGCGTGGCGAGATCGATGCATTACTTTCGGCAAAGCGAAAGGAATTGGAGGCGCAGCTCGCCGCGCTTGGCGACGGCGAAAGAATTGGCAACGGTAAGATCGCAAACGGTTCTGTGAAGAAGAAACGGAAGGGTGTTCGTGCCAAGGCCAAGCCGAAGTATCAGAGCAAGAAAAACAAGTCCCTCAAATGGGCCGGGCGCGGGATGAAACCGATCTGGATGCGCGAGGAGATGAAGGGGACGAAGCTGAAGAAGGACGATTTTCTGATCAAGTAATTATTGGACGATCACAGTTCGCGTGGAGGTCGCCGGACTGCCCGCGCTGTCGGTCACGACGTAGTCGATCGTGGCGGTTGCGGCGGCGGCCGGAATCAGGCGCAGGTGTCACCCTTCAACAAGCGTCAGGGGCTACAGGACCACAGGTGCC
>PLJS01000162.1 GCA_003140315.1 Hyphomicrobiales bacterium
CGGTTTTGGAGACCGGTGCTCTAGCCAGTTGAGCTACACTCCTAGCGGGGCGGGTCTATAGCCGGGAAAACGCGCGGCGTCACCTGCCGTCGCCGCGTTGAGCTACTTCCGATGCGGATTTGGCGGTCCCATTCGTCCAAGGCGGCGGCAAGTTGCGCGAAGCGGCGCGACGCCGGGTTCGGCGTTCGCCCGCGACACGAAACCACAGATTTACCAACCCGCTATGTTGCCCACTTGCGGCAAGAATCGAGCTAGAATCCAACGACATAATTTCACAATGATGGCGCCAGGATCGGGCGCAAACGTCGACCGACCGCATGTGAGGAGCCATGCTCAATGCCTTGCAAGTCCTGTTCGACAATTCCAGCCTCGCACCGCACGGAATCTGTCTGCCCTGGCGCGCGATGTGGAGTTCGGCTACGAACCCTCCAAGATCGTTGCGACGATCAGGAGCCTCTTGGCGGAGGCGGAAAGTATATTGGAGCGGGTGAAGGGAATCGAACCCTCGTCATCAGCTTGGAAGGCTGTTGCTCTACCATTGAGCTACACCCGCAATTTCAAAGACTTACGCGGTATTGGTTACCGGCTTAGGCACCTCCTAGGCACCGGAACGAAACGGGTTCTAACGCGGATTCCCATGGTGCCTCAAGGTTACACCCTCGCCGCGGACCCATAGAACTTTTGCTTCGGGTCTTTCAACAAGCGAGCTGAAAAGCGTGGCCTAGTTTCATCAAGGGATCGGAGAACCCGTTAGTACTATTACTGTCATGTGAGCTGGCCGGTTCGCGGGCAGGTAGGGTCATCCCTGCCGCGCATTCGCGCCAGAACCGCCAGATCGGATGACGGTTCAAGGAAGTCCCGGCGCGTGCCGCCCCGAAAGTTGCGCGCGCCGGGGCGCCCTGGTTGGTCGTTGGAACGGATAGCTGCGCCACGCATTCCATAACTGGAATCACCAGTTTGATGAGTGCGATGCCGACCGCAGCCTTCTATCGCGCCGAAGCCGACCGACTTCGCGTCCAAGCTGAAAAGGCCCAGCCAGCGGATACCTTGCGATGGCTTAAGCTTGCGACCGAATACGATCAGCTAGCCGACAGCTTAGAGGCCGTGCGGGCCGACAAGCCGGTGCGCACAGAGAGACCATCTTAGTGCGCGGCTTCCTGCACCGGCAATCTATCGAACCACTCGTCCATCGTCGGCTTGGCGCGATACCAAGCGTGGCTCTTCCGATACTGCACCTCCAGCACGCCCTCGTTCTCCAGTTCGCGCAATCGCCGCGAAACATTGGACGGCGTGTAGCTCGTGTTCGCGGACGCGAGCGGTCGCCTCGGTACTGTGCACTGGTGCACCGGTTAGGTGTGCGATGGCTCAGCCCTGCTTCGCGGAGGTGCGCCATGCCTGATCCCGAGTACGAGCGAAAGCGTCAGCTTGAGTGCCTGCGTCTTGCATCCGACCTCATGCAACTGGCGAAGGAAGATCTTGAGCCGACTTTGAAGGCACATTGCCTCCGGATGGCCGGTGGATGGACCGACTAGGCGGAAAAGGGCTCTCCTTCCGCCGACGCGAGCTATTTTCTCAACTGATTGACACGATGTCACAAACCTCCGCCAAAGCCCCGCTCGTTATGATCGTGGAGGATGACCCGCTCCAGCGGATGCTTACCGTCGAACTGGTCGAGGATGCAGGCTTCGTCGCGCTGGAGGCCTCCGATGCGGACGAAGCAGTTGCGCTGTTGGAGTCCCGGACAATTTCACTTGAACTTTGATTTATCTCACGACTGGGAGATCAAGCCCTTGGTATGTCGCCCGATCAGCGAAAGTTTCCAAATCGTCTCGAGTAACGCCCCAGCTACGACGGAGAGTTCTTATGAAGCGCCTCTTTCTCCTCTGCTGTCTTGTGATTATGGCGACGGAGGCACGGGCCCAAACTTGCCTTGTGAATGACCCGACCGGCACACCGTTGAACGTGCGCGCACGGCCGAACGGACCAATTCTTGGAGCACTTTACAATGGGACTCCAGTTCAGATCTTGGAAATAACGTCCGACTCGAGCGGGAGGCAATGGGCCTATATCGCTCCGCTCGAAGTCGGCAAACGCGGATGGGTGTTCGAAGCCTACTTGACCTGCAACTAGCCCGTATCATCGGGACAAGCGCCCCCCCGACCGCGGTCGGCCCATAATCGCACAAGATCGTAGGCCGCGGCGGCGAAGTCGAAGACCCAGCCGACGCGATCAATCCCACGGAATTTGGTCTTCTGCTGGCCAGCGACGATCTTGATTACAGCAGTCGTCCGAACCTCGCTTCTGTCTTGCAAAACGACCGGAAAAACGCGAGGATTCACGCCAGTTCGGGAGTCATCTGGAGAATCCCGGTTGAGTCCATCCCAAGCGAGTTGGTTGAGGACACTACTTTTGATCGTCGGCTAAGCCATATCATGGCCGCCGCCAAGAACGAAGCTGCACACCGAAATGCAAATTTGGGGCTAGCACATGGTGATATGGAGGTCAGATGATCAAGTTCGTGATAATGGGGCTGATGTTAGTATCCACCACCGCTGGGTTTGCTGCAAATGCAGAGCGTATCGTTTCCAAAGGGGGTTCGGTTTATCTCGTGCCGTCGAATAGCCCAGTTAAATTGCAGAAACAAAAAGACGAAGAAGAAGGATCGACAACGGTGATATTCGACGGGCATTTTGTTGCTCATGGAACCTACAAAATTCGTTATCTGGGACCACCTCGACCACCTTCCAAGGATTGCGAACGAGGAGCATGTCGTTTTACACAATGCAACATATGCGATCCAGCTTGGGAAACTAGTTTCAAACCAGATCGTGGATTACGATTTCATTTGCCTCATGGGGAAGGATATCCAATGCAAGATATTTTTTTCCAAAATGCCTTTGAGTTTGTCAAGGCCGTATTGACAGAAAAAACCATACGCCGATTGGTAGACAAGACAATCAATGTGGCGTCAGGAACTGCTGCCATGAATGTTGATAATTTTACCGCTAGCATCGAATGTGATCAGGCAACCTATTCTGTAAGATTTATTCGCATTTCTGTCTCTGGAACAGTGCGGCTTGCACATAACGACGGCCTCGTCGAGGAGGGATGCTAGATTTCGCAGAGGTCTTCAAATGGTATATCTCGATTGTCCAAGAGTGCGGTTTAGTGTGGCTCAATGGCAATTCTAAATTGCCGCCCTAACTTTCCTCCAACAGGAAGGTGGGATAAGTTCTTTATCGGAGTCCGATGGATTGGTCCTGATCTTTCCGTTTTTAAGTTCTTGAAGAAGTTGCAAGCTTGTCGTGGTGTATCGAATATGGCTGTGGTGAGGTGAAGGGAAAAGACAAGCTTGCAGAGAAAATATCGAACATATTAAAAATGCAACTCCGATGGGGTTCGGAAGTATTCATAGTATGGTGGGCATGACACTGCTACCCGGCTCGCTAGCACTCATTGCTGCAGTTCCTCACACCGTCGGAGAGCTTGGAATTGGGGCAACTTGACATAGGTCAAAGCAACCGAACTTTCATGACGGAGTTTTTTGAAATGAGCGGAATGTTGACGAGACTGGCAACTGCCGTCATGTGCCTCGGAGCAGCGTTGACGGTATCTTTCGCTGCGCCGATTCATAAGGTTAAGAACGAACTCATAGAGCGGTTCGTGCTGACTGTTCCCGGAATAGCAGTCGGTCATTTAGTCCGGACCGAGATTCCGGCAGTCCCTTGCCCCGCTGATGGTCAAGCTGGTCCTGAGGCTCCGCCTCGGCTACCTATTACTATTCGCGTCAGTCTTCCGCCCGGACTTGGTCGCACCATAGCTTATTACCAGTCGCCGTGGGGAAGCGGTCTACTCGGGCCAAGAGGCTGGCAATGCTTTGAGACGGGCGGCTCCATGGATAGTACGTTCTACATCGCCCCGCCGGGAACAAGTCTTGAGTCAATTAACACGTATAAAGGCCCAATAGTTGTCCGCAAAGTTATGCCTGGGGGAACGTCTGGAAGGTTCGAAGTTGCCGAAGTTAGCGCACGCGTTTTTGCTTTCGTGAGAGACTTTGTTGACCGAGTCGAGGCGGAACTTCGTAGCGAGCAGCCGGGTGGTGAATCTCAGTTCGTCTTTTCACCGTGGCCAAACGATACACTGTACTATCTCTCCTCGTCTGCCCTCGCATTTAGAACTGCATCCAATGTTAAAGGCCTCGGTACATTAAGCGTGCCGGAATCAGGGTTACCCGTGAGCGGGATTGCCTTTCTTTCTGGCGATACAGACGCGCCTGATTTGACAGTTCTAGCGGTCAGGTTACCTTCAGCCGAGATGCCACTTTATTCCGCGATAGCGATTTACGCACTGGGTCAATAAGACGAGTACGCTTGTCTAAAGGAGGCGTAGGAAGCGAGCGTGGCCGCGCCCTCGCAGCCGTCTACAGCGTCACCGCTCAATTACACCGCTGATAAATCTGCGATGCGCGAAACCCAACGATGGTCTCATACAGATGCCCGTCAATCGATAGCGTTAGATCTACTGTGTCCCGTCGCTCATCTAAGGTCTGGATCTCGAAGGAGAACGCTGCGGGATCGCGATTCACCATTCGGGCAGGCGTCTCCCGTAGAAACCGCCCCAACGTAGAACCCAGAACGTCCGTTGGGGAGATCTTCAACCACAACTGATCCTTACGAAGATAAGCCGGTCCCTTTGTTCGTAAGACGTTACAGGTTTCCTTGCTGTCCCCCCAGAAACCCTGCAAGCGCCCAGGGAACTTGTCCTGCGCGATTGATTCCCGCGCCGTCAAGAGAAGCACGACAATTCCTACTCTAAGCGATATCGACCTTCGCATTTTAAAGACCTCGGCTACTCGTCGTCGATTTCAGCAAATCATCTGCTTGCGGGGTTCACCGAATGCGCATGCCGCCTGCGGTTTTCGGGGCAAGATTACACGCTCCCTCCCACCGATAGGGCGTTTCGGAAGGCTTGCGCGCGGCAGCTTGAATGCGATGTGATTGCGTCGCTCGCATCAATGCGCGTCGAACCGCTACAAAATCACCCCGACTACATACCCTTTCCGATTGGAGGCACTGTGCCGACAAACCGACAGATCCTAGGCCGCACTCACCCGACGCTTCGGCGTCGGGTGTCTCATGTTACAGCATGTTGCCCAGTTCGCTCGGCGTCATGACGCGATCATTGATGCTGCGCGCGCTCGATGCGGCGGCTGCCAAGCTGCGACTGTTCTACGTTCGCTTCATGGATGACATTCTCATCCTCGCGCCGACCCGCTGGCAGTTGCGCGGCGCGGTCAAGGTGGTCAACCAGATGTTGGGGACGCTCAAGCTGGAAAAGCACCCGGACAAGGCGTTCATCGGCAGGATCGAACTCGGCTTCGATTTCCTCGGCTACCATTTCAGTCCGGCGGGATTGACCTTGGCCAAGCAGACGATTCGTCGCTGCCTGATCGCTGCCAACAACAACTTCCGACAGTGGACCCGGGCCGAGCGCATCGAGGAATGGGCCGGGCTGGGTTTGGCGATCCTATCCAGCGCCGCGATGGAACTTTGCA
>PLJS01000001.1 GCA_003140315.1 Hyphomicrobiales bacterium
CGCGCGCTGCGCCTCGCCTCGCCGACCGCGTTCCCCAACCTCCGCATCGTGCGGCTCGCCGACCATATCCTGAAGCGCAATGGCCGCATGGTGCAGGCGATCGAGGCGATCGGGCGCGGCGATCCCGCCCATCACGCCGAACCGTTCCACCTCAAGCTCGACTGACGCCGCGATGGCCGAGACGCCGCTCACGCCGATCGAGATCGGGCTCACCGCCGCGATCGTNNGGCTATGTCGAGCAGCTCTATACGTTCGGCGATCGCGGCCGCCATGCCGGGCCGGCCGACACCGCGCCGCATATGGTCTCGGTCGGATATTTGGCGCTTACGCGCATGGCCGAGAACGCCGCCGCGGTGAAGACGGTTGGCGCCGCGTTCGAGCCGTGGTACCGCTTCTTTCCGTGGGAGGACTGGCGCGAGAAGCGCCCCGCGATCCTCAACGAGGCCATCATCCCGCTGCTGAACGAATGGACCGGGCATCCGCATGGCGAGCTCGGTCGCGCGCTTGGCTGGCGCGAGCGGCTGCGGCTGTGCTTCGGCGTCGGCGGTTCACCCTGGGACGAGGAGAAGGTGCTCGACCGCTACGAGATGCTCTACGAGGCGGGCCTGATCGAGGAAGCGCAGCGCGACGGGCGTCCAGCCGCGCTCGCACGCAAGGCGCTCCCGACGCTGGGCGAGCCGATGCGCTTCGACCATCGCCGGATTCTCGCGACCGCAATCGCGCGGCTGCGCGCGAAGCTGAAATACCGTCCCGTGGTGTTCGAGCTGATGCCCGCCGAGTTCACGCTCACCGAGCTGCAGCACACGGTCGAGGCGATTTCGGGCCGCCTGCTGCACAAGCAGAACTTCCGCCGGCTGGTGGAGAGTACCGCGCTGGTCGAACCGACCGGCGAGACCTCCACGGCGACCGGCGGGCGGCCGGCGGCGCGCTATCGTTTTCGCCGCGAGGTGCTCTCCGAGCGGCCGGCGCCGGGATTGCGCTTCGGCGGCCGCGGATGAGCTTGAACCAAATACGCCGTGGCGGCGACGAACACATGCGCTGGCAACTGCCGGCGTGATGGCGTTTGCGCGGCGCCAACCCGGCCCGATGGGGGGAATTCATGGAATACGTGGCGCTTCTGGTCGCGCTGATGGCGCTGCTGTTGGTGCGCAGCGCGCGCAGGCGCGTAATCAACCTCGAACTGCGCGCAACCACGCTCGAGCAGCGGCTCGCCCACCGTATTCCGCCGGCAGCGGCCGAAGCCGCACCGCAGGCTACGCCGGCGCCAGACACGTTCGAGCCCGCGGCGCCAACGCCCGCGCCGGCACAACCCGCAGCGCCGATCGAAGAGACTCTCGTCGCAGCGCAAGAGCCTCCGGCGGCTCCGTCTCCCGCGACGGCACCGGCAGCGCCCTCCCCGGGCTTTGAAGAACGCTTCGGCGCAAGCTGGGTCGTCTGGATCGGCGGCATCGCGCTCGCGCTCGGCGGCATTTTCCTGGTGCAGTTTTCGATCGAGGCCGGGCTAATCGGCCCGGGCGTGCGCATCATGCTCGGCGCGCTCCTTGCCGCCGCGTTGATCGCGGCCGGCGAATGGACGCGGCGCCACGACGTCCGCGCCGGCTTCGCCGGCGCCGCGAACGCCCACATCCCGAGCATCCTCACGGCCGCCGGCACGACCGTCGCCTATGCGGTGATCTATGCGGCGTATGCGCTCTACGGATTCATCGGCCCCGCGGCCGCATTCGTGCTGCTCGGCATCGTGGCGCTGGCGACGCTCGGCGCGGCATTGCTGCATGGACCGGCGCTCGCCGCGCTGGGACAGGTCGGCGCATTCGTGGCCCCGCTCCTTGTCGCGACCGATCTGCCGAACTACTGGGCGCTCGCGATCTATCTCGCGGTCGTCACCGGCGCGTCGTTCGTGCTGGCGCGAGTACGGCTGTGGCGTTGGCTCGCGATCACGGCGGTCGTGTTCGGCACGCTCTGGATGTTCCCCGGCATCGCCGACACGCGCGTCGACTCGCTTGGGCCGCATGTGTTCCACGCGGTGGTCGGCTTCATCCTGGTCGCGGCGCTGCTCGTCTCCGGGCTCTTCCATGGGCCGGACGCCGAGGAGGGCCGCATCGACGGCGTCTCCTCCGGCGCGCTCGGCGCCTATCTGTTCGCCGCCGCGATGCTGGTGCTGGCGCGCCAGCATGACGCCGTCGCGCTCACCGCCTTCACGCTGATGACTGTCGCGACCGTGGCAATCGCCTGGCGAACTGAAGCCGCGACCGCCGCCGTTCCGGTCGCGGGTGCACTTGCGACGCTCGTGATCGCGCATTGGGCGGTCGACATCGACTGGACCACGCTCACGGCGCCGGCCGGCCCGACCGCGGGCGCCATCCCCGATGCGGGGCGCGCGCTCTATGGCATGCACATGGCGCTGGGTTTCGGTTTCGCGGCGCTGTTCGCCGTGTCCGGCTTCCTGGCGCAAGGTCGCTCGACGCGGCCTGCCCCGCCGATCATCTGGGCCGCGACCGCCGTGATCGTGCCGCTGGCCATTCTCGTGGCGCTCTATTATCGCATCTACGGCTTCGAGCGCTCGATCCCGTTCGCGGGCCTCGCGCTTCTCATCGCCGCGCTGTTCGCGGTCGCGACCGAACTCATCACCAAGCGCGAGCCGCGGCCCGGCCTGCCGTCGGCGGCTGCGATCTTTGCGACCGGCTCGATCGCGGCGCTCGCGCTCGCATTGACGTTTGCGCTCGAAAAAGGCTGGCTCACCGTCGCGCTCGCCCTCATGGTGCCGGGCACGGCCTATGTCGCGCAGAAACGGCCGCTGCCGTGGCTGCGCTGGCTCTGCGGCGTGCTGGTCGCGCTGGTGATCGCGCGCATCGGCTACAGGCCGAGCATCGTCGCCGATGTCGGCACGACGCCCGTTTTCAACTGGATCCTCTATGGCTATGGCGTGCCGGCGCTGGCGTTCTGGCTCGCCGGATGGCTGCTGCGCCGGCGCGCCGACGACGTGCCGGCGCGCATGACCGATTCCGCCGCGGTCCTGTTCACGGTGCTCACCGCGGCCCTGGAGATCCGCCACTCAGTCCGCGTCAGCGACGTGATCCCGTCGCACGCGCTTGCCGAATACGCGCTCGACGCCTGCGTCGGACTGGCGCTCGCAATTGGGCTTGAACGCCTGCGCGAGCGCACCAACTCGATCGTCCACAACGTCGGCGCGCTGATCGTCGCGGCGGGCACGCTTGCGATCGTCGTGCTTGGGCTGATGCTCGACCAGAACCCGTTCCTGGTCGGCCACGATGTTGGCGGTTACGTCTTCAACCTGATCTTGCTCGGCTACGGCTTGCCGGCGATCCTCGCGGCGGCGCTCGGCCTCCTGACGCGCGAAACGCGCCCGCAATGGTACCGCACGATCGCGGCGATCACGGCAGTCGTGCTTTCGCTGATGTACCTCTCGCTTGAGGTCCGTCTGTTCTTCAGCCCGGACAACCTGGCGCTCGGCAGCGTTTCGAATGCGGAGGACTACACGTACTCCGTCGTCTGGCTCGCCTTCGGCGTGGTGCTACTGGTCGTCGGCATCTTCCTGCGCTCGCAGCCGGTGCGGCTGTGCTCGGCCGCCGTGGTGATGCTCACCATCGGCAAGGTGTTCCTGGTCGACATGGCGGGCCTGACCGGCGTGTGGCGCGCCCTCTCCTTCATCGGGCTCGGCCTGGTGCTGGTCGGGATCGGACGCCTGTATCAGCGGCTGCTGTTCGCCAAGAAGCCGCCGGAGGCGCAGGCGGCGCCGCCTACAACTTAGGCGGCTGACAGCCGACCGCGCGGTTTGCTAGCCTTCGGCGTTCCGGCGAAGAGGGGGCCGCCGGAGCGATCGCTGAGCGGTCCGTGCTCGCCCCCAACGATAAAACAAATTCGCTCCATGGGAGGAGATCGCCATGAATCGCCGCAACGCGATTAAGCTTGGATTGCTGTCACTCGGATTCGCCGCCGCCGCGTCTTCGCGACAAGCCTCGGCCCAATCGAACGCCGGCTGGACCACGCTGTTCGACGGCAAGAAGCTCGACAATTTCGACCTGATCGGCGACGCCAATTGGCGCATCGAGGACGGCGCCGCCGTCGCCGACAAGGGTAACGGCTTTCTCGTCACCAAGAACACCTATACGGACTTCGAGCTGCGCGCCGAGTTCTGGGTCGGCGACGACGCCAACAGCGGCGTCTTCATCCGCTGCACCGACCCGAAAGCGGTGGACGGCAAGAACGCCTACGAGGTGAACATCTGGGACCAGCGCCCCGAGAAGGATTACGCGACCGGCGCGATCGTCAACGTCGCCAAGGTCGACCCGATGCCGGTCACGGTCGGGAAATGGAGCACCTACGAGATCACCGCCAAGGGCGACACCTTCACGGTCGTGCTGAACGGACAGAAGACCGTGAACGGCGCGAAGGACGGCAAGCTCAAAAGCGGCCGGATCGCACTCCAGCACGGGCTCGGCAACAAGAACGCCGCCGGAGTTGCGAACGACAAGGGCGTGGTGAAATTCCGCAAGGTGGAGATCAAGACACTCTAACTCCGCAACACGATCGCGAAGGACGCTTCCTTCCTTTCCCCTCTCCCGCTTGCGGGAGAGGGTGGTTGAGCGGACGCCAGTCCGCGAAGCCGGGAGAGGGTTCTGCATTGATCAAAGCACTCGCTACGCTCGGCACCTTCTCCCGCTTGTGGGAGAGGGGAAGCAAGCGGCACTTATCCCCGCCGAAAATAATTTATCCCCGCTCCGAAAACCGGCCGGATAATGCGCGCGCCGCGATCCACGAGGGGCGCCTCCGGAGGCGTCTTGGTGGTGCGGATCGGGGGCGGTGGCCCGGCTGGGGTGCAACACGCACACCCTTA
>PLJS01000060.1 GCA_003140315.1 Hyphomicrobiales bacterium
CGAAAGCGGGAGCAAACATGATAGGGGATCCGCAATCTTCACGAAGTCTTCGGTGAAAACGGACGCTGCGCGTCGGGTCCGAGCCCGAGAGGGCGTTGGAGGAGAAATTGGAAGTAAATTGTACGATCGTCAAGTTTAGTATTGCCATCCGCCGCAACCGATTATATCTTACGATTGTAAAGTTCAAAAAAGCGCGAGCCGATCCTTTCGAAGGCGGTGGCGTTCAGGGAGGGTTCAATGTCCGAGGTCTTCGACCGATCCGAACTTCCTTGCCTGCCAGCGGCGCGCGATGCCCTGGCGGCGCGACTTTCAAGATCAGAGCCTCCGCGTCGCCAGTTCCTCGGTCATGCGTTCCGCGCTGCCGCGGCGGCCGCGGCGTTGCACTTGTTCGGCGATAAGGCTGTCGCCGCCTCAAAGCCGGACGGAGCTCGCGCGACGACACTCACGGTCGACGTTCACCATCACATCTTGCCAGACTTCTTCTGGCGCGAAACCAATGAAAGCGACAATCCGGTCGGCGGCATTGCGCCACCACCCTGGTCCAAGGAAATGATGCTGGCCTTCCTGGACGAGGCCGGTATCGACGTAGCCATTACGTCGATCTCGACCCCCGGCGTCCACATGGGGGACGACCGCCGCGCCCGGTCGCTCGCGCGACGTGTAAACGAATTCGCCGCCGGGCTGGTCCAGGCGTACCCCAGCCGGCTCGGCGCCTTCGCCTGCCTCCCGCTTCCGGATGTGGACGGCGCCCTAGAGGAGCTTCGCTACGCCCTCGACGAACTCAAGCTCGACGGCGTGTTGGTGTTCACAAATGCACGCGGCATCTATCTCGGAGACGAGCGGTTCGCGCCGTTGTTCGAGGAGCTGGAGCGCCGCCGCGCGGTCGTCTTCGTCCACCCGACGATGTCGCCGGATCCCACGGCCCACAAGCTTGGCCTGCCCGACTCGCTCATCGACTTTACCGCCGACACGACCCGCGCCGTCGCGCAAATGCACTACAGCAACCGCTTCGCTCGCACCCCCAATGTCAAATACTTCTTCGCGCATGCTGGCGGCACGATCCCGTATCTGGCCGGCCGCTTTCGCATCGTCGATGAGATGAAGGTGATCCCGGGAGGGGACATGCGGGGCACGGCCGCCGAGACTTTCCGCCGTCTCCACTGGGACACGGCGTTGGCGTGGCGCGATCCGGTGCTCGATATGCTGCGCGCGACCGTCGGGCTCGATCAGGTCCTGTTCGGAACGGATCATCCCTATATTCGCCGCGACCTCGCCATCGCCGGCGTCGGCGATCTCAGGCAAACGGCGGCGCTCGATGAAGCCGAGTGCAAGGCGGTGCTAGGTGGAAACGCGCTGCGGCTCTTTCCACGGCTCGCGGCGCGGCACCGCTGACTCCATCACGCTGACTCGATCACCGCGGTTCGATGATACAGGCCGTTGCACCCGTAGTCGCGATGGGCGGCAAGGAAGACCGGCAGCGCGGCAGCGATCGCGCTCTGAAGTCCGAGCGGGCTGCTCATTCGGACGAGCCCGCGCGGCTCGGACTGCATACGGGCTGCGGCCTCCTCAGCAGCTTCCGCTTCCATCACGGCGGCGCGCGAGTGTTCGAAGACTTGCTGGCCGACCTCGGTCAAGCCGATGCCGCGGGTCGTGCGATCGAGCAGCCTTACGCCGAGTCGCTCTTCCAGCAGTGCGACCCGCCGGCTGAGGCGCGATTTAGGCAGAGAGCCCGCGATGGAGGACAACGGCAGCGAAGAACTGGAGATCATTAAAGTCGCGCACCATGTCCGTCGATCTTCCATGTGCGGAGGACCGGGCTACCCGCTTCGTCGCAGCGTGAGAGCATCGATCTCGGATTCGGACGGAGACTTGCCGAAAACCATTTGCTCGACGGCGCGCCAATAACTCGTCACGACGCCGCGATCGTCGGCCGCAAGCTTGCTGGTGACACGCATCTCAGGCCCGAACGCCGAGAGCATGGCCGTCAGGCTGACCATCATATAGTGGAAGAGGATCGGCTCTATTTGCGGGAGTACTCCCTCCTTCTGGAGCGCCACGATCTGGGGAAGGAGGCGCTCGATCAACGGCATGACAACCGTCTTTGCAACCCATTTCAGCCGTGGATTGTTCGTAGTGCACTCCTGGCGCATGAAACGATGGAATTCCGGGAAGGCGACGGTGTACTTAAACAGCGTCCGATACTCCGCGCGCAATCGGTCAAGCGACGACATTCCGGCATGTGTCTCGTCAAGCTTGTCCCACTCCTCACGGATCTGCCCGAAAGCGTATTCGGCAGCAGCACGCCAAAGAATGTCCTTGTTGCGGAAGTGGTATGTGATGAGCGGATGCTGGAGCCCGGTTCGATCGGCGATGACGCGGATACTGGCTGCGTCGAAACCCTTTTCGGCGAACTCTGCCACCGCTGCGTTCAGGATGGCGCGCCGCGTATTGACAGCGCGTTGCTGCTCAGCCCGTTTTTGCGGCCGGCCGCGGGCGCTAGGACGCGGAACCGCGGCATCCTGGAGAGCTGATGCATTTCTCTTCATGAATCCCCCGTAGCACGCTCCTCTGGGCCCGTTAAGAACATGCTCTAGTCAAGAGGCTCAAGACCGAAGTGGTAGACAATCCGCTGCGAGCCATCGCGCTCCTCCGGGGTGACGATCAGCGACGGCTTGACCCCGAAGACGGCGTCGCTCTCAAGGTAGGCATCACCGCATAGAAAGAGATGCGTGACCAGCGTTCGGTGACCGCTGGCACTGATCATGAAATGAACGTGTGCGGGCCTGAACGGATGCCGCCCCATCATCTGGAGCAGTTGTCCTGCAGGCCCGTCGTCGGGAATGGGGTAGCTGACGGGCAAACCCGACTTGAAGCTGAAATTTCCGCGCTCGTCGGTTCGGAAGCTGGCGCGGAGATGTCCCTCCGGCTGCGCGTCGTCTTGCACGTCGTAAAGTTGGTTCGGTGCCGTCTGCCAGACTTCCACCAAGGCGTTGCGTATCGGGGCCCCATTCCGGGACGCGACTGTGCCTTCGACAATAAGAGGCGGTCCGTCCTCCTCGCGCAGCAGGATCGTGTCGCCGTCCTCGAGCTCCCGTTGCCGCCCGGAGTAAAACGGGCCGAGCACCGTCGAATCGGTCAGTCCCGTTCCGGCAGAGTTGCTCACGGCGTCGACCAGCATCGAGACCCCGAGAATATCGGAGAGCAGGATGAACTCCTGGCGGCTCTCCGAACACATCTTGCCGGTGCGAGTGAGAAACTCGATTGCGTTTCTCCACTCCTCATGACTGAGAGACGCCTCGCGGACGAACGCATGCAGGTGCCGGATCAGCGTCTCCATCACCTTGCCCACGCGCGCGTCCGCCGTGGCGGCAATACGTCCGACGACATCCTCGGTGAGTTCGGGGAAGACGATGTCGCCGCTCGGTTTGGCGTTGTGCATCGGGAATGGCTTCTCTAGTTCTACGGCCGTCGGCCGTGGAAGGCGTCATCGAGCAGCGCGCGTATCGCTGCTTCCTCGATCGGCCGCGGATTCCAGTAAGGCGCCGCCACCGCGATACGCGCGGCTTCGTCCAACTTTGATTCATCGAACCCGAGATCGCGCAGCGACATAGGCGCACCGAGTTCGCTGGCGAGATCGAATAATCCCCCCGCGGCGCTCTCGGCGCCCAGCACGCGCGCGACTCTGTTGAGGGCGTCGGCAGCTGCTTTCGCGTTGTATGCCGCGGCGTGAGGCAGGATCACCGCGTGCGTCTCGGCATGCGGAAGGTCGAAACTGCCGCCCAGCACGTGGCACAGCTTGTGATGCAACGACATTCCGACGGTGCCGAGACAGTTGCCGCAGGCCCAGGCGCCGAACAGCGCATCCGATCGCGCGGAAACGTCCCGGCCATCGCGGACGATTTTCGGCAATGCATGCGCGATGGCGGCGATTCCACGCTCGGCCAGCATCGACGTCACGGGATTTGCGTCCTTCGCGTAGAGAGCCTCGACCGCGTGCGCGATCGCGTTCAGGCCTGAGACGACGGAAAGGAGCGCCGGGAGGCCGAGCGTGAGCTCGACATCGTATATGATCGTCTCCGGCAGGACCTTCGTGGTGCGAATAGTCGTTTTGCGGCCATGTTCGGTCTGACCAAGAATTGGTGTCGCTTCGGACCCGGCGTAGGTCGTGGGAATCACCACCTGCGGAAGGTCGGTACGGAGTGCCAGCGCCTTGCCGAGGCCGGTCGTCGAACCGCCACCGAGCGACACCAGGCAATCGGCCTGCGTGTGCTCGACCTCGCGCAAGACTTTTTCCGTGACCTCGACCGGCGTGTGCATGGCAGCTTGCGTCGACAGGCCGACCGCCCGGTTACCCAACACGTCCCGCGCGCGCAACGCGGCGCCTGCCGCATGGTGCGGGTCGGACAGCACGAAGGCTTGACTGCAGCCAAGCGCCGTCACTTCGTCGGCAAGGCGGGCAATCGTACCGGAGCCGAAGACGACGCGTCCCGCGAGTGGGCTATAGTCGAACGCTTCCATGGCTATCCCGATGGTTTGTCTCGATTGAGCTCTTCGATCATCACCTCACGCATCGCAAACTTCTGCACCTTGCCGGTGACGGTCGTGGGGAATCCTTCGACCATCCGGACGTAGCGCGGTACCTTATAGTGTGCGATGCGCTCCTTGCAGAATGCACGGACCCCCTCGGCATCGAGGTCAACTCCTCGCTTCGGAACGACCCACGCGCAGATCTCCTCTCCGTATTTCGGGTCCGGAACGCCGATGACCTGGACGTCCTGAATCTCGGGATGGGTGTAGAGGAATTCCTCGATCTCGCGCGGATAGACGTTTTCGCCACCCCGGATCACCATGTCCTTGATGCGACCGACGATGCGGCAATAGCCATCGTCGTCGATCGTCGCGAGGTCTCCTGTGTGCATCCAGCCGGCGGCATCGATGGCGTCGCGTGTTCGCTTCTCGTCGTTCCAATATCCGAGCATGACCGAGTAGCCGCGCGTACAGAGCTCGCCCGGTTCGCCGCGCGGGATCACCTTGCCCAGTGCGTCGACAATCTTGACCTCCAGGTGCGGTTGGATCCGCCCGACCGTCGAGACGCGCAGCTCCAGCGGATCGTCGCGGCTGCTCTGAAAGCTCACCGGGCTCGTCTCGGTCATCCCGTAGGCGATCGTGATCTCACCCATGTTCATTTTCGAAGCGACTTCCTTCATCACCTCGATCGGGCAAGGTGCGCCGGCCATGATCCCGCGCCGCAGCGAGGAGAGATCGTAGTTTGCGAAATCCTCCTGGTTGAGGATCGCGATGAACATCGTGGGAACACCATAGAGGACGTCGCAGCGAAACTGCTCGATCGCCCGAAGCGTCGATGATGGATTAAATGATTCCGACGGATACACCATCGTCGCCATATGGGTGAGGCAACCGAGGTTTCCCATCACCATTCCGAAGCAATGATAGAGGGGTACGGGAATGCAGACCCGGGAGCCCGCTTTGATGCCGGCCGCCTCGCCGACGAAGAAGCCGTTATTGAGCAGGTTATGGTGCGAAAGGGTCGCGCCCTTCGGCAGTCCGGTGGTGCCGCTCGTGAACTGGATATTGACTGGGTCATCCATCTGGATATCGGCTGCGGCCTTCTCGAGCGCCGCTCGGTCGGCCTGTGTGGCGCGCGCCGCAACGGCTGCGAACGGAATGCAGCCGGCGTGAACGCTATCCCCAAGCGTGATGACGCGCCGCAAGGCTGGTAACCTGACGGATACGAGTTCTTCCGCGCCGGCGTTAAGCTCAGGCGTGAGTTCGCGCAGCATTGCGATGTAATCGGTGCTGCGGAAGCGCGTGGCCGCAATTAGCGCTCGGCACTCGACGGCCTTCAGCGCGTGTTCGAGCTCGCTGGTTCGATAAGCCGGGTTGATGGTCACCAGAATGAGACCGGCCCGCGCGGTGGCGAACTGTGCGACCGTCCACTCCGCACAGTTGGGTGCCCAGATGCCCACGCGATCGCTCGGCCTGAGGCCGAGCGAAAGAAGACCTGCCGCGAAGGCGTCTGATCGTCTCAGCAACTCGGCGTAGGTCCAGCGAACGTCCTGTTCCGACACGATCAGCGCTTCTTGCGCACTATGGCTTGCCGCGACGGCTTTCAGAAAATCGCCGATCGTTGCGCCGATCAAGGGTGCACCGCTATTTCCATGAACATAACTGCCAAGCGCCATGGGAGCTGCCCGCTGAGAGTGGCCGGTTATTTCCCTTCGAAGACCATTGGTGGCGGTTCGATGTCGGCATCGAACGCTTTCGCCGTGTTCGCAAAGCCGCGCTGCGCGTCCCGCCCGTCGTAGAGCTCCATCGCGATGTCGAGCATCACGAGGTCGGCGGCACCGACGCCGCCACTCGACCACGCCTTGAGCAATGTCCGAGTCGCCGCGTACGACCGCGTCGGACCGTTCGCGAGCTCTTTGGCGAGCGCGTTCGCCGTCTCGGCGAGCTTTTCCGCGGGTGCGGCATGCGTCGCGATGCCGAGCTCCAGGGCGGTGGCTCCCGAGATCGGCTCTCCCAGCATGGCGAAGCGCGAGGCGCGGGCGCGCCCGATACGTTCCGCGAGCCGCTGCAGCGCACCGGCGATCGGAAGCATGGCCGTCGTAACCTCGACGCAGCGGAAGGTCGCGTCTGGCGTGGTGACGATAAAATCGCAGGCGAGCGCCAGCTCGAAGCCGCCGCCGAGCGCGATACCCTGGACGACCGCTACGGTCGGAATGCGGAGCGCCTCGATCGCCCGGTATGATTCGTTGATGTCGGCGACAAATTTCCTGAACCAGTTGACGTCCTTGCCCGGCCACTCGCGCACCTCGCCGCCGAAGCTGAAGTGCGGTCCCTCCGACCTCACCACGAGCACGCGAATGTCGCTGACGCTCGCCTGGTGAACCGCCTCCCGGAGCGCGGCAGCAAATCGGCTGTCCAAGCGGTTGAATGGCGGATTGGCGAGAACGATGTTGCCGATCGACCCGTCACGTTCAAAACGAATGCTGCTCATGCTGCGGCTCCTGTCCCTGTCGGTTGGATGCGGCTCGGCTCGTTGCCGGATCGGGAATGATCGGCAGCAACAGATGCGAGGGGCGCGCGGCGTCGCGATAGACGCGATGCGTCACCGTCTCGCTGCTGCAAACGTGATATGGGATGTATTCGACATTGGTCATCGCACCCGTTCCGGTCGGAACGTCCATGCTGGTGACGTCGAGACAGATGCGGTGGCCAGCCTTGAACTGGTTCGCGGTCGCGAGGATCTGGATGCGATATTCGACGATCTCGCCGGGAACGACCGGCTCGATCGCATCACGCGTCAGCTTGTGGAACGGCGCCCAGGGCTTGGAACGCTTTTCGTCGAGTGCGCGATAGGAGGCTTTCAGCCACCCGCGCGTCAGCTCGCGCTCATGCAGCGTGGGCGGCACATCGCGCTCGCCCTCGCGCGCGGTTCGTACCGAGACGTCCGGCCCGACGTCCTTGAGCACGATGATCCAGTTCGTATCCGCCTTGTCGATCGCCGCGTAAAGCGTGAGGCTGATCGGACCGGCGAGGGTCACGTCGTGCGGAAGCGGATCCGTCATGTAACGCAGTCGCTCGACCTTGGTCGTCCGGGTTACCGGCATTTGCGTGAACACGTCGGGTTCGCGCGCCGAGGCGCCGGTCTCGGCCGCAGGCCGCGGCGGCTCCGTGCTCAAGCCTTCCCAGTGGGAGAGATAGTATTTCGTCCAACGCGTCTCGGGCAGCGGCCAGTCCTGTCCGGTGCGCCACTCATTCGCTCCCATCAGCCAGTAGCGAATCGGCGGCTCATCCATGATCCCGGTGTCGCGACCCTTCAGCCAATGGTCGTACCAGCGGATGATCTCGTCATGGTACTGATGGAAGGGCCGCTCGAGATGCGCCGGCCCTGTGAACAGCAGCTTCTTCGGTGCTTTGACGTTCTGGAAGTAGTTCTGTGCGCCGAGCCAGTGGAGCTTGTAGGTGTAGGCGTAAGCTCCCGAGCCCGTGTAGAACGGAATTTTGATCTTCCGGAAAATTGCCTCGGCCCGCGCTACGGTACCGTCGAATTCCCACGGATGCGTCATCATCAGGTACATGACGAACGTCCGCTGACCCTTCTGGGTCAGGATGTTGTAGAGATTGACGTACTGTTTGAAATCGGGATTGCTCATGGCCTTGCGCCAAAGAGCTTCGTCCTCGGGCGGTAGCTCGCCCGGCCGATCACGCGACTCGTGAACGGTGCTGAACACGTCGAGTAGATACGGGAACGTGTGCAGTACGCCGCCTGGATTGAAGTCGCGGAAGCCGAACATGCCGCCATAGGCGCTGCAGGCGTCGTACGGGAAGATTGCCTTCAGCGCCGGATGTCCTTGCGCCGCCGCGCGCCACTGCTCCCCCGCATAGCCTGAGATGCCGACCATGCCGACATTGCCGTCGGACCAGGGCTGCCGCGTGATCCACTCGATCGTGTCGTAGTGGTCGGTGTCCTCGTGGCCGTAGTGGCCTTCTGATTTTGCCGAGCCGCGCGGCTGCGAAATCACGTGGACGTAGCCGTTCGCGATGAAGCGACGCGTGTCGCCGGCCTCGATCGGACCGAACCATAGCGGGGCATGCGCGGGCTGCGGCGGCAGAACGTCGGCGATATCCGGGCCCTGGATGTCCTTGTTGTGCAGCGCACTGGCGTAGAGGACCGGATATTTTCCCGGGGCTTCGGGACGGTAGACGTCGACGGCGAGTTTCGTGCCGTCGCGCATCGTCACCTCGATATCGCGCTCCTCAACGAGCTTGACCGCATCGGTCATCGATTCCTCCCGGTCTCTTCGCCGAACGCCCCACGCGCCGGCGCTCGGTTTGCAAACTTTTACGATCGTCCAGTATAATGTCAGAAGGCGAATTGCAATATCAAACTTAAACTTGACGATCGTAAAATTTAATGTCACATCTTCCCGCAATAGGCCCTCGGCTCGGAACCTGGCCGACATCATCCATGGGAGGAACCAATGGAAGTCCTTGAGACTGACGTGTTGGTGGTTGGCGCTGGACCCGCCGGACTGACCGCCTCCGCCCTGTTGGCGCGCGCGGGGGTCAAGGCAATCGGCATTACGAAATATCCCGGCACAGCCGACTCGCCGCGCGCGCACATCACCAACCAGAGAACCGCAGAGGTCCTCCGCGACCTCGGAGCCGAGGATCGCCTGCGTCAAAACGCCATGCCGCACGAGCTGATGGGGACGCAGATCTTCGCAACGTCATTCGCCGGATTGGAATTGTCGCGAGCGTCCGCCTGGGGCGCCGGGATCGACCGGGTCGCGGACTACAGGAGGGCGAGCCCCAGCCCGATGTGCAACATTTCGCAACACAAGCTGGAGCCACTCATTCTGGAGGCCGCAACGCGGCACGGCGCGGACATTCGCTTCAACAACGAGTTCGTTGATCTCGCGCAGGATCACGATCGAGTCTCGGCCCGGATTGTTGAGCGAACCACGGGCCGCGAGAGCGAGATCCGCTGCAAGTACCTGATCGGCGCGGATGGTGGCCGCAGCCTGGTCGCCACCAAGGCGGGCTTCGAGTTTGACGGAAGCTTCAACATCGGTGAGGCGATCAGCGTGTGGCTCGACGCGGACCTGACGCGCTATACGCGGCACCGCTCAGGCGCGATCGCCTTCATTACACCGCAGGCGAGCGAAATCTGGATGAGCATCTGGCCGTGCGTGACGCCCTGGACCGAGTGGAACCCCTTTTTCTTCCGTCACGGATGGGCTCCTGGTTCGACGGACGAGGAAGTTCTGAAGGGCTACATCCGCGAAGCCATCGGTGATCCGAGCGTGCCCTTCAAGATCAAGAAGATCTCGCCCTGGCAGGTCAACCACGTTGTCGCGAAAGGATATCGGCGCGGTCGCGTCTTCCTTGCCGGGGATGCTGCGCACCGGCATTCACCAGCGAATGGGCTCGGCTCCAACACCTCGGTCCAGGACTCCTATAACCTAGCCTGGAAGCTCGCGCTTGTTCTCTCGGGCAAGGCCGACGAAAGCCTGCTCGACAGCTACAATGATGAGCGTCAGCCGGTTGGGCGCAAGGTGATCGATCGCGCGATGAAGAGCCACACGGAAATCGAGCCGTGGTCGGAGGCGGCCGGGCTCCGGCCAAGCATGAGCGAACAGGACGCGAAAGACAACATCGAACAGCTGTTCGGGCCATCGGAAATCGGCGAGAAACGGCGCCAAGCCCTGTTGGCGGGCGTCGAGCTGATGAACTACCAATTCAACGCACATGGCGTTGAACTGGGTCAACGCTATCGTGGCGGAGCGGTCGCGTCTTCTGAGCCGTTCCCTGAATATCGGCGCGACCCGGAGCTCTACTTCCAGCCTGACACCGTTCCAGGATCGCACCTCCCCCACGCCTGGGTGCGGCAGCACAGCGGAGCGATCTCGACGCTCGACGCGTGCGACTATTCCCGATTTACGCTCATTGTGGGTGTCGCGGGGAAGAGTTGGATCGACTCAGCCGTGACGATCGCGTCCGAACTCGACGTCCCGATTAAGACCGCTCAAATCGGATTGCGCCAGGACTTCGATGATATCGATGGCGAATGGATCAAGATCCGCGAGGTATCCGACCGCGGTTGCTTGCTGGTACGGCCCGACCGGTTCATCGCCTGGAGAAGCCACGATCTCCCAAGCGATCCAACAGGGGCGCTTCGTCAAGCGATGCTTTCGGTGCTGGGCCGCACGCCATCGTAAAAGGTAGGGCAGCCCATGCCTCGATCTCAATTCGAAATCCAGTCCCCGTACTGCCTCACCGACTATGCAGTCGAACAAGTGCGCTTGAACGGCAACAACGCCGCCGCCGTCGTGGTGCCGGGGCTCGATCGCTAGGTAGCCGCGTCATTTTTCCAACCACGATTGTCCCTTCGATGGAGTCGCTTTGATTTCGACGAAGCGCGCCGTTGGCGACCGAACCGCTTCGGTTAACAGCACCCACATCTATGGCGCTCACGTGCCGGTGGAGGAGCCGTCNNCGTCCACAGCATCAGAAGCGGACGTTAGCCATGCTACATCGACGCGCTGCCGGTATTCGAATTGGCGATTTTGCGAGTGCACTCGATAAAGCGCTTTGCGAGCGGAGTCGGCGTACGATCCTTGACCGTGATGAATCCAACCGGCGCGGGAGTAGAATTCGTTCGATCGCCGATCGCCTACAGCACCGTCTGCATCTCCACCGGGACGTAGCGATAGCCATCGCCGCGCTTTGCGACATGGCCGATGCCGGGCCACGGGAAGTGATAAGCGAGGATCGGAATTTTCTGGCTCGCCACCATGTCGAAGACGCGCAGACGCGACGAGACTCCCTGCTTCGGGTCAGTGTCGCGGGTGAACTCAGCGCGTGGATTCTCCATCTGCAGCAGAGGCCGGTGAGCGAGGTCGGCGAGATAGACGATCGAGCTCCCTTGCGAGTTGATCACAAAGCTGGAGTGGCCGACCGTGTGGCCGGGCGTCGAGAGCGCTTGGATGCCTGACACAGAATCCTCGCCGCCCTTCAGGAATACGATGCGCTCGCGCAACGGCAGCAGCGTGTCGCGGATCGGCCCGATATAGGGCCCGAGCGCCGGATGCGACAGCTTGGCTTCGTCGGTCCAGTATTCGAGGTCCGCCTGGGTGATATAAATCTGCGCGTTCGGAAAGTTCGGCTTGCCGTCTTCGCCGACGAGACCCCAGACGTGGTCCGGGTGAGCGTGGCTCAACGCCACTACATCGATTAACGCCGGATTAATGCCCGCGGCGCGGAGATTTGCGAGCAAGCGGCCGCTGCGCGGCCCGTACACCTTGCGGAATCCCATGCCGGTATCGATCAGAATAAGCTTCTCGCCGGTATTGACGACAAGTGCATTCTGCTCGACCTCGAAGTTGTCCTTGTCGAGGAAATTGGCGACAAGGATCTCGTCGATGCGCTCCTGGGTGAAGCCCCTGAACAGCTCCGGGCTGAACCTGCCGAGCTTGAGCGGGCCATCAGAAACCACGGTGCATTCGACCGCCGAGTTTGAAGCGATAGGCGGCGGGCAGCTGCACGTTCGCCATCCGGTGCGAGGCCAGGGCCGGTTGCGTAAGGCCTGAGTCGGCTGCGGCGGCGAGCGCCGGTAGAACACGGCGGCGTGATAGTTCAGGCGCGCGAAATCTCATTATCGTCGTCTCCCCGCTGGCTCCGCCAGCTCGCCGGGTCGCCCATTCCTAATAATCTACAAGAAGCTGACCCTTGATGAAAACGGCGCCGATCATTGGAGAGAAACAGTCAGGAGCAGGACAACACCTTGGGCTCGCTCACCCTTCGGACATCAGCTATGGGTCATTTTCGACCGGGACAAGCCCAGCAGCATGTCCCGCCATGTCCGCTTCGCTCTGAAAGCGACAGAATTGCTGCGACGCGGCGAACCGACGCTTCGGGACAGAAGCAGCCATCCTGGCGCGGTGCCACCGAAGACTGAGCATCAATCGGATTTCTTTTGGAGGAGAAGTTAGCCGCGCTGAAGGAGCGGCCGCAATGTTCGAATGTCCGTCACCGCTTCGATCGCGAATACCGTCTCTATCAGGCGCTCCGACGCTTCGCGCCCGAGGACCGGCGTGATGAGGTCACGCGCCTTGTCGATCACTTCGGCGCGCGGCATCGGATTGCGCGGCGTGCCGCGCACCGCCGAGACGCGCTCCGAGAGGCGGGTTCCATCGATCAGCTCGATCTCGACGACGGCTACGCGCACCGGCAGGAGCTTGGCGAGCTCTTCGTCGCGCACGAGGTTCACTTTCGCGCGCTGACGTAAGGCGGTTGGGTCCCGCATGCGAGGCTTGTCGTGCGCGGCATGGAAGGACACGGTCTTGTCGAGCAACATCACGGCGACCATGTGCTGCAGGCAGATGTCTGGGATGTCGCGGTTGTCCACCACCGCGGCGACCGAAGGGGCAACGCGCACCGTCACACGCTGCACCTGATCGGCCTCGAATGGCCGTTTGCTGCGGATCGCCTCAATCGCATCGAGCGGCGCTTGGATCGGTGAGCCGACAGTCCACTTCTTGATGTCGGTCTGCACGATCTCGTAGCGCTCGCCGAGCTTCTCTACGAGTTGTTCGGGCTGCGCCTTCGGCGCGTAGGCGAGGAAGAAGTTGTCCGCGCCGGAGAATATATCGTCGACGCCATTCCATCCCGTTTGCACGACGAGTGCCGAGGTGACGCCGTTCCGCGCCGCCATGCCGGCGAACACGAATGCCTTCTCGATGTGGTCGGTGTCACGCCGCCAGGCGACGATGCCGGAGGATTGCTGCGCCGCGTAGTCGAGTGCCCAGCGCATCTGGCGTGCATCGAGGCCGGCGGCGCAGGTTGCGGCGGCCGTGGCGCCGAAGTTTCCAGCGATACTGTGCGTCGCCAAGCTGCTCTCGTAGCTGAATTCGGCACCGCCCATGGCCATGACCACGCGCGGGCCGATGTCATAGCCAAGCGTCACGGCACGAAGGAGACGCGGACCGTCGATGCCAAGTTCCTCGCCGACCGCGAGCGCCGCGGGCACGACCGAGCAACCCGGATGCGAGCGCGAGGCGTTATGTGAGTCGTCGGTTTCGTCCGCATGGGCCATCACGCCATTGGCGAGCGCGGCATCGCCCGGCGCGGCCGTGAGCAGCGTACCGGCGATCGTCGCTGCTCCCTTTCCGCCGTGCGCGCGGATGTAACGCTGCGCGGCCTGGCCGGGCGGCAATTCCGATCCGGATATCATCGACGCAAGAGAATCGAGCAGATGGTGCTTGGCGTGCTCCGCGACTTCCGCCGGGAGCGCGCCTGTTCCGGCTGCGCTCATGTAGGCGCTGAGCGCGTTCATGACGGGTCCCGGACCGGACGTCTGCGCGAAAACGCGCGCCGGCGACGAGACAAGTCCGATGGCCGTCGTCGCAGTTAAACCGAGGACGCTACGTCGATTCATCGCCGGTCCCCATCTGGCTGCTGCAAGGATGCAAGCGGTTGGCAGATGCTTGCCAGGAAAGCGTAGCAATATAATAGCAGATGTTGGTGATCGGCGGCATCTCCTGGAAACAACTTAATCTTGGCCTTGATCTCATCCGCGATCCCGAGGCGCACGAAGAGCCCGTTCAAGTAGATACTGGACGCGCTCTGCTCCGCATAACCGATCGAAGTCGCATTGAGAAGGGTGCGCTTGAACGCCTCGGTTGTACTGATGTCCGGCTTCGGCGCACCCTTCATGGATCGCGCCCGCGCCGGGATGTCACAGTCTTGATGAATGCTGTTGTGCAGCACCGCAACTCTGCCCGCTCAATGTCGCAGTTGGGTCCAGGCCG
>PLJS01000280.1:0-1380 GCA_003140315.1 Hyphomicrobiales bacterium
TTTTAGGACGATGGTTCGTCAGCGGCTATTTGGTCCTTCAGGTTAGCGCGAAAGGAATGACGGTGGCCGAACCAAACACGACGTGCCCAGAGTGCAAAGGGCGAATGGATGTAGGTTTCATACTGGACCTGACCTACGGCGGACGGCTTGCCAGTTCCTGGGTTGAAGGGCGGCCGGAGAAGCGAATCCTGTTGGGCCTCAAGCTGACGGGAAAGAGGGTTATTGAAATCGAGACGTATCGTTGCTCGGCCTGCGGCTTCCTGAAGTCATACGCGCGGCCTTGNNTCGTCCATCGTGTGAGCGTTGTACCCCCACGACAGCGGCTGAGCTTTTTGGGTGGCATCGTGTTTCGGGTCGAGGGCGGGATGGTCGCGCCCCGCCTACGTTGGCAAACGGCAGACGACCTACGGCGGATCGTAGACATCGATCCGCAACAGCTCGATCAACCGGTGCAAGGAAGCCATCCTGATGGCACAGAGGTCTCGGCACTCCACCATATTCTGGCTGGGAAGCATACGGTACCGCCGGATAAGGGTTTGTTTCTTGAAGAAACGTGGCGGCTGCACCCTTCCATCTGCGCCTACACGTCCGAGCTATTCTATGACGGAAAGCTGCGAGCTAAGGACGGGCTTGAAAAGCAGACCATAAACTCAACAGGGCCGATCAAGGGCTCCGGACTGCGGTTCCTTCCGGTCGCTCACAACGGAAATCAGAACTGTGCGCCCGAAGAGGCGGACGCGGTCGCTGCGACCGTGAAAGACATCATCAAGAGCAAAGCCACATGGGTCGACCGGGACGGCCAGGAAAGGCTCGTAACGCTCGACGACATTCTCATCATCACACCTTACAACGCGCAAGTGTTCGAGATTCAGCAACGGCTTGCGGGGGCGCGCGTGGGCACGGTTGACAAATTTCAGGGCCAGCAAGCGCCGATCGCGATATATTCGACAGCGACATCGAGTCATGCAGACGCGCCTCGCGGCATGGAATTTCTCTACAGCCTGAACCGCCTCAACGTCGCAACATCGCGCGCGAAATGCGTGTCGATCCTTATCGCGTCACCCCAGAGTTTTGAGGCGGAATGCAGAACTCCGCGCCAGATTCAGCTAGCCAACGCGTTTTGCAGGTATTTGGAGATGGCGGAGGAGATCGCAGTCTCCGCGACCGACCCGCAAGGACAGGGAAACACCCCGCGCCGCTAGCAATGGCTTTGACGGCCAGCTTACGCTACATCGGCGGCAGTCCGTGGGCGAAAGGCCACTTTCAGTTTCTGTGGTAAATAGTCCTTAAGTACGAAAATATCGATTCTATGTGCCTTGCGCGGATTTTCGAGAAAATACCGCGTGTAGTCGTTAGCGTCTAAGTGTCCGACTCAAAATG
>PLJS01000280.1:1477-6394 GCA_003140315.1 Hyphomicrobiales bacterium
GGCGCAGTTTCTTGCCGGCATAGGTGAAGGGACAGTGGTTCACCGACAACGAGCCTGCCGGGCTTCTGGCCCGGAAACACGAAATCGCCGTGGACGGCGGGTGGCGGCTTCGATTTCCGCCGCTGCACCAAGCTATGGGCCGCGCGCGTCGACGGATGCTTGCACGGAATCGCGGGGCACGCCGCCATACTGTGCGGCGTTCGTTATCGGATCGTTGACACCAGTTGTTTCGCGCCGTCCTCGCGACGCCTCATGGATTGCCGGTGCAGAAGCGGGCGGAAAGCTCGCAGCCGCGACCTTTGTTGTTTCTGCACTCCGTCATCGCCAGGTCGTCGTCTTCGCCCTTACCGTGACCCCAGGCCCAGCCCATGGCCCCGTTGCTCGACTTGGCGACGCTGACGCAGGTGTTCTCGAAGGTGCGCTTAACGTGGCAATCGCTCGAGTGCTTCCGGCATTCCTCCAGAGCGCGGCTACGGGCCTCTTCGGCGTAGTCGTAATTGTAGGAATAGCCGTAGTCGGCGTCCGGGCTGGTCGCGAGCGCGCCGAAGTTGCCGGCGGTTGCGGGCTTAGCGGTGCCTAAAAAAACGACCGCGCAGAATACCGCGCCGAGATACGCCAACTTCTTGCTCATCGGATCACCTTTCAAATTTGACCAACCCGATCTTGCGCCGCTGGACGGGGCTGTCAATGGAGCCGACTGAGGGAATCGAACCCACCGTCTCCGTCCTGGGTGAGGACGGCGCTCTACCGGGAGCTAAGTCCGCTTGATCCGATTTGACTCAGCAACCATGAGTTTTGGGTGAAGACGGTGGCGAAAACACAACGCCCCGCCGGGTTTCGTCCCGGGCGGGGCCGTCATCACGGCTGACCGCGTGGGCAAGTGGCCGTGAGCTGGATTAAGCCTTGATCTTGAGCGGGGCGGTCCTTGTGGAATTTGGATTACGATCTAAGCTTGATATGCAATGCAGCACGAAGGAGAGTTGAATGCCGAGTCGCGCGTTCATAATCATCGCGGTTCTGGCCGTAGCCGTATTGGCAGTCTCCAAGTCAAATACCACGGCGCAAGTAGCGCCAAAGCTCGACTATGAATTTTTCAAAAGCCGTGTCGAGCCGGTGTTTTTAAGCAAGCGGCCGGACCACGCACGCTGCTACGTCTGCCACGCGGAGAGTAACAACGCCTTCCGTCTGGAAAAGCTTTCGCCCAATGCGCGTTCGTGGACCGAGGAGCAATCGCTCCGCAACTTCGAGATGGTCTCGATACTCGTCAATCCGGGTGATCCCGATACAAGCCGGTTGCTGCAGCATCCCCTTGCCCCCGAGGTCGGCGGCGATGTGTTTCACTCCGGCGGACGGCAATTCCTGTCGAAGCGCGACCCAGCCTGGCGCACGCTCGCCGCCTGGGTCAATGGAGCGACGCTCGCTTCTCCGAAGAAGTAGCGGCGGAGCCCGGCCGGTCCGAGATAATCAGCGTATTGATGCGCTTGGGTACTTCGCCGACCGGGACCACCGCGATCAGCTTCATCGACTTGGTATCGATCGCGGAGATCGAACGCAGACCCGAATTGGAGACGTAGATCGTCTTGCTATCAGGCGTGAACGTGACCCAGTTTGCCACGGCTGAGATTGGTCCATGCCCTGGCAGCTTGAGGGACGGCAGCGCAACCTCGCCAACAAGCTCGAGATCCTCGAGCGAATAGACGTACACCGCATTATTGGGGATGCTGGTAACCCACAACGTCTTTCCGTCGGGTGCAACCCCGATGCCGTGCGACGGCGCACTGGCGCGCCCGGCATCAACCTCAAACTCAGTTCTGGCATCGGGCAGCTTAATCCGCGCCACTTCCTTGCGTGCGGCAAAATCTACGACTGCGAATCCGTTCAAGTCGGATAATTGCACAAAGATCCTTTTGGTTGCGCCATCAGGACCGGCCTCGATCGTCATCGGGCGAATGCCTTTGTCGAGCTTGACCTCCCAGGCGGGCTGGTCGGTCGCGAGATCGATGACGGTGAGGACCCCGGTGCGGATCGAAGCGGTGACAGCATATTTGCCATCGGGCGTGACGTAGACGTTATGCAGTTGGCCGTTCACGGGCACGCTTTTCGTCCGCGTCAAGGTTGCCGGATCGATGATATCGAGGGCGCCCGGACCACGAGCGATGCCAACGACGATGCGGCCGTCCTTGGCCACTGCGATATTGTTCGGGTGGCCGCTGAGCGCTACCTTCTTGATCAGCTTGCCGGTTTTGCGGTCGAAAACGTCGAGCGTCGAGTCGACCTCGTTGCTGACATAAACTCTCGAACCATCGGGGGAGAATGCGATGCCGTGCGCGCCCTCGATACCCTTGATCTGTTGCACCACCTTGTTGGTCGCAGGGTCGATAACGTGGATGCTGTCCCCGGCGCTATTCGTGATGTAGACGCGGACCATACCGGCCCAGGCCGGCATCGGTGCAAGCACCAACAAAAGCCACACATGGCGTAGGACGCGAAAGGTGTTCATCGGCGTCGAGCCCCCTGATCGCGTTGCAGGCTAAGTTGAAATGAGCGAGACGACAAGGTGGCGATATTGGCCCAAATGGTGTTACGACATAAGAACTCAGGTAATGATGGGCGCCGGCTCAACGCCCTACGGGACAGATCAGAGCCGGGCTGGCGCATAGCGCTAAGGTCGGTTCTCGGGCACCCCGCCACTCTTCTCGGTCCGTTCGTGATGCCGGCCTTTGCTGCCGACGCGCTTTATCTCGTGCAGGATACGGCAACGAAGAAGTCTCAACCGTCGAGACCAAGCCCACGACCGGCGCAATGACAGTCGTCGGCGCCGTTCATAAGACGAAGACGGAAGCCGAAACTGCGATGAAGGCGGACAAGACTTGCGTCACACTATCACCTGATAGCGCCAGGCTGCCTTGGGCAGTCTGACAGCGACCGGCGCCGCTTGGCCGGGCCAGCGGGCCGGTCCACTCGGGACGATCATTGGCGTGATCGCGTGCAGACCGGCCGTTGGACGCGATCAGAGCTTGGTTGACGCGCGGGACAGAAGTTTCCAGTCCGCACTCTGTTTTTGCCAGTTCATCAGTATGTGGAGATTGGTGGCGCTTTTCTTGCCATCGGCGACAGCCTGGCTTTCGCCTACCCAGTGGAACCGCACGATCGCTGCGGTGCCGACGACACGAATTTTTGGGTCCTCGTAGGCGAGCGACAAAAATTTCGATTTTCCATTGGTGGCGTTGGCGATGAAAGTCGCCTTGTCCTCGACCCGGGCATCCGAGTGGCTGTAGCTGAGCTCCGCCGCGCAGAGTGCGTCGAGTGCTTTGGCGTCGGCCGCGACCTGAGCCGCGCGGAATGCCTCGACGTTCTTCGCGACCGCATCTTCATCCGGCGAAGCCGCGAAGGCTGGGACGACGCCCAGGAGCCCAATGAAAAGAGCCGGCAACGCCAACTGACGACGATCGATATCCATCGTTTCCTCCGTTTTTTTATGCGAGCGCAGTCTTGCAGTCACGCTCCTTCTTGTCGAGCAGCAGCAATGCGCCACGGGGTCGCTTGCAGACACCGGGGCGCCGTGCCGGCCGACGATTGGGATTTCGCCTTTACTGCCTTTACTTCAGCTGATCGGCGACCTTGTCGATTCCCGCCTTGACGCACGCCTCATCCTTCTCGCCACCGGGCGCGCCCGATGCGCCAACCGCGCTGATGACCTCCTCGCCGAACTTGATGGGAAGTGCGCCTTGGTTGGCAATGACGTTGGTCAGATGAATCAAACCTAATGTAGGGTCCGCTTTGAGACGATCGACCAGAGCGCCCGACGGGCTGCGGAATGTGCGTGCAGTGTACGCCTTGCGAAAGCTGTTCTCGATGGTGTGCGGCCCGGTATTGTCACCGCGTACTTGAACGATGATCTCCCCGTTGCGGCCCACCACTGTCGCTGAAACCGCGTAGCCATTGGTCTTGCAGGTCTCGATCACGGTTTGTGCGATCGCTATGGCGATCGAGGCGGTCAGGTCCTTGTGACTGAGCAACTGCGCGTTCGCAGGCGATGCGAGAATGCAGCCAAGCGCCAGAGCGCCGCCGGGGATTGTGGGTATTCGCATTGTGTTCCTCCCGATAAAGGCCGTCGTGGTGCGGCCGGTAGAGGAATTGTAGCGGGAATTTCGAGATGGTGGCGAACATCACGGTGTATTGAGATACGGCGTCCAAAGCTCGTTGACGCCTTGCGATGTCGCTTGATGGCCCAACGCGTCATTTCAACTCAGCGCCCATTTGGTAGCGCTTGGGGCAAAGCGGACATTCCCGGAGGGAATGCCAATCCATTCCGACTTGCGACGCCGACAGCGTTCGGCGATTGTTGCGCCTATCTCCTGAACGCCACGACCTTGCCGACTTTGGGCGCCGTGCAGTAGACGGCCCACGCTTCCATCAGGTTCTGCCCCTTGTCGAACAGGTCGCCGCGTCGGTAGGCTGCTTCTGCCTTGTTCTCTATCACATGGGCAAGTGCGGCCTCGCAAACCTCATTGGTGAAATTGGTGCATTCGGCCGACCAGTCGCGGAAGGCGGAGCGGAAGCCGTGCACGGTCGCGCCCTCGATCTTCATCCGGCGGAGCACCATTTCGAGTGCCATCACCGACAATGGCCTGCCGGCTTTCTGGCCGGGGAAGACGAAATCGCCGTTGCGGGCCTCGCGCATTGCTTTCACGATCTTGAGCGCCCGCTTAGACAACGGAACGCGATGCTCGCGACCGGCCTTCATGCGCGCGGCCGGGACCGTCCACACCGCGCGTTCAAGATCAAATTCATCCCACCGCGCACCAAGCACCTCGCCGGAGCGGGCAGCCGTCAGGATGGCAAATTCGAGCGCCAGCGCAGCGGTGGCCTGTCGCGCCTGCAACTCGTTGATGAACGCCGGTACCTTGTCGTAGC
>PLJS01000268.1:0-6816 GCA_003140315.1 Hyphomicrobiales bacterium
AGGAATTCGACGATCTCCTGCAGGTCCTGCTTGGCCTCGTCGACGCCGGCGACGTCCTCGAAGGTGACGCGGCCATGCGCCTCGGTCAAAAGCTTGGCGCGCGACTTGCCGAATCCGAGCGCCTTGCCGCCGGCACCCTGCATCTGGCGCGACAGGAAAATCCACACGCCGATCAATGCGATGAAGGGCAGCCACGAGACCAGCAGCGACACGAACCAGGGCACGTTGTCGCCCGGCGGCCGCGCCGTGATCTGCACGCCCTTGCCGTAGAGGCGTTGGATCAGGGTCGGATCGTTCGGCGCGTAGGTCTGGAAGCTGCGGCCGTCCGTATAGGTGCCGTGGATGTCCTGGCCTTGGATCGTCACGTCGCGCACGCGGCTCTGATCGACCTCGGTAAGGAGCTGGGAGAACGAGATGTCGGACGAGGATGTGCGCTGGCCCGGGTTCTGGAACAGCGTGAACAGGGCGAGCAGCAAGAGGACGATGATCACCCAGAGGGCGAAATTGCGTAGATTGGCGTTCATCCCAAGTCCTTCAGGCCGGCCGCCGCAGAGCGGGCGTGCCGGTCATTGACGGCGAAGCGTGTTTCGCGGCGTCTCCGCGCCCCACCCGTTGCAATGTAGGTTCCGTTAGCCCTTCTGCCAAGGGAATTGGCCTATTCTGCGTCATCCTACCGGGTGTTGGTGAACGCGCCTTTGCGGACCCCGCCGCCTGTTTTCGCGCCAAAATCGCGCGGCTTGCCGCCAGAACGGCGCGGCGGCGCCGGTTCGACCGTAAGCCGACCAGCCCCGAGCGTAATCAGAGCGCCCGCGAGCGTGCGGCGCATACGCCCGCCTGCAGCGATCGCCTCGTGCAGCGATTCGAGCTTGCCAAGCTCGACCGGCCCCTCGTGGCCGACGGCCGCGATAAGCCGGCCGAGAACGCGAAGCGACACTTCGGCCGGCAATTTTGCGTATTGCGGCACATCGATTGGGCCTGGACCAAGCCGCGCCATCGCGTCATCGGCGACCTGTTCGAGCGCCGCATCGGTCCGCGCCATGCGGCGCGCAAGCGTCGAAAGGCGCTGTGAATCAAGCCCTTCGGCGGCGAGCCCCGGCATCAGTTGACGCAGCCGCGGCCGGGTGAAGCGCGGATCGCGATTGGACGGATCGTCCGCGAAGGGAATGCCCGCTTCTTTCAGCGTGGCGATCAGCCGCGATTTCGGAACCGTCAGCAATGGGCGCACGAGGACAACGTCCTTCGCCCCGCACACCGGGAGGGGCGACACCCGCGCCATCCCCCGCAGGCCCGTCACTCCGCTGCCCCGAGCAACCCGGAACAGCACGGTTTCGGCCTGATCATCGAGCGAGTGCGCCACGAGCACATGCCGAACACCCGTTCTTCGCGAAACCTTTGCGAACATTCCATAACGCGCCGCGCGCGCCGCCTCCTGCACGCCGGTCGTGGGCTTATCCCCGGTCCAGCGCAGGGTGCGATGCGCAACGCCGAACGCCCGCGCAAGGAGTTTGACCGCGAGCGCCTCCTTGGCCCCCTCCGGACGCAGCCCATGATCGACCGTGACGGCGATGAGCTTCGGTCCATGCTTCAGGCGCGCGCGCCAGCGTGCCGCCAGCACCATTAGTGCGGTCGAATCCGGGCCGCCGGAAACGCCAAGCATGAGCGCCGACACGTCGGCGAGATCGGCGAACAGCGCGGCAGCTTCGGCGTCTGAGATCGGCTCGCCATCGCGCACGGCAGCATCCCGCGTCATCGCCCGCGAAGCAGGCGATCCAGTATTCACAAAATGCGGAGTCGATATAGCGTCGCGAGCGCTCAGCAGCCGACGCGCTTCTGCTCGCGCTCGGCCGCGCTCTTGATGCTGGCCGAGGCGCGCGGATATTTGCGCGGTATTTCGCCCAAGGTCGCGCAGGCGGTTTCCTTCTCCTTCAGCGCGGCGAGCGACTGGGCGAGCCGCAGGAGCGCGTCCGGCGCCTTGGCCGACGATCCGAACTTGGTCGAAACGCTGAGGAAGACTTCCGCGGCGTCGCGGTAGCGCTGGCGCTGGAACAGGCTCTCGCCCAGCCAGTAATTCGCATCCGCGACCTGGTGGTCGCTCGGATACTTCCGCAGGAACGCGCGCAACGCGTCCTCGGCGAGCGCGTAGTCCTTGCGCAGCATGTAGCCGTAGGCGAGGTCGTATTCGTCCTTCGGCGTCTGCGACGGCGCCATCACCATTTGCGGACCGGTCGCGCTCGGATTGCGCGGCGGCGGGGGCGGCAGCACGCCCGGAATGGTGCGGATTTCTCCCGGCCGCGCCGCGACCGGACCGGGCGGCGCGAGGGAAGGGTCTTCCACCGCCTGGGTCGACAGCGTGGAGAGGTCGAGCGGAGCACCGGCCTCGCGTCCGCGCGGCACGCGGCCCTGCGGCTCTTCGTCCATGATGGTGCCGGGCGGCGGCGGCGATGGCGGCACGGAGCCGAGCGTGCGCGGCGCGCCGGGCGCGCCCGGATTGTCGTTCGGGTCGAACACGTCGGTGCGGCGCTGCGGGCCTGCTTGCGCCGGCAGCGGCGCCTGAAGCGGCGCTGCCTGCAGCAAAGGCGGCGGCTGCGGAGCGGGCGGCATCGCGACGGCGGTTCGTGCCGGCGGCGCGGATGGCCGCGCGGCGAGCTGCTGTTCGAGCTGCTGGTTGCGGAATTGAAGCTGCTCGATCGTACCGGTGAGCTGGCGCACCTGCGCTTCGAGCCGGTTGATGCGCGTCACCAGTTCGGATTCGCTCGTCTGCGCGCGCGCGGGCGCGACCGCGACGAGGGTCGTAAGCGCGGCCAACAGCACGGCTGTCGATGTTCTTCGGGTCATGATGTCAACGTCGCCCGCCCGTTCGCAGGCCGCCCCACGATACGAATCGCTGCGTCTAAATTGTGACTGTTGCGTTTACGGAAGATTAACTGACCGCGCTTGCGGTCATTCCGGGGCGCCGCGCAACGGCGAACCAGGGACCCATAACCACGAGCAGGGCAGTATTCGCGCCCGTCGTGCCTCATCGCGTCTTTCGTGGTTATGGGTCCCGGGCTCGCGCCTACGGTACGCCCCGGGATGACGCCGAGCTACGCCGCCTTCTGCTTCCTCACCACCTCGTCGCGCAGTTCGCGGCGCAGGATCTTGCCGACGTTGCTCTTGGGCAGCGCGTCGCGGAATTCGATGGACTTCGGCCGCTTGTAATTGGTGAGCTGGCTGGCGACGAAGCGCTTGAGCTCGTCCTCGGTCAGCGCCGGGTCGCGCCGCACCACATAAGCCTTCACGGCCTCGCCCGAGGCCGTGTCCGGCACCCCGATGACGGCGCATTCGAGCACGCCCGGATGCATCGCAATCACGTCTTCGACCTCGTTCGGATAGACGTTGAAGCCCGACACCAGCACCATGTCCTTCTTGCGGTCGACGATCCTGAACATGCCGCGCTCGTCCATCACGCCGATGTCGCCGGTGCGGAAGAAACCGTCCGTGGTCATGACCTGCGCGGTCTCTTCCGGGCGGTGCCAGTAGCCCGCCATCACCTGCGGCCCGCGCGCGCAGATTTCGCCCGGTTGACCGATGGCAAGCTCGTTGCCGGCATCGTCGCGGATCGAGACGTCCGTCGACGGCACCGGCATTCCGATCGTGCCGGTGAATTCGGTGTTGTCGCCGCGATTGCAGGTCAGCACCGGCGAGGTCTCCGAGAGGCCGTAGCCCTCGATGATCGGGCATCCGGTCGCCTTGAGCCAGCGCTCCGCGACCGGGCGCTGCACCGCCATGCCGCCGCCGTTCGACGCCTTCAGCAACGAGAAATCGATCTTGCCGAAGTCCGGATGGTTGAGCATCGCGTTGTAGAGCGTGTTCACCGCCGGGAACATGTTGACCCTGTACTTCAGCAATTCCTTCACGAGGTTCGGGATATCGCGCGGGTTTGGGATCAGCAGGCATACGCCGCCGGCGCGCACGCCGAGCAGGAAGCACGCGGTGAGCGCGAAGATGTGATAGAGCGGCAGCGCCGTGACGACGAAGAGCTGCTCCACCTTCGGCTCTTTCTCCATCGCGGGCTGCAGCCAGGCGTCGTTCTGCAGCACGTTCGCGACAATGTTCCGGTGCAGGAGCGTCGCGCCCTTCGACACGCCCGTAGTGCCGCCGGTGTATTGCAGGAACGCCACGTCGTCCGGGACGGCTGCGCGCGCGTTGAGCGGCTTGCCCTTGCCGGCCGAAAGCGCCGCCTTGAACTGGATCGCGGCGGGAAGCGAATAGGCCGGCACCATCTTCTTCACGCGGCGCACGACCAGGTTGACGATCGCGCCCTTGGGAAAGCCCAGCATGTCGCCCATGCTGGCGACGATGACGTGCTTGACGCGCGTGTTGGCGATCACCTTCTCCAGGGTGCCGGCGAAATTCTCCAGGATGACGATCGCTTCAGCGCCGCTGTCGTTGAGCTGATGTTCGAGCTCGGGCGGCATGTAGAGCGGGTTGACGTTTACCACCACCATGCCGGCGCGCAGGATGCCGGCAGTCGCGACCGGATATTGCAGCACGTTCGGCATCATGACGGCGACGCGGTCGCCGAACTTCAGGCCGGTGCCTTGCAGGTACGCGGCGAAATCGCGCGACATCGTATCGAGGTCGCCATAGGTGATCGCCTTGTCCATGCAGATGAAGGCTTTGCGCTCGCGGAATTTCGAAAAGCTCTCCTTCAACAGCGCGACCAGCGAGGGATATTGCGTGGCATCGATCTCATGCGGGACGCCCGGCGGATAGTTCTTGAGCCAGATGCGGTCCATGTGCGCTTCCCCGGTCGCGGCCTGTCCGCCGCTTTGCCCGCCATTGTGACGTTGCCGGACGGTTTGTCACCAGACACGGCGCACGATGCGCCGCGTCACTCCGCCGCCACGGTCTCCGCGGGCTTTGCTTTTCGCGACTTGGTCCATTCCTCGAAGCGCTGGATCACGACGAAAAGCGACGGGACAAACAGTACCGCAAGGCAGGTCGAGGCGATCATGCCGGTGAACACCGTGATGCCGATCGACTTGCGTGCGCTCGCGCCCGCGCCGGTCGCCAGCACCAGCGGCACGACGCTGAGGATGAACGCGATCGAGGTCATCAGGATGGGCCTAAAGCGCGCACGCGCAGCCTCGACCGCCGACTGGATGATAGGATACCCCTCGATGATGCGCCGCTCGCGCGCGACCTCCACGATCAGGATCGCGTTCTTGGCCGACAGCGCGACCAGCAAGATCAAGCCGATCTGCACGTAAAGATTGGCGTCGATCTTCAGCGCCAGCAGGATCGATGCGGGCCCAAGAAGCGCGAGCGGCACCGAGAGCACGATCGAGAGCGGCGCGTACCAGCTCTCATATTGCCCGGCGAGCACCAGATAGACGAGCAGCAATCCCATCCCGAACACCAGGTACATCTGGCTGCCGATGACCTTCTCCTGATACGACATCGCGCTCCATTCGTAGCCGGTGCCTGCGGGCAGCGTTCGCGAGGCGATCTGCTCCATCAACGCGATCGCCTCGCCGGACGAGAAGCCCTGGGCCGGGCTGCCGATGATGGTGGCGGTCGGATAGAGATTGTAGAGGCTGATCAGCGGCGGGCCCGTCGTCGGCACGATGCTGGCGAGCGTGCCGACCGGCACGATCTGACCCTCGCTGTTGCGCAGCGACAGGTTGGTGATGTCCTCCGGCCGCAGGCGGAACTTCGCGTCGGCCTGGACATAGGCCTGGAAGGTGCGGCCGAACTTGTTGAACTGCACGACGTACGTCGAGCCCATGAAGGTCTGGATGGTCGAGAACACCTGATCGACGTTGACGTGGAGCGTCTGCGCCTTCACCCGGTCGACGTCGATGCGGTACTGCGGCGCGTCGGAGCGGAAGGTCGTCATCAGGCGCTGCAGGCCGGTCTGGCTGAGCCCCGCCTGCACCATCGTGTTCGTGAGCGTCTGCAGCTTGGTGAAGTCGAAGCTGCCGTCGCGCAGTTCCACCTGCATGGTGAAACCGGAGGCATTGCCGATGCCCTGGATCGGCGGCGGCGGCACGACCAGCACGCGCGCATCCAGCACGTCCTGCATGGCGCGATTCATGCCGAGGAACAGCGGCAGCAGGTCCTGTCCCTTGCCGCGCTCACTCCAGGGTTTCAGCGTCACATAGGCAACGCCCGCATTGGCGAGCGAGGCCGAATTGTCGAGCGGCGAGAGGCCCGCAACGGTCAGGACCTGATCGACGCCGGGCGTTTTCTTCGCGATGTCGGCAACCTGCTCCATGACTTTTTGGGTGCGTTCGAGCGAGGCGCCGTCGGGAAGCTGCACGGCGACGAGCAGGTATCCCTGGTCCTCGATCGGGATAAAGCCGGCAGCGACCCGGGTGAGGCCGTAAAGCGCGCCCGAGATGATCAGTAGCGCGATCACGACCGACACGACGCTCGCCGAAGCCATGCGGCCGATCAGCCGGACATAGCCGCGCTCCACGACCGCGTAACCGCGATTGAAGGCGCGATAGACGATGTTGCGCTTTTCCGGCGGCACCGGCGTGCGCATCCACAGCGCGGCCTGCGTGGGCTTCAGCGTCGCCGCGTTGATGGCGCTCAAGAGCGCGGTCGCGGCGATCACGAGCGCGAATTGCGAATACATCTTGCCGGTCAGGCCCGGCATGAAGGCCGCCGGGATGAACACCGACATCAGCACCAGCGTGATGCCGATGATCGGCCCGAACAGCTCGTCCATGGCTTTGATCGAGGCGTCATGCGGCGTCAGGCCGCGCTCGATGTGATGCGCGACGCCTTCGACGATGACGATCGCGTCGTCGACCACGATGCCGATCG
>PLJS01000268.1:6829-59399 GCA_003140315.1 Hyphomicrobiales bacterium
CAGCATCGCGCGCCAGTCCTGCAGGAAGATCAGGATCACGATGAGCACCAGCACGGCGGCCTCGATCAGGGTCTTGTAGACCTCCTTGATCGCCTCATCGACGAACTTGGTCGTGTTGAACGGGATGTCGTAGACGAGGTCTGCGGGGAACTCGCGCGCGAGCTCGTCCATACGCTTGCGCACTTCCTTCTCGACGTTCAGCGCGTTCGCGCCCGGCGACTGGTAGATCGCGATGCCCGCCGCCGGCCGGTCGTTGACCTTGAAGATCTGTCCGTAGGTCTGCGCGCCGAGTTCGACCCGGCCGATGTCGCGCACGCGCGTGACCTCGCCGGCATTGCCGGTCTTGACGATCACCTCCTGGAACTGCTCCGGGTCGGCGAGGCGGCCCGCGACCGTCACGGTATACTGGAACGGCTGGCTGCCTTCCGTCGGCGGAGCGCCGATCTGTCCGGCCGCGACCTGCTGGCTCTGCTGCTGCAGCGCCTGCGTCACGTCCTGCGCGGTCAGACCGCGGGCTTTCAGCTTCTCCGGATCGAGCCAGATGCGGATCGAATACTGGCCGGTGCCGAGCACCTGCACGTTGCCGACGCCGGGCAGGCGCGCGAGCTCGTCCTTCAGCCGGATCGTGCCGTAGTTCGCCAGATACAGGCTGTCGAAGTGCTTCTCGGGCGACGTCAGGACCACGAACAGCAGGATCGCGGTCGACTGTTTCTGGACGTTGACGCCCTGGTTCTGCACCGCCGGCGGCAGCGAGGAGAGCGCGGCCGAGACGCGGTTCTGCACCAGCACCTGCGCGAAATTGAGGTCGGTGCCGATCTTGAACGTGACGATGAGCGTGTAGGTCCCGTCCGAGGTGCTCGTCGATTGCATGTAGATCATGTTCTCGACGCCGTTCACCTGCTGCTCGATCGGCAGTGCGACGGTGTCGATGATGGTGCGCGCGCTCGCGCCCGGATAGCGCGTCTGCACCTGCACGGTCGGCGGCGTCACGTCGGGATATTGCGAGACCGCAAGCGACCACAGCGCGACCGCGCCGATCACGATCATCAGGATCGCCAGCACGTTGGCGAGGACCGGCCGCTCGATGAAGAATTTGGAGATCATTTGCGGCCCGCTACTTGGTAGCGCCCGGCGCGGCGGACGCCGTCTGCGTCTGCGGATCGACCTTCTGCCCCGGGATCGCGCGCAGGATGCCGGCGATCACGACGCGATCGTCGGCCTTGAGCCCGCTCTCGATCACGGCGAGCTCGCCGACCGTCGGGCCGACCTCGACCTTGCGCTGTTGCACGGTGTTTTCGCCGTCGACCACGAGCACGTAGCGCCCGCCCTGGTCGGAGCCGAGCGCGACCGCCGGCACCAGCAGCGCCGGGGTCTCCTCCAGCGGCACGCGCACGCGCACGAAAAAGCCCGGCAGCATCAGCCGCCGTTCGTTCGGCAGCTCGGCACGCGCCGCAAGCGTGCCGGTAGCCTGGTTCACGGTCGGCGAGATGTAGTCGAGCTTGCCCTTGTACGGATAGCCCGCGTCGGTCTGCAGGCCCACCTCGACCGTCGAACCGATCAGATCGGCGGCCTTCTCGCCGCGCTTGACCAGCATGTCGCGCACGTGCAGCACGTCGCGCTCGCTCGCGTTGAAGTTCACATGGATCGGATCGAGCTGCACGATGGTTGCGAGCACCTGCGTGCCGCCCGACCCGACGAGTTCGCCGATCGAAACCTGGCGCGCGGTCACGATGCCGTCGAACGGCGCCACGACCTGAGTGTAGTCGAGGTTGATCTGCGCCTGCTTGGTGTCGGCCTGCGCCTGCAACAGCTTCGCCTTGGCCGAATCGCGATTGGCGAGCGCGTTGTCGAGCGCCGCCTTGGAGGCGACCTGCCGGCTCGCAAGATCCTGCTGGCGCTCGAACTCGGCCTGGGTCTGCGTCAAGGTCGCCTGGGCGGCCTGCTCGGCGGCCTGCGCCTGCTGCAGCTTGAGCTGATATGGCTCCGGCTCGATGGTGAAGAGGTGCGCGCCTTTCTTCACCGGCGCGCCGTCGACGTATTTGATCTCGGTCAGGAAGCCCTGCACGCGCGCGACCAGATTGGCCGAGTTGATCGCGGCGGCGTTGCCGGTCGCCTCGAAATAGCGCGTGACCTTCTGCTCGACCGGCTTGGCGACCGTCACCTTGGGCGGTGGCGGCGCCACATAGGTGTTGCTCTGCCCGCAGCCGGAAAGGCCGAGGCCCAATGCGGCGCAGAGCGCGGCGAGCGGGAAACGCGGTCGGAGCGTCATGGTCGAGCCTCCTCGGCTAACGCCGATGGAACTCTAGCATCACGGTTTCGGGGCGTCTGACAAGGCAGCTTCGCATCAATGAGTCTTGAACGAAATCGGCGCCCCGAAGGGCGCCGATCATCCTGCCGCGCGAAGCCTTAAGGATCGCGCGGCTCAGGAGCTTGCGTTGAGGACCGTGACCGAGCGGCGATTCTGCGACCAGCACGAGATGTCGTCGCATACCGCGACCGGCCGCTCCTTGCCGTAGGAGATCGTCCGCATGCGGTTGACCTCGACCCCGCGCGAGGCAAGGTAATCGCGAACCGTCTGGGCGCGCCGGGCGCCGAGCGCAATATTGTATTCGCGCGTGCCGCGCTCGTCCGCGTGGCCTTCGACCGTGAAGGCATAACGGTTATAGCGGCCGAGCCACTGCGCCTGCTTGTCGAGGGTCGCCGTCGCCTGCGGGGTGAGCTCCGAGGAATCGGTCTCGAAGAACACGCGGTCGCCGACATTGACCACGAAGTCCTGCGGGCTGCCGGGCCCCGCATTGCCCGGGTTGCCCGCATTGACCATCGCCGGATTATTGGCGCAGGCCGCGAGTGCAAGTGCGGCGACGAGCACCGCCGCAAGCCGCATACCGCGCATGAAACGAATCAAATCAGTCATTCCCGTGCCTCCTTCTTCGCCTGACCGGGACATGGTGACGATCTAACAGGGCGATCGTTAAACGAACGTTCCGTCAACCTTGATGAGCCCTTGCCCAGTGACTCTGAAGCTGTCCAATCGGCCTAAACCGATTGGAATGGTTAATGAGACGTGAAGACGGCGGGAAATGGGCGGGGACGGTTCCCCGATTGCAGGGAGTCAGTCCCGCAACAGGGCGCGGTAGCCATTCTGCTCAAAATGCCGGTCATGGGTGAGCGCCTCGGTGATCTTGCGCTCGTCCATGATGACGAAGGAGGCGCAATCGGTGAGGCTCCAGGATTTGTCGGGGCGCTCTCGATAAAGCGCAAATGCGCCGCGAAAAAGCTCCTGCGTTTGCGGGACGAGGTCGATCTTGGCGTTCAAAGCTAGTCGCTGAACAACCTTCACGGCAGCGCCACGAATATGGTCCCCGCTGTCGGCCACCGCGTTGAGAACTTCGACGAGTACCATCTCGGACGTGACGATGCGGTCGTCAGCTCCCAGCCGAGAGGCACTCATCTTTGCTTGCCGGCGAAACCCGTCGCGCGGATTGATGATGGCGATCCAGTAGGACGTGTCGGCGAATACGACGCGCATCAATAGCGCTTTCGGGCACCATACAGATAATGATCGTGATTGGCGGCGAGATCGGTGGGCAGCTTTTCCCATTCCTCGGGGGGCACTTGAGCCACGATTTCTTCGATCTGCTCCCAGATCGGACGCTCGTCCACCGTCTTCTGCGGGGCGGCCAAGACCTCAACAGTCACATGCTGATCGAGCGCGTTCAAGAAGCCGATGAGCTGATCGATTGAGAATTGCGTCCGCTCCCCGGCACGGAGGCGAACCGCGTCAGCCGATCCGACACTAAGCCGTTCGCCGGCTTCGGCGTCAGTCAGCGCATGCTGGTGTATAAGCCGTGCAACATCGGCCGCAAGCTGGGCCTTGATCTGCTCGGCGTCCGGGCGTTCGTTCATGCGCGCATTGTCTCACAATCGAGGCACCTGAACAACGCGCCGCGCCGTCACGACAGCAGCGGCGACCAGGCCGGATCGGACGCGTAGCTCGGCGTCGGGACCTTCTGCTCGTTGCGGCCGGTGACGTCGATCGTGAACAGCGAAGGCCCGCCGCCGATGTCGCGGAAGAACATCAGCACGCGCCCGTTCGGCGCGAAGGTCGGGCCTTCGTTATGGAAGCCGGAGGTGAGCAGACGTTCGCCCGAGCCGTCCGGCTTCATGATGCCGATCGAGAACTGTCCGCCGCCCTGCTTGGTGAAGGCGATGAAATCACCGCGCGGCGACCACACCGGCGTCGAATACGAGCCTTCGCCGAAGCTGACGCGTTGTGCGGCCCCGCCAGTCGCCGCCATGACGTAGATCTGCGGCCTTCCGCCGCGATCGGATTCAAAGCAGATGCGCTGCCCGTCCGGCGAATAGCAGGGCGCGGTGTCGATCGCCGCCGTATCGGTCAGGCGCGTCGTGCGCTTCGACTGCAGATCCATGACGAAAATGTTGGAGTTCGACCCTTGCTGCAGGCTCATGATCACCTGCTGGCCCGTGGGCGAGAAACGCGGCGAGAAGGTCATGCCGGGGAAGTTGCCGACGATCTCGCGCTGTCCGCTGTCGATGTTGAACAGAAGCACGCGCGGGTCGGCCTGCCCGTAGGACATGTAGGTGAGTTCCTGCGTGGACGGCGAGAAGCGCGGCGTCAGCACGAGATCCTCGCCACGCGTCAGATATTTCACGTTCGCGCTGTCCTGATCCATGATGGCGAGCCGCTTGACGCGCCGCTCCTTCGGCCCGGTCTCGTCGATGAACGCGATGCGCGTGTCGAAATAGCCCTTCTCGCCGGTGAGCCGCTCGTAGACCGAGTCCGAAATGATGTGTCCGATGCGGCGCCAGTTGTCCGGCGTCGTGAAATATTGCTGGCCGGTGAGCTGATTGCCGGCGAACACATCCCACAGCCGGAATTCGACCTTGAGCCGCCCATCGGGCTGGCGCGTCACGCGGCCCGTGATGAGCGCCTGCGCGTTGATTGCGCGCCAGTCCGGAAAGCGCGGCACGGCGTCGATATTGGATATCTTTTCGATGTAAGCGGCCGGATCGATCGGCGCGAANNAGGCCCGAGCGTTTGAGGTTTCCGGTGATGACCTGGGTGATGCCGCGCGCAACCTCGGTGTCGGCCGGCGTGCCGGCGGAGAAGTCCGGGATCGCGATCGGCACCGGCTGGACGTTGCCCTGTGTGATGTCGAGCTTGAGTTGCGCCGCCGCGGGCCCCGCCAGCATGACGGTAAGCGCGCCAGCAGAGGTTGCGGCGCCGAGCGCGAGCACGCGCCGGCGCGTGAGCTCGGGATAGAACCGAACCAACCCGCGATCATTCATGATGACAAGTTTTCCAGAAGGTTGGGCAAGGATGATCTCAACCGCGGAACATGTCGCGCGGATCGAACGTGACTTCGACGTCCTTCCAGACATCGTATTTCGAAATCGGCATGAAGCTGTAGGGCGCGCAGCGCCGTACGGCGCGCAATGCGCTTTCGGCGGCGACCTGGAACAACGGATGCGAGCCCTGATTGGAGAGCGTCGGGTCCTGCGACAACGATCCGTCCTGATTGAAGCGGATGCGCACCACGACGACAAGGTCGCGCGCATCGGCGAGCCCGACCGGCGGGCTCCAGCATTGCTGGATGCGCGCGCGCAACGCGTCGATCTCGCTCTGGGTGAGCGTCGCCGCGTTGCCGGTCGGGACGCCGAGCGAGGGCTTGGCGCTCAGCGTGTCGCCGGTCGCGGCGCGCCGCTGTGGATCGCGCTTGTCGAGAAGCGCGAGGCGCTGCTGGATCTGGCTTGCGTCGAACTTCGGCTGCGGCTTGACCGGATCGGGCTTCTTCGGCGGCACCGGCGTCTCGGCCTGCTTCGGCTCCGGCTTCTTGGCCAGGTCGCGCTTAATCGCGTCGGCGATCGGATCCGGCTTGGGATCGTTCTCGCGCGCGAAGGCGTCACGCGGCTTCGGCTCGGGCTTTGCCTCGGCGGGCTTCGGAGGCGTCGGCTTCACCTGCGGCTTTGGCTCCTGCGGCTTCGGCGGCTCGTCGGCGGCCGCGACCACCTCGGGCTTATCCACCACTTTGTTCGCCGGATTGTCGGTCGGCTTCGGCTCGGCGACCTTCTCCACCAGTTGCTTCGGCACATCCGCCTTGGGCGCGGTCTTCATACCCTTCGTCAATTGCGAGAAGTCGGTCGCCGACACGATATCGACCGGCAGCGATTCCGGAGGCGTCGCGTTGAGCGGCCGCGACGAAATCGAGACGAGCCCCCACGCCAGCACCGCCGCGTGCGCAATCGCCGATATGGTCCAACCGGCCTTCATCGGTCAGGAGCCTTGCTCGACCTCCGTCACCAACGCGACACGGCGGAACCCGGCCGCCGACAGCCGCCCCATCACGCGCATCACTGTACCGTAATCGACCTTCCTGTCGCCACGCACATAGATGCGCTCATCCATACCGCCGCGCGCCTGGGTGATCGCCTGAAGTTTAGGCACCAGTTCGTCGATCTTGATCTCGGAGTTCTGCAGATAGACCTCGCCCTTGGTGTTGACTGAGACGGTGAGCGGCTCCTTGTCGGTGTCGAGCGATTTGGCCTGCGTCTGCGGCAGGTCGATCGGCACGCCGACGGTCAGAAGCGGCGCCGAAACCATGAAGATGATCAACAGCACCAGCATCACGTCGACCATCGGCGTGACGTTGATCTCGGCCATCACGGGCTTGCGCCGATGCCGCCGCTTGCCAACCCTGTTGCCCGCGCTTGCGCCGCTTATTGCCACCGCTCTGCCCCGCTCACGTATTCTCGTCGATCTGCCGCGACAGGATCGCCGAGAACTCGTCGGCGAAGCCTTCCAGGCGCTGGGCCTGCTTGTTCACCTCGGACGTGAACTTGTTATAGAAAATCGTCGCCGGAATGGCCGCAACAAGGCCGATCGCAGTCGCGAACAGGGCCTCGGCGATGCCCGGCGCCACAACCGCTAAGGAAGTGTTCTTCGAGGCGGCGATCGACTGGAAGCTCGTCATGATGCCCCACACCGTGCCGAACAGGCCGATGAAGGGGCCGGCCGAGCCGACGGTCGCGAGCACCAGGAGCTGGCGTTCCAGCCGCTCGATCTCGCGCGCGATCGAGACGTCCATGACCTTTTCGATGCGCATCTGCAGGCCGCCGATCGCGCGCGTCGTGCCTTCGAACGAACGCTTCCACTCGCGCATCGCCGCGACGAACAACGCCGCCATCGAGTGCGCCGGGCGCGCCGACTGCGTGCGGTAGAGCTCTTCCAGCGACTGGCCGGACCAGAAGGTCTGCTCGAACCGGTCCATGGCGCGCTTGGTGCGCATATAGAGCAGCGTCTTGTCGACCACGATCGCCCACACCCAGATCGACGCGACCAGGAGCCCGATCATCACGGTCTTCACCACGATATGGGCGGACCAGAACAAGCCCCAGATCGACAGATCGGACGAGGTGAGCGGCGCCACCACCGGAGACAAGTCGGTTGGAGAACCTGGAGCGGTTTGGGCGAAAGCCAGCGTGCTCCCGACCAGGATCAGGGCCAAGACTGCAATCGTGACAACACGCATGTTCATCACCTTCGTTTGTTGATCATGCGGTGTCCTTTTGCCTGACCCGATTGAGGCAATGAAGACCACGCCGCGCCAGATTGGGCTCGTGTAGATGTCCTGCGGCCTGGTGACGATACGCCGCCGAACATCCGAAAATGCGCTGAAATCCGCGCCGTCCACCCGCGGCAGATCACGGATTCCGCGCGAAATCTGTCCAAACTAGGGCCACTCTCGTCGCTTGTTCCGCTCTAACAGGCCCGATTGTGGTTAAGGGTTGGTTACCACGAGGACGCAGCGGATCGGTGCGTTGTCGCGCTTCCCGTTCTCCCCAGCCTCGATCGGACGTATGCCCGCGACGTAGTTGACATACTGACATATGAGGCGATATGTGTCGACATATGATCAAGCGTACCACCGTCCGGCTCCCCACAGAATTGCTCCGCAAGGCTCAGCGCAAAGCTGCCGCCGAAGGGCGGACGCTGACCGCTTTGATGGAAGACGGCCTTCGCTATGTGGTTTCGGACAAGCCGGCCGAGAAGCCAGAGCGGTTCATGCCCCGCGTGAGCACCGCGACGGGCGGCCAGATGCCCGGGATTACAACTTTGAAAGACCTCGAGGAAATAGAGGACCTCGAATACATCCAGCGGATGCGGCGCGGGTTTAAGTGATCCTACCGGACGTCAACGTACTGATTTACGCGTTCCGCCCGGACGTCCCGCTCCACTCGATATCGCGCACCTGGCTTGAAGGCGTAATCAAAGGCCAGGCCAAATTCGCTCTATCCAAACTGGCGTTGAGCGCGCTCGTTCGCGTCACGACAAATCGGAGGTCATATCCGATACCGTCATCGCTCGATGATGCGTTTGGATTTTGTGACGACCTTCTGGCTCAGCCGCATTGCCAGTTCGTCGAGCCTGGGGAACGTCATTGGGAGATTTTTCGCCACTTGTGCATCGCGACCGGCAAACGCGGTCCCGACGTGACCGATCTCTGGTACGCCGCACTCGCAATCGAATGGGGCTGCGAATGGGTCACTTTCGATCGTGACTTTGCGAACGTGCCTGACTTGAAATGCACATTGCTGAATGTCGAGTCGTCGTAATGCTGCATCAAACGCATCGGGCCGCCCGCCTCGCATCGGAGACGGACGGCCCGGAACGCAGTCGCGGCTACGGGGGAGTTAGCTTTGCGGCTGCGGAGCCTCAGGCGCCTGCGGCGCGGGGCGGTTGCGCCGCTCGGCCATGAACTGATCGAATTCGGCCTTGTCCTTGGCGAAGCGCAGCCGGTCGAGGAAGTCGCGAAATTCGCTCTGCTCCTCCTCCAGCCGCCGCAGCGTCTCGGTGCGGTATTCGTCGAAGGCGTGATTGCCGCTCGTAGGCGCCGCGCCGAAGCCGCCACCGAAGCGCTCGCGCATACGGGCCATCTTGTCTTCCATGCGCGCCATCTTGCGCTGCCAGCGCTCGCTGCCGTGACAACCCATGTTTCTGCTCCAGATCGTGAGGGCGAGGATCGCGAGACCGACCGGCCACCACCAGATGAAGCCGAGGATCATCAGGATGAAGAAGCCGGGGTGCCAGAACCGCGCTGGTCCGCACCAGCGCTCCTGGCGGTAGTCGTAAGTGCGTTCTGCGGTGGACATGCTCTGCCTCGCCGGTGTGAATGTAAATAACATTTACATAGCTAAAAGACGACCGGTGGCTTGTCAAGGCGGGCCGGAAAGCGACCGTTCACGAAGCCGTCGGCGCCCGCGCATGATCCCGAAAAGTGGAAGCCGGATTTCGGAAAAGATCATGCGCCGACAAAAAGTAGATCATGACCGCGCTTTCACTTGCCGCGATCACGATCGGACGCGGCCGAGACGCCAAGACCCTGCAGATAGACCAGCACGCCGGCCTCCAACAGCTCTTCCGGCGACATCGGCAGCGCGCGGCGGCCGGCATCGCCACGCGCAAACAGCGACGCGATTCCGTGCGACATCGACCAGATATGCAGCGCCATCATCAGGGCGGGTGGGCGCCGCCCGGCCGGCATGTCGGCGATCAGCCGCTCGGCGGCGGTGCGGATCACCGCGAAGGCGCGGTCGCCGGCGGCCTGCAACTCCGGGCTCATCTCGACCGGCAGGCCGGTCTCGAACATCGCCGAGTAGTAGGCGGGCTCGCTGCGCGCAAACGCCAGATAGGCCCGTCCGAGCCGCTCGAACGCCGCGAACGGCGCGGGCCTGCCGCCGTCCCAGGCGCGTTCCAGCGCCGCCGCGAACGCCTCGAAGCCGCGCCGCGCTACATCGGCGAGCAATTCGTCACGGTCGCGAAAGTGGCGATAAGGCGCGGCCGGACTGACGCCGGCAAAGCGCGCGGCTTCCGCGAAGGTGAAGCCGCCCGGCCCTTTCTTGGCGATCAGCTCCAGCGCCGCGCGGATCAGCGCTTCCTTCAGGTTGCCGTGGTGATAGCCGCGCGGACCGTCATTGCGGGACCAGTTCATGTGAAGGGTCCTTACATGACTCTCCCGATGCCGTCGACTGGCGCAGCCAGCCGACTGGCGCAGCACGCTCCGCGCCCGCATAACGGTCCGGGATGGAATATGCCGAGATTTGCCGGAAATCGGCGCCATCAGGACACCCATGTATCTCGACCGCATCCTCACGCTCGTTTCCAACCTCATCCCATTGGCGGGCGTCTGGTGGTGGGGCTGGGACGTATTTCAGGTCCTCATTCTGTTCTGGATGCAGACCGTGCTGGTGGTCGCCTTCACGCTCGCGCACATCCACAAGCTTCCCGCGACCGCGCTCGGCGACATCACCGTCAACGGCGTCGTGCGCCCCGCGACCCATCGGGACCTCCTGCTGCTGATCGGCGCCGTGGGTCTGGTTTTTTGCGCCGCCCATCTCCTGTTTCTGTGGGTGATTTTCTCGGGCGACTGGAGCAAACGTGTCCACGGCCCGGTGAGCTTCTGGCAGCAGATGGTCATCGCGAGCGGCCTGTGGGCGCCGCTGCTCGTTGCGCTCCTCGCAGGCATGGTCGGCTACGTGCTGACGCCGCCCCGGCCGGCCTTCGCACGGCGGCTTGGCGTGAGGATGGGGCTCGCCGACGGCAGTCAAAGCCCCGAGGACCTCGGCAACCTTCTGCTCGGTATGTTCAAGCGCATCGTGCTGATGCAGGTCGCGATCATCTTCGGCGGGATGCTCGCCAACAGTTACGGCTCGATGGCGCCGCTGATGATCCTGATCGGCCTCAAGGCCTTGTTCGATCTCGGCAGCGGCAAGCCGCTGGGCGCGGGGTCGGGACGATCTGCCGTGCGATAATCGCGATGGACTTCAGCGCCGAGGGCAACGGCGCGGCACGCTGCACGTCGGCCTGACATTGACCGGCCAGCCCCATTCTCGTCTGATAGCGGCCCGAAGCCGGGACCAAGCCCATGGACAGCGTGACCGCCGACCCTCCCGTGCTGGCGCTGGCCGGGCCGACCGAAATCGGCGCGATCGGCGTGTATGGGCTCAAGCGCTATTGGTCACGCGCGATGATGTTGCGGCGGGGCCTGCCGGTACGGGAAAGCCAGCAGGAACGGCACCTCGACCATCTCGTCGTCCACGCAGTCGGTCTCGGCCTGGAGCAGACCGCGCACTATCTCGGACGGAACGCTCCGAGCTTTGCGGAATTCGAGCGATGGATCGTCGCGACCACCGGCGGGATCGCCCCCGAGCGCATCGCGCGGATCAATGCCGCGGTGGCGGGCACCGAGTATCCCGACGCGATCAAGCGCTGGCTCGCTTCCGTCGCGGCGAGCGAACCAGTGCTTTCGGGCGACGATCTCGCCTTCTGGGACGAGCACGGCTACGTCGTGCTGCATGACGCGGTCCCGGCCGAAAGCCGGAAGGCCGCCGCCCGCGAAATCTTCGACCATGTCGGCGCCCATCCGGACGACCCCGACTCGTGGTACCGGCGCCGCGACCACGGCATCATGGTGCAGCACTTCCAGCACACAGCGTTCGAGGCCAATCGCCGCTCGTCGCGCATCCACAAGGCCTTCGCGCAGCTCTGGGGCACGGCCGACCTATGGGTGACGACAGACCGCGTCGGCTTCAACGTGCCCGATCGCGAGGGCTGGATGTTTCCGGGCCCGGACCTGCATTGGGACGTCAGTCTGAAGACGCCGATTCCGCTGGGAACCGCAGGCATCCTCTATCTCACCGACACGCCGCCCGAGCAGGGCGCCTTCACGCTCGTGCCGGGCTTCCATCGCCGCACCGAGGCTTGGCTCGCGAGCCTGCCGCCCGGCGCCGACCCGCGCCGCCAAGACCTGCACGCGCTCGGATCGGCACCGATCGGCGGGCGCGCGGGCGATCTCATCATCTGGAACCAGGCGCTGCCGCATGGCAGCCGGCCAAACCGCGGCACGCGCCCGCGCATGGTGCAGTATATCGCGATGTTCCCGACCGTGGCCGAGGAACAGGACGAGTGGATCTGACGACACAGCGAGGCATGGGCGTCCGCTAAACCAGCCTCTCCTGATCCGCCTTCATGGCAAGGCGCAGCGGCTTCGGGATCGGCCTGGCGCGGCCCTCGGAAATAAACGCGACGCGTACATGCGCCTCGCACAAAAGCTCCTCGCCGCGCCGGCATTGCTGCAGCAAGGTGATCGAAGCGCCCTTCACGTCCTCGGGCGACGTGACGATGTCGAGCACGTCGTCCATCCTGGCGGGCTTCAGCCAATCGATCGTCATCGAGCGCACCACGAAGGCAAAGCCCGGCGCTTCCTTCTCGGTCGCCTCGAACAGCGCACGGTGATCGGCGCCGATCATACGCAAATAATTGGTGCGCCCGCGCTCCATGAAGCGCAGATAGCTCGCGTGATAGACGATGCCGGTGAAGTCCGTGTCCTCGTAATAGACGCGGACGGGCATCGTGTGACGCCCGCCGCAGAGTTCGCCGTCGATGTGAGGCTCGGCCATCCGGCGTTGTTAGCGCGCGGATGGCCGCCTCGTCGATATGCCGGTCAGTTGGAGTGGTAGCGCGCACGGTCCTGCGTGTAGCGGCGCTGGTGATGGAAGCCCAGGCCGTGCGCAATGTGCTCGCCTTCGTGGTAGCCGATGACGCCGCCGGCGACCATGCCAATCGGCCCTGCGACCAGGAAGCCTGCGGCCGCGCCCATGGCGGTATCGCCGAGACGGCGCTCCTGTGCTTGAGCGGCGCTTGGAACGGTCATCGCGAACGTGGCGGCGACGGCGGAAACCAAAATGATCTTGTTGAACATGTTAAGGGGTCCCCTTTGAGCCCACGTTCAATTGCCGGATGCTGCGTCCGTTCCCTGTACGCGGAAATATATGTGCGGAGCCCTCGGCCCCACGAAGGCCGCGTCCAGATTGCCCCATATGCGGCCTCACATCGGTCACTGGCGCCGCGCCACAACCTTGAATATCATTTCTGCCTCGATTTCATATGCGAGGTTCCGATGCAGGCCGCCGTCGTCTTCAGCGTCACCAACGGCTCGCTTCCCGTCTACGGCAACGGGCCGTGCAAGATCGTGACCGGCAACGGTACCTGGTACGTCACGGCGCAGCCGACCGTGTATCCACCGATCGCAAGCGCGGGCATCGCATCGGTGCTCTGCGTGCGCGATCCGAGCGAAACGACGCAACCCAACGCGTTCGACATCACGGAGGCGGACAGTCTCATCCCCGTGGGCGTCAGCTACACCAACGTGCCGCTGCCGCACGTGCCGGCGATGACGCAGGATCAGTTCAACATGCAGGCCTACAATGCGGCGGTCGCGATCAGATCATGGCCATCGCCACTGCTCGTCCACTGCTCCACCGGCGACCGCGCCTCGGCGGCGTTCGCTGTCTTCATGATCCAGTTCTGCGGCTGGCCGAACGCGCAGGCGGCGAATTTTGCGCAGACGGAGCTTGCGCTCGCGAACGCGCTATTCATCCAGCAGGTCAATGCCTACACGCAACCGTGACGGCGGCGCCGGCCGGCCGGCTCAATTCTCTTCGCCCTGCCCGAACAATTGAAACTGTCCCGGATCGCGCGCCGGCTCCGCCAAGCCCAGATGGCGGAACGCGTGGCCCGTCAGCAGCCGCCCGCGCGGGGTGCGTTGCACGAAACCCTGCTGGATCAGGAACGGCTCGATGATCTCCTCGATCGCGTCGCGCGGCTCGGAGAGCGCCGCCGCGATCGTCTCGACGCCGACCGGCCCGCCCCCGTAATTGAGCGCAATCACGTTGAGATAGCGCCGGTCCATCGCGTCCATGCCGGCGGCGTCGACTTCGAGCGCGAGCAGCGCCTTGTCGGCGACCGCGCGGTCGATCGCTTCGGCGCCCGCCACATGGGCGAAGTCGCGCACGCGCTTGAGCAGCCGCCCGGCGATGCGCGGCGTGCCGCGCGCGCGCCGCGCGATCTCGTCGGCACCCTCGGGCGTCACCTTGATGCCGAGCACGCGCGCGCCGCGATTGACGATCAGCTCCAGTTCCTCGCGGGTATAGAAGTTCAGCCGCACCGGAATGCCGAAGCGGTCGCGCAGCGGCGTCGTGAGCAACCCCGCGCGCGTCGTCGCGCCGATCAGCGTGAAGCGCGCGAGATCGATCTTCACCGAGCGCGCCGCCGGGCCCTCGCCGATGATGAGGTCGAGCTGGAAGTCCTCCATCGCGGGATAGAGGATCTCCTCGATCGCCGGATTGAGCCGGTGGATCTCGTCGATGAAGAGAACGTCCCGGTCCTCGAGGTTGGTCAGCAGCGCCGCGAGATCGCCGGCCTTCGCGATCACGGGGCCGGACGTCGCGCGGAAGTTCACGCCGAGCTCGCGCGAGACGATCTGCGCGAGCGTGGTCTTGCCCAAGCCCGGCGGGCCGACGAACAGCACGTGGTCGAGCGCCTCTTTGCGCGCACGCGCGGCCTCGATGAACACCGCGAGATTGGAGCGCGCCTGCTGCTGGCCTATGAATTCGGACAGCCGCTGCGGCCGCAGCGAGGCTTCCGCATCGTCGTCGCGGCGCTCCGGCGTGACGAGGCGGCGCGGCGGGGTGGTCACTTCGCCAATTCCTTAAGCCCGAGCCGTATGAGCCGCGCGGTCTCGGCGCCCTCGCCCGCCTCGCGCGAGGCGGCGGCGATCGCTGCGGCGGCCTGCGGCGGACCATAGCCGAGATTGACCAGCGCCGAGACCGCGTCAGCGACCGGTTGCGGCGCGCGCCGCNNGTGACGACGCGCTCGGCGACCTTCGGGCCGACGCCGGGCGAGCGCGCGACCGTCGCCTTGTCGCGCATCGCAATGGCAGTTGCGAGCTCGGCGGGCCGCAGCGTCGAGAGGATCGACAGCGCCACTTTCGTGCCCACGCCCTGCACGGTCTGCAACAGGCGGAACCACTCGCGCTCGACCTCGCTCAAAAAGCCAAACAGACGGATCTGGTCCTCGCGCACATGCGTCTCGATCGCGAGCGAGACCGGCTCGCCCTCCGCGGGGAGCGCCTGCAAGGTGCGCGCCGTGCAATGCACCACGTAGCCGACGCCGTTCACGTCGACGATGATGTGGTCCTCGCCGTAGCTGTCGAGAAGGCCCGTGAGCTTGCCGATCATCGCGCGGCCACCTTCAACAACATGCTGCTGCGATGATGCGCATGCGTCACCGCGATCGCGAGCGCATCGGCGGCGTCCTCGGATTGCGGATCGGCCTTCGGCAGCAATATGCCGATCATCATCCGGATCTGCGCCTTCTCGGCGTGGCCCGCGCCGACGATCGTCTTCTTGACCAGGTTCGGGGCATATTCGGCGACGAGCACACCGGCCCGCGCCGGCACCAGCAGCGCGATGCCGCGCGCCTGGCCGAGCTTCAAGGTCGCGACCGCGTCGCGGTTGACAAAGGTCGCCTCGACGGCCGCCTCGTCCGGGCGGAATTCCTCGACGATGCGTGAAAGCCCGTCATGGATTACGACCAGCCGCTCGGCGAGCGCAGCCTTGCCGTCGGTCTCGACGCAGCCGCAGGCCAGATACATCAGCCGGTTGCCCTCGCAGGCGATCAGGCCCCAGCCGGTGCGGCGGAGGCCCGGATCGATGCCGAGGATGCGAATCGTTTGGCCCATCCTGGCGCCGTTGATAGCCCCAACCGCCCTCGCGCGCCTAGCGCGGCGCTGATAGAGAGGGGCGCCACCCCCTGCCGGGCCCTTTCGTGATCGACCTTCCCGATTTGCCGGCTCTTACGGCCGCGCTCACCGAGCGCCGCTTCATCGCCGCCGTCGCGATCGCGGCGCTGTCGGGATTCGTGCGCGGATTTTCCGGCTTCGGCTCGGCGCTCGTCTATATTCCGCTGATCTCCGCCGTCTACGAGCCGCGCATCGCCGCGCCGACGCTCCTCCTGATCGATCTCGTCGGCAGCGCGCCGTTCACCGTGCGCGAGCTGACGCGCTGCAACTGGCGCGAGGTCGTGCCGATCACGGCGGCGGCGGCGCTGGCCGTGCCGCTCGGCACCATGGCGCTGATCCTGATCGACCCGATCGTGCTGCGCTGGATGATCGCCGCGCTGGTTCTAAGCCTGCTCGCCGTGCTGGCGTCCGGCTGGCGCTACCGCGGACGGCCGACTTTGCCGGTGACGACCGGGGTCGGCGTCATCACGGGGCTCGGCAGCGGCGCCGCGCAGATCGCCGGGCCGGCGGTGATCATCTTCTGGCTCGGCGGCGCCGCCGATGCCGCGACCGTGCGCGCCAACCTGATGGTGTTCTTCCTGCTGATGGACGCGATCACGGGCGTCTCGTATCTCGCGCAGGGTATCCTCAAGCCGGACGTGGTCGCGCTCGCGGTCCTGCTCGGCGTGCCGTTCATCGTGTCGATGTGGATCGGCTCGCGCTGGTTCCACGGCACGTCCGACCAGGCCTACCGCCGCGCCGCCTACGCGATCATCGTGGTGGCGGCGATCGTCAGCCTGCCGCTGTGGGATGGGTGGGTGCGGTGACTTGCTTCATCCCTCCCCTCTTGGGGGAGGGATGAACAAGCTACGCGCTCATCTTCGCCACCAGCGCGTCCGACACCTCGAAATTCGCGTACACGTTCTGCACGTCGTCCTGGTCGTTGAGCGCGTCGATCAGTTTCAGCACCTTCTCGCCCTGCTCGTCGTCGACCGGCACGGTGTTCTGCGGCTTCCAGGTGAGCGCGGCCTTGCGCGGCTCGCCGAACTTCGCCTCCAGGGCCTTGGCGACATCGCGTAGCGAGTCCGGCGTCGTGTAGATCTCGTGGCCGCCCTCGCCCGAGACCACGTCCTCGGCGCCGGCCTCGACCGCGGCTTCCAGCATCGCGTCGGCGCTCGCAACCTTGGTGTCGAACTCGACCACGCCGACATGATCGAACATGAACGAGACCGCGCCGGTCTCGGCCAGATTGCCGCCCGACTTGGTAAAGCTCGCGCGCACCTCGCCGGCCGAGCGGTTGCGATTGTCGGTCAGCACCTCGACGATGACGGCGACGCCAGCCGGGCCGTAGCCCTCGTAGCGCATCTCTTCGTAATTATCGGCATCGCTCCCGGTCGCCTTCTTGATCGCGCGGTCGATATTGTCCTTCGGCATGCTCTCGGCGCGCGCCGCGAGGACCGCCGCGCGCAGGCGCGGGTTCATGGCGGGGTCGGGCAGGCCCATTTTGGCCGCGACCGTGATCTCGCGCGCGAGCTTGCCGAACAGCTTGGAGCGGATGGCATCCTGCCGCCCCTTGCGGTGCATGATGTTCTTGAATTGGGAATGGCCGGCCAAGGCTGCCTCCAGTAAATTTTTCGGCGCGCGTTATATGACCGCGCGCCAGGGAAATAAAGCTAGCTCCAAAACGCCGGTATTGCCTCTTCCAGCTTGCCGCCCAGCCGGACCGGCGCGACGCGCAGCGCCAAGCCCGTCGTGTCATCGGTCTCGACCACGACCGCGCACAGCGTCGCCGGCCCGTTCGCTGGCTCGAACTTGGCCGACGGCACGCGGCGCACAAAGCGCTGCAGCGGTTCGGCCTTGCCCATGCCGATCACCGAGTCGTAGTCGCCGGTCATGCCGACATCGGTGAGGTAGGCGGTGCCGCGGGTCAGGATACGGTGGTCGGAGGTCGGCACATGCGTGTGGGTGCCGACCACCAGGCTCGCGCGGCCGTCGCAGAAATGGCCCATCGCCTGCTTCTCGCTCGTCGCCTCGCAATGGATGTCGATCACGATCGCGTCGACCGCGGACTTGAGCGGGCAGGCGTTAAGCTCGCGCTCGATCGCCGCGAACGGATCGTCGAGCGGATCCATGAAGACGCGGCCCATGACGTTGACGACGAGCACGCGCGCACCGTTCTTGGCATCGAAGATCGCGACACCGCGTCCCGGTGTGCCCGGCGGATAGTTGATCGGCCGTAACAGGCGCGGCGCGCGCTCGATGAAGACGAGCGCCTCGCGCTGGTCCCAGGAATGATTGCCGCCGCTGATCACGTCGGCGCCCGCGTCGAGCAGTTCCTGGTAGATCGCCTCGGTGATGCCGAAGCCGCCGGCCGCGTTCTCGCCATTGACGATGACGCAGTCGAGCTTCCAGTCGCGCACGAGGCCCGGCAGGCGCTCCGTGACCACCGCGCGCCCCGAACGCCCCACTACGTCGCCGACGAACAGAAGCCGCATTCAGGTCTCACGCAAATCGATCGCCTCGCGCTCCGTTAGCACGAGATCGAGGCGCGCGTCGCGGGGCGTGACCGGGACCGCATCGATTTCCTGCGCCGCATAGGCGATCCCGACCGTGATCACCGGCTTTTTGGCGCGCAATGCCGCGATGGTCATGTCGTAATATCCGGCCCCATAGCCGATCCGGTTGCCGGTGCGGTCGAACGCGAGCAGCGGCACCAGCAGAATGTCGGGCGCGACTTCGGGCGCCTCCGGCGGCGGTTCGCGGATGCCCCAGACGCCGGAGACGAGCGGCGCCCCAAAACTCCACGCCCGCATGATCAACGGCTTGCCGCGCCCCGCGACCACAGGCAGCGCGAGCCGCGCGCCCTGGTCTGCGAGCTTGCGCATCAACGGGACCGGATTGATCTCGCTTTTGAGCGCCGAGAAGCCGGACACGATCGTGTCGGGCGTGATCGTCAACGGGAACGGCCGCGCGGCGATCGTCTCGGCCGCCTTGGCGCGCTCGGGCGCGGGTAGCGCGTCACGGCGCGCGACCATGTCGCGGCGCAGGATTGCTTTTTGTTCGTCGATCGCGGCGACGCCAACCACTGACACCTACTCCGTCATGCGCGGGCTTGTCCCGCGCATCCACGTCTTTGATCGCATCAAGCAAGACGTGGATGGCCGGCACAAGGCCGGCCATGACGAAAATTGAAAGTGAATGGCGGCAGGAAAGAGTGCGGAGCCGCCTGAGCCGTCGGACTTCGACCCCGGGAACCTACTGTAGTAGGTGGGCGCCATATGTCCGGGCCCAGGGGCCCGGTCAGGGACAGCTCCCTTCGAGATCGTAAGGCCCCGGGAGTATTTATCTAACGCACTCCGCAGCCCCGCCGACGCAATGTAGGAGGTCGGGGGGCCGGACGCCACTGCTCATCCGATGCCGACGTTGTTTCCAGTGCCGTCGCCCACGGTCGCGTTGAGGCTGCGCGTGACGCCCTCAAGCCGCTCGGCGGCCGAATTGAACGCCGTGATGATGGCGGCCTGCGTCGCCTGCGCGCGATCGGTGGAGGTCACGCGCGCGTCCTGCAACGCGGCGAGTTCCTCCTCCAGGCGGCGCATGCGCTTGCCGGCGTCGGTCAGCTCGTCCGCGATGGTCAGCGCCGCCATCACGACCAGCCGCATGTCGCCGCTCACGCCGAGATCGGACTTCAACTGTTCGATGCGGCGGTCGAGATCTTTGGCGAGCCGCAGCAGGTGATCCTCCTGCCCGTCCTCGCAGGCCATGCGGTATTGGCGCCCATGGATGCTGACGTTGACGTGGGTCATTGCGGCGCCTCGAGCACCGAGCGGATCGTGTCGATCGCGACGTCGAGGCGCTGGGCGATGTCGCGATTGGCGGCTTCGAGCCGGCGCGCGCGCGCGGTCGCGGCATCGAGCTCGGAGGCAAGCCGCGAGCGGTCGCTGCCGAGCGCGTGAACCTGGGCCGCAAGCGCGCTCTCGCTTTTGTCGATGTCGTGACGCCGCTCAACCGCGGCTTCCAGCGCTTCAAGCGCGGCGGCAAGTCGCTGGGTGGCCGCGTCGATCGCGCTTGCGTCGGTCATTGCCTCCCCATCGCGCGAACCGGCCGCCGCGGCAGCACGCGCCATGAATTCTGTGCAGCGCCAAGGATTTGGAGCCGGAATCTTACGTTGCACAGAGCGCCCGCGTCAATTGGCGGGCATCATCCTGGCAAAACAATGTCGTAGCGGCGGCGGGCGGAAGCGACGCTAAGCTGCCGCAGCAGCCACCTCGCAGCCTTTACGCGTACTGCGCTAGGCCGTGCCCGAACGACCAGTTCTCCTTCACAACCTCGACCAGATTGATGAAAACGTCCTCCGGCCGGACGCCGGGATTTTGCGCAAGCCGCTCCACGATGCGGGCGAACAGCGCCTTCTTCTGCTCGACGCTTCGCGTGTTGCTCACCGTGAGCTGGATCATCACGAGATCGTCGCTGCGCGCGATGCCGAGGTAGTGCGTGCCATAGCGAAACTGGTCTTCATCGTGCTCCGAGACGGTCATGAAGCAGTCGTCCTCCGGAACGTTGAAGGTCTCCCTCATCGCCTCATAGACGCTGTCGAGAATGGCCTTGCGGTATTGCGGTGACTTGCCTCGCCGTAGCGAGATTCGTGTGAGCGGCATGGTCGCCTCCTGTTGGATGTTGCCAAGACACGCGGCTGATGTATCATTTCAATTTGCAATTTTATCTGATACCAGTGATTTCAGTTTGAAATGATGAAAAGCGGTGGATGACGGCGGCGGGACATGAAGACGCTCGATCTTGTGACGGTCCAGGCTTTCGTGCTGGTCGCCGACTTGGCGAGCTTCACGCGCGCCGCGGAGGCCTCTGGCACGACCCAGTCAGCGGTCAGCCTGAAGCTCAAGAAACTCGAACAAAGGCTCGGACGCCGCCTGCTGGAACGCACGCCGCGCCTGGTGCGCCTCTCGTCAGACGGCGCCTCATTCCTGACGCACGCGCGCGACCTGCTCGCGGCACACGATCGCGCCGTCGGCGCCGGCCGCGTCGAGCAGCGCCTCACGCTCGGCATCAGCGAGCACACCGCGGGGGCCGAATTGCCGATGCTCATATCGCGCATCAACGCGTACGATCCCTCGCTGCGGCTCGACGTACGGCTCGGCTACTCGCGCACCCTGCTCGACGACTTCGACGCAGGCGCGTTCGATGCCGTGGTGGTCCGCCGCGAGGGCGGCCGGCGCGATGGCGAGAAACTGCTGCAGGATCGTTTCGGCTGGTTCGCAGCGCCGGCGTTCCGACCGAGCGCGCCGTTGCGGCTCGCCACGCTGGCGCCGCCGTGCGGCGTCCATTTGCTCGCCTCGCGCGCGCTCGATGCCGCCAAGATCAAGTGGGTCGAGGCTTTCGTTGGCGGCGGCATCGCGGCCGTCGCGGCGGCGGTCACGGCCGGACTTGGCGTCGCACCCCTCGCGGCACGCCTCGCGCCGCCGGGCGCGGTGGACATCGGTTCGAGCGCCGGATTGCCGAAGCTGCCGCGCTCGGACGTCATGCTTCACTCGCGCGTGTCGGATCCGCGACTTGCCGGCGCGGTACGCACGCTTGGAGTCGCCTTTCGCTCGGCCAGTTCCTGAAGCATCGTGAGGCCTGTTAGGATCGCTGGCTCACACGAGGCCGCTGCATGGAACAGCTTCACTACAAGTCCGCCGTCGAGCTCGCCGCGCTGATCCGCCGCAAGAAGATCGGCTGCCTGGAGCTGCTCGACCACTTCCTCGCCCGCATCGAAAAATACAATCCTCAGCTCAACGCCATCATCTGGATGGACCGCGACAAGGCGCGCAAGCGCGCCAAGGCCGCCGACGCCGCGCTGCGGAAGGGCAAGCGCTTCGGCCCGCTGCACGGCGTGCCGATGACCATCAAGGAAAGCTACCAGGTGGCGGGCACGCCCACGACCTGGGGCGTTCCGGCGCTGAAGGACAATGTCAGCGACGCAACCGCGGTCTCGGCGCAGCGCATGATCGATGCCGGCGTCACGCTGTTCGGCAAGACCAACGTCCCGATCATGCTCGCCGACTGGCAGAGCTACAACGCCGTGTATGGCGTGACCTGCAATCCGTGGGACCTCGGCCGCACGCCGGGCGGCTCCTCCGGCGGCTCGTCGTGCGCGCTCGCTGCCGGCTTCACCGGTATCGATGCCGGGTCCGATATCGGCTCGTCGATCCGCAATCCGGCGCATTATTGCGGCGTATTCGGCCACAAGCCGACACACGGCCTCATCACCTATCGCGGGCACGCCGCGACCGCCGACACGGTTGCACAGCCGGACATCTCGGTCGTCGGTCCGCTTGCTCGCAGCGCCGACGATCTCGACGTCGCGCTCGACATCATGGCCGGGCCAGATCCGGACGATGGCGGCTACCTGAAGGTCGCACTGCCGAAATGCGAAAAGACCTCGCTCAGACAATTCCGCGTCGCCGTGAAGCTCTCTGATCCCAACAGCGACGTGGACGGCGAATATGCCGACCAGTTGCAAGCGCTGGTCGACGGGCTGGGCAAGGCCGGCGCGAAAGTGAAAGAGGCCGCGCCCGACATCGACACGGCCCACCTCAACGACGTCTACATCCGGCTCCTGCGCGCGGCGACCTCGGCGCGGATGCCGGACGGCGAGATCGAGGGCTGGAAGCAGGCACTCGCGAACGGCGAGAACGAGTCCTTCCTCGTGCGCTCGGTCGATGGCGTCACCATGACGCACCGCAACTGGCTCAAGCTCAACAATGAGCGCCATGTGTTGCGGCTGAAGTTCAATGCTTTCTTCAAGGACTACGACATCCTGCTCTGCCCGGTCGCCGCATCCGCCGCGTTCCCGCATGACCATGAGAACGAGGGCAAGCGCTGGCGGCGCCGAATCACCGTCAACAACAAACGCGTTCCGCCGACGGACCAGCTTTTCTGGGCCGGCTATTCGGGCCTCGTCTACCTGCCCTCGACCGTCGGGCCGTCCGGCATCACGCCGTCGGGCCTGCCGACCGGCTATCAGGCGATCGCCGCGCAAGGAAAGGACAAGACCTCCATCGCGTTCGCCCGCCTGGTGGAGAAGGCGTTCGGAGGCTTCGAGCCGCCGCCCGGATATGCGTGACGCAACCCACAGGCGGGCATCCGGCGCGCATTGACTCGAAGGGCTCAGGTGCTATCCCGAGCCGGTTTTCAAGGGAAAAGCTGATGACCTCACCGGCCGCCGCATTGCGCGAACCCGAACCCGCCGCGCGCGCCGCGCATGACCGGATGGCGAACGCTATCCGGGCGCTCGCCATGGACGCGGTGGAACAGGCGAAGTCGGGCCACCCCGGCCTGCCGATGGGCGCCGCAGACGTCGCGACCGTGCTGTTTTCGCGCCACCTCAAATTCGATCCCGCCGATCCGAAATGGCCCGACCGCGACCGCTTCGTGCTCTCGGCCGGCCACGGCTCGATGCTGCTCTATGCGCTGCTGTATCTGACCGGCTATGCGGCGATGACGATCGACCAGATCAAGCACTTCCGTCAGCTCGGCTCACTCACGCCAGGTCACCCGGAGAACTTCGAGACGCCCGGCGTCGAGACCACGACCGGCCCGCTCGGCCAGGGCCTCGGCAATGCCGTCGGCATGGCGATCGCCGAGCGCCACCTCGCGGCGCAATTCGGCGACATCGTCGACCACCACACCTATGTGCTCTGCTCCGACGGCGATCTCATGGAGGGCATCAGCCAGGAGGCGATCGCGCTCGCCGGACACTTGAAGCTCAATCGGCTGATCGTTCTGTTCGACGACAACGGCATCTCGATCGACGGTGCGCTGTCGCTGTCGGACTCCGTCGATCAGGTGAAGCGCTTCGAGGCGGCTGGCTGGACGGCCTCACGCATCGACGGCCATGACCCCGAGGCGATTGCGTCAGCAATCGCGAATGCCAAGACGTCCGATCGACCCACGATGATCGCTTGCAAGACCACGATCGGCTTCGGCGCGCCGACCAAGGCCGGCAAGGCGAGTGCGCATGGCTCGCCGCTCGGCGCCGACGAGATCAAGGGCGCGCGCGAGAAGCTCGGCTGGACCTCTCCGCCGTTCGAAGTGCCGGCCGATATTCTCAAAAGCTGGCGCGATGCCGGCCAGCGCTCGAAGGGTACTCGCAAAGCCTGGAACGATCGTCTTGCCGCGCTCCCGGCGGACCTGCGCACCGAGTTCGAGCGCCGCATCAAGGGCGAGTTGCCGAAGGGTTTCGGCGATGCCGTGCGCGGCGCCAAGGAAAAGCTTGCAGCCGCGCCGAAGGAGATCGCGACCCGCATCGCCTCACAAGACGCGCTCGAGGTTCTAACAGTCGCCGTCCCCGAAATGGTCGGCGGCTCGGCCGACCTGACCGGCTCGAACAACACCCGCACCAAGGCCATGAAGGCGATGTCGCCGGCCGACTATTCCGGCACCTTCATCCACTACGGCATCCGCGAGCACGGCATGGCGGCCGCGATGAACGGCATGGCGCTGCATGGCGGCATCATTCCGTATTCCGGCACGTTCCTGGTGTTCGCCGATTATTGCCGCCCCTCGATCCGGCTCGCCGCGCTGATGGGCGAGCGCGTCATCCACGTGATGACGCACGATTCGATCGGACTCGGCGAAGACGGGCCGACGCACCAGCCGGTCGAGCATCTGGCGGCGCTGCGCGCGATCCCGAACCTGCATGTGTTCCGTCCCTGCGACACGGTCGAGACGCTCGAATGCTGGCAGCTCGCGCTGGAAAACGCACACGGCCCCAGCGTGCTCGCGCTGACGCGGCAGAACCTGCCGCAACTGCGCAAGGAGCTCGTCACGCGCAATCTCTGCGCCGGCGGCGCCTATGAGATCGCGCCCTCGATCGCCGGGCACGCGCGGGTCACGCTCTTTGCCAGCGGCTCGGAAGTGCCGATCGCAGTCGAGGCCAAGAAGCTGCTCGACGCGCGGGGCGTGCTTGCCCGCGTGGTGTCGGTGCCGTGCTTCGAGCTGTTCATGGCGCTGAAGCCCGAGGCACGCGCCGCGATCGTCGGCACGGCGCCGGTCCGGGTCGCGGTGGAAGCGGCCGTGCGCCAGGGTTGGGATGCGATCATCGGCCAGGATGGCGTCTTCGTCGGTATGACCGGTTTCGGCGCGAGCGGCCCCTACAAGGAGCTTTATCGCCACTTCGGCATTACGCCCGAGAAGATCGCCGAGGCGGCGTTGAGCAAGCTCGGCAGTTGAGCTAACAACCCCGCCAAGACGCTTCTGGGTGAGGAGAACGAAATGACCGTCCGGGTCGCCATCAACGGGTTCGGCCGCATCGGTCGCAATATCCTGCGCGCCATTGCGGAATCCGGCCGCCACGACATCGAGGTCGTGGCACTCAACGACCTGGGGCCGGTCGAGACCAACGCGCATCTCTTGCGCTACGACTCGGTGCACGGCCGCTTTCCCGGCACCGTGACGGTCGAGGGCGACTCGATCAGTCTCGGCAACGGCAAGATCAAGGTCTGCGCGGAGCGCGACCCCGGCAAGCTGCCGTGGAAAGACCTCGGCGTCGACATCGCGCTCGAATGCACCGGCCTGTTCACCAACAAGGACAAGGCTGCGGCGCACCTGACCGCCGGCGCCAAGCGCGTGCTGGTCTCGGCGCCCGCCGACGGCGCCGACATGACGATCGTCTACGGCGTCAACCACGACAAGCTCACCAAGGAGCACACGGTCGTGTCGAACGGCTCGTGCACGACCAACTGCCTCGCGCCGGTCGCCAAGGTGCTCAACGACACCGTCGGCATCGAGACCGGCTTCATGACCACGATCCACGCCTACACGGGCGACCAGCCGACGCTCGATACGATGCACAAGGATCTCTACCGTGGCCGCGCCGCCGCGCTCTCGATGATCCCGACCTCGACCGGCGCCGCCAAGGCGATCGGGCTCGTGCTCCCTGAGCTCAAAGGCAAGCTCGACGGCGTCGCGATCCGCGTGCCGACGCCGAACGTTTCGGTGATCGATCTCAAGATCGTCGCCAAGAAGGCGACCACCGTGGACGAGATCAACGGCGCGATGAAGCGCGCCTCCGAGCAGCAGCTCAAGGGCATTCTCGGCATCACGACCCATCCCAATGTCTCGATCGACTTCAACCACGATCCGCACTCGGCCACGTTCCACATGGACCAGACCAAGGTCATGAACGGCACGCTGGTGCGCGTGATGGCGTGGTACGACAACGAATGGGGCTTCTCCAACCGCATGGCCGATACCGCCGTCGCGATGGGGAAGCTGATCTGATTTCAATCTCTCCCCGTCATGGCCGGGCTTGACCCGGCCATCCACGTCTTAACTTCTCGCGAGAAAGACGTGGATGCCCGGCACAAGGCCGGGCATGACGACAGGGTATGCGGCATGACCTTCAAGACGCTTGATCAAGCTCATCTCTCCGGCAAGCGCGTGCTCGTGCGCGTCGATCTCAACGTCCCGACGGAGAACGGCAAGATCACCGACGCAACGCGCATCGAGCGCGTCGCGCCGACCATCACAGAGATCGCCGGGAAGGGCGGCAAGGTGATCCTGCTCGCGCATTTTGGCCGCCCGAAGGGCCGCGACTTGAAGGAGTCGCTCAAGCCGGTCGCGCACGCGCTCGCCCATGTGCTCAAGCGGCCGGTCGGCTTCGCGGACGATTGCGTCGGCGCGGCCGCCGAGACGGCCGTCGCGGCGATGCGGAATGGCGAGATTCTCCTTCTGGAAAATACGCGCTTCCACAAGGAGGAAGAAAAGAACGATCCCGCATTCGTCGAGAAATTTGCGCAGCTCGGCGACCTCTACGTCAACGACGCCTTCTCGGCCGCGCACCGCGCGCATGCCTCGACCGAAGGGCTCGCGCACAGGCTTCCGGCTTACGCGGGGCGCTCCATGCAGGCCGAACTCGAGGCATTGGCCATGGCGCTCGACGCCCCGCAGCGCCCGGTCGTCGCGATCGTCGGCGGCGCCAAGGTCTCGACCAAGCTCGAACTTTTGGAAAACCTCATGGCCAAGGTCGAGGCGTTGGTGATCGGCGGCGCGATGGCGAACACGTTCCTGTTTGCGCAGGGGCTCGATGTCGGCAAGTCGCTTGCCGAGAAGGACATGGCCGACACCGCGCGGCGCATCGTCGACAAGGCCGCGGCCGCGAATTGCGCCATCATCCTGCCGGTGGACGCGATCGTGGCGTTCCACTTCCAGGCTGACGCGCCCTCGCAGGCCTATGGCGTCGACGCGATCCCGGCTGACGGCATGATGCTCGACATCGGCCCGCAGTCGATCGAGCGCGTAAAGGCCGCGATCGACGCGGCCGCGACGCTGGTGTGGAACGGCCCGCTCGGCGCGTTCGAGATGCGTCCGTTCGATCGCGGGACCGTGGCCATCGCCGGCTACGCCGCCGAGCGCACGAGCGCGAAAAAGCTCGTTTCGATCGCGGGCGGCGGCGATACCATCGCGGCGCTCAATGCCGCCGGCGTGGCCGGCCAATTCACCTATGTGTCGACCGCCGGCGGCGCGTTCCTCGAATGGCTGGAAGGCCGCACGCTGCCCGGCGTCGCGGCGTTGCGCGCCTGAGCGCTGCTACGCCGGCGGCTTCATCAGCCCTGCCGAGGTCAATGCCTTCGTGATGATCGCCATGATGTCGACGGGGCGACGCGCCGCATCGTCGAACCTCGGCTCGTCGGCCTTACCGTTCAGGACTTCCACGCGCTCGTCCGGAATGATCTCGACGCCGCCCGGCACCAGCGACGTGCCACCGTTCGCCTTGCCGGCGGTAGCGTCGCTCGCGCCCGCGCGGACGCCCGCGTGCCCGGTCAGGCCGAAGAACTTTGCAATGTGATAGGACGACGAAATTCCCGCCTCGAGCAAGAACGGTGCGGCAGCCCCGCATTCCTGATCGTGGCTGCCGGTCGCCAGCGGCGTTCCGTGCGCCATCCCGGTGATGGTGTAGGACTCAATCAGGTCGACGCCGCCGCGGCGCCAGACTTTGCGCGGATAGCCGTCGACCGTGTCCGCGATCGGCGCTGAATCGACACCGTGAACATCGCTCCATTGCGCGACAAGGGCTTCGGCATTCGCCGGCTTGACGACCGCGTCCATGTCGCCTTGCCACACCGACACGCGCGGCCAAGGTCCGCGATGCGGCGATGCGCGCCGGACCAGATCGCCCCATTCCTTGGCGGTGTGCGTGCGCCCCTGAAACATGCTCTCGAAAGCCTGCTGCACGTTGCCCGCCGTGCCGTATGGCAGCCCCGCGATGATCGCGCCGGCGGCGAACACCTCCGGATAGGTCGCCAGCATGACCGCCGTCATGGCGCCCCCGGCCGAAAGCCCGGTGATGAACACTTTGCTGCGGTCGATGCCATGCGCGCCGATCGTCTTCTCGATCATCTGCCGGATGGAGAGCGCCTCACCGCGACCGCGCGCGATATCGCCGGGCAGGAACCAGTTGAAACATGTTTTTGGGTTGTTCGCCGGCGTCTGTTCCGGCAATAGCAAAATGAAGCCGTGACGATCCGCGAGCGTCGACCAGCCCGCGCCGAGATCGTAGCTTGCGGCGGACTGCGTGCAGCCGTGCAGGACGACGACCAGCGCCGGCGAGGGCGCCAGGTTCTTCGGCGCGTAGGTGAACATGCGCAAGGCGCCGGGATTCGATCCAAAGCCGCTCAACTCGGTGAGATGAGTTGGCGCCGCGGATGGTCCGGTCGCGCCCCGGGTCGCTGCAGTGGTCTGAAGCAGGGTCGACCAATGCCGGCGATAACGAGCCAGCGCCGATAGCGTTTGTCCGAGTTTGCGCACGCGTTTCTCCTTGTTCCGCGATGAGCCCTAACGCGCGGGCAAGAGGCTGGCTGCTGCATTGCGGTATATAATGCTGCATCGCAATATATAAAGTGGCTGTCCAAGGCGCGGCATGGGGTGGAACTGCCGCGCGACCTCCGCGCCGGGGATAGTCAGCGCGTTCGCCCTTGCGCTATGAGAGTCGTCGATTCAGCCGGGTCAAGAAACATCGGGGGGCCGACATGAACCTCACGGAACTCAACAAGGTGGCGCAAGCCATGGTCGCGCCCGGGCGCGGTATCCTTGCGGCCGACGAGTCTTCGGGCACCATCAAGAAGCGCTTCGACGCCATCAGCGTCGAGAACACCGAGGATAACCGGCGCGATTACCGCGAGATGATGTTCCGCACCACCGAGGCGATGTCGAAATACATCTCCGGCGTCATCCTCTACGACGAAACCATCTGGCAGAAGGCGAAGGACGGCACGCCGCTGGTCGAGATCATCCGCAAAGCCGGCGCGCTTCCGGGCATCAAGGTCGACGAGGGCACCAAGCCGCTGCCGAACTGCCCGGGCGAACTGATCACCACCGGTCTCGACAAGCTCGCCGAGCGCCTGCCGAAATATTACGAGCAGGGCGCGCGCTTCGCGAAATGGCGCGCCGTGATCGACATCGGACCCGACATTCCGAGCTACGCCTGCCTGCACGCCAACGCGCACGCGCTAGCGCGCTATGCGGCGCTGTGCCAGGCGGCGCAGATCGTCCCGATCGTCGAGCCCGAGATATTGATGGACGGCGACCATGACATCGATCGCTGCGCCATGATCTCCGAGTGGATGCTCAAGGAGACATTCCAGGAGCTCTATTACAACAAAGTCGCGCTCGAAGGCATCGTGCTCAAGCCGAACATGGTCGTGCCGGGCAAGGACGGCAAAACCCGCGCCACCGTGCAGGAAGTCGCCGAGAAGACCATCAAGGTGCTCAAGAACTGCGTGCCCGGCGCAGTGCCCGGCATCGCGTTCCTGTCAGGCGGGCAGACCGATGAAGAAGCGACAGCCAATCTCGACGCCATGAACAAGCTCGGGCCGCTGCCCTGGACGCTCACCTTCTCGTACGGCCGTGCGCTCCAGCACGCGCCGCAGACGACATGGAAAGGCAAGAGCGAAAACGTCGCGGCCGCGCAACGCGCCTTCGCGCACCGCGCCATGATGAACAGCCTCGCTGCGCTCGGCCAGTGGAAGGCCGATCTGGAAACCCGCAAGGCGGCTTAGCCGTTTCGCTTGCCGCGCACGAACTGCGGGCCGACAATCGCGGCGATTCGCCAGCGTTAACGTATTGGCCCCCATTCCGCCCGATTGCGGTCGCATCCGACTGACGATGATGTCCAAGGGACAGGGAACAACGGCGCGCGAGGCCGCCCGCCTCTATCTCGTGACGCCGCCGGTCGGCGATCCGGCGGCGCTCGCGGATGACCTTGCAGCCGCGCTCAAGGCGGCGGATGTCGCGGCGGTGCTGTTGCGGCTCGCGCCGGCGGACGAACACACGCTGATCAGCCGGATCAAGGCGCTGGGCGCGATCGTCCAGAGCGGTGGCGCCGCGCTGCTGCTCGACGGGCATGCCGGCATCGCGGCGCGCGCGGGCGCCGAAGGCGCGCATCTTGCCGGCATCGACGCATTCGGCGCGGCGCTCCCCGCGCTCAAGCCGGAGCGGATCGCCGGCTGCGGCGGCCTTGCGACACGCCACGACGCGATGCTCGCCGCCGAAACCGGCGCCGACTACGTGATGTTCGGCGAGCCGGACGCGGGCGGACAGCGTCCGTCCTTCGAGGCCGTGCTGGAGCGGATCGAATGGTGGGCTGAGGTGTTCCAGATCCCCTGTGTCGGTTATGCCGCAAGCCTCGACGAGGTCGAGGCGCTGAGCGACGCGCGGGCCGATTTCGTTGCGGTCGGCGATCTCGTCTGGAACGACGCGCGCGGAGCCGCCGCGGCAATCGCCGCCGTGGCGCAACATCTCGCCGTCACGGAGCCGGTGCGATGACATTCCGCTTCGCCGCGTCGATCGCGGGCGCTGGGCTTGCGGCGTGGCTCACCGCATCTCACGCGCATGCGCAGGCACCGATGCAGATCGTGCCGCCGGCCGCGCAGCCCGCACCGCGCGTCGTAGCGCCCCGCGAGGCCGCGCCAAAGCACGCCAAGCGGCCGATCGCGAAGAAAACGGCGCCCGATCAGCCCGCGGCGGTCAAGACCGAGCCGATCACACCGGCGACCGACGCGGCAACGCAAACCCAGGTCACCACCCTCAATCCGCCGGCATCGCCGGCCGGTCCGCAGGGTGACGTTGCGTTCGGAGCGTTCCAGCGCGGCGAATATCTCCTGGCCTTCAAGGAGGCGAACCGCCGCGCCGAACAGGGCGACCCGGTCGCGATGACGCTGATCGGCGAGCTCTACGCCGGCGGCAACGGCGTGCCCAAGGACGACAAGAAGGCGCTCGCCTGGTTCTCGCTCGCCGCCGATCGCGGCGACCGGCAGGCGATCTTCGCGCTCGCGATGTTCCGCTTCAACGGTCGCGGCGCGCCGCAGGACCGCGCCGAAGCCGCGGTGCTGCTCGCAAAGGCCGCCAAGCTCGGACACGTCGCCGCCCAATACAATCTGGCGCTGCTCTACCTCGAGGGCCAGGACGTTCCGCGCGATCTCGCGCGCGCCGTCGAATTGCTGCGTATCGCCGCGGATGCCGGTTCCCCGGAGGCTCAGTACGCGCTCGCGACGCTCTACAAGGACGGCAACGGCATCCCGAAAGACCCCATCGCCGCCGCCAAGCTGCTGGCCTCGGCGGCGCGTGCCGGCATCGTCGACGCCGAGGTCGAATACGCGATTGCGCTGTTCAACGGCACCGGCATCGCGAAGGACGAGGGTGCCGCGGCGTTGTTGTTCCGCAAGGCCGCCCACAAGGGCAACCCGATCGCGCAGAACCGGCTCGCCCGCATCCTCGCGACCGGCCATGGCCTCCCGGCCGATCCGGTGGCTGCGGCGCGCTGGCACATCATCGCGCGGTCGGCGGGGCTGTCCGACACCTGGCTCGAGAATTTCATCCAGACGCTGAGCGCCGCGGACCGCGAGAGCGCCGAGAAGACCGCCAAGTTCTGGATGGCCTATTCGGGCGGGCAGAAGCTGTAATATTTGACTTGTCATGCGCCGCGTAAGCGGCGCATCAGATATCGCCCCGAGCATCTCGCGCGGCGACCCCGATGATCGGCGTCGGCGGATACCAGATCGCCCGCGTCCGCGAGCGACGACGACGGAGTAACGCCTTGCCGCCGCGATCCGCGCTTCTCAACGTCATGGTCGGCGCCGCCCGCAAGGCCGCGCGCGGCCTGACGCGCGATTTCGGCGAGGTCGAGCGGCTGCAGGTCTCGCTCAAAGGTCCGGCCAATTTCGTCTCCGCGGCCGACCGGCGCGCCGAGGAAATCCTGCGCGCCGAGCTCTCCAAGGCGCGCTCCGGCTACGGTTTTCTCGGCGAGGAGAGCGGCCGCCACGAGGGCAGCGACAAGACCCACACCTGGATCGTCGATCCGCTCGACGGCACCACCAACTTCCTGCACGGCATTCCGCAATTCGCGATCTCGATCGCGCTCGAGCGCGAAGGCACGATCGTGGCCGGCGTCGTCTACAATCCGGCGAACGACGAACTCTATATGGCCGAGCGCGGCAAGGGCGCCTTCCTCAACGACCGCAGGCTGCGCGTTGCCGCGCGCACGCACCTTACCGACGCCGTCATCGGCTGCGCGGTTCCGCATCACGGCCGCGGCGACCTCGCGCAGTTCCGGCGCGAGCTCGAAGCCGTGCAGGACAAGGTCGCGGGGCTGCGCCGGTTCGGCGCCGCGGCGCTCGATCTCGCATTCGTCGCGGCCGGCCGGCTCGACGCCTATTGGGAGCGCAACCTCTCGCCTTGGGACATGGCGGCGGGAGTCCTGCTGGTGCGCGAGGCCGGCGGCTTCGTCACCGACCTCGACGGGAACGACGCGATGCTGACGAAAGGCGACATCATCGCCGGCAATGAACCCATTCACCGCGACGTGTTGGCGCTGCTGAAAGCGGCCCAATAGGCGGCCTGCGGCGAGATCGTCACGGCTTTTTTGGCGCGAATCAGCGATAAAGTGGGGCTTGGGATCGCGTCGGCGCGTAACCATCTCCTGATCCGCCCTGTGCCATTGCCGCGTCTGTGCCATCATTGCGGGCGATTGAGAGCCTTGACCGAAGGACGCGCGACAACGCCATGGCGCGAGACATCGACCCGTTCAAGCTCTCCTCGCCCCGCATCTTCCTGGTGCGGATGCTGGTGTTTCTGATCCTGTGCGGCCTCGTGGCGACGGTGCTGCATCGCCAGATCTGGGCCGCCTTCCTCGCCAATCCGGGCCTCAACGCACTCATCATCGGCGTTCTCCTGGTCGGCACCCTGTTCGCGTTCCGCCAGGTCGTCCGGCTGTTCCCCGAGATCGCCTGGGTGAACGGCTTCCGCCTCGCCGATCCGGGGCTCGTCGTCGCGCGCCCGCCGGTTCTGCTCGCCCCGATGTCGACGATCCTCGGCGACCGCGCCGGGCGCATGGCGATGTCGTCGCTGACCATGCGCGGCCTTCTGGATTCGATCGCGACCCGGCTCGACGAGGCGCGCGACATGTCGCGCTACATGACGAGCCTGCTCGTCTTTCTCGGCCTGCTCGGCACCTTCTGGGGCCTGATCGATACGGTCGGCTCGGTCGGCAAGGTGATCGAGGGACTGAAGATCGGCGGCGACGCCGGCGCGATCTTCGACTCGCTGCGCGAGGGCCTCGCGGCCCCGCTCGGCGGCATGGGCATTTCGTTCTCGTCCTCGCTGTTCGGCCTTGCCGGCTCGCTCGCGCTCGGCTTCCTCGATCTGCAGACGAGCCAGGCCCAGAACCGCTTCTACATGGAGCTCGAGGACTGGCTGTCGACGACGGTGCGCGACCTGAGCGGCGACGGCTCGGCCACGGGCGCGCAGTCCGGCGACATGCGCGTCGCGATCGAGCGGCTGAAGGAGACCGTCGCCGACACCGGATCGAACCGCGCCGCGACCGCCGCCATGGCGAATCTCGCCGAGGCGATCCATGGCCTCGTCGGCCACATGCGCAGCGAGCAGCAGATGATCCGCGACTGGGCCGACTCGCAGGCCGCGCAGGGGCGCGAGGTGCAGCGCCTGCTCGAACGCATCGCCGGCGAGGAACCGCGCAAGGACGAATTCCGCAAGGAAGACCTGCGCAAGACCGTGAGATAGACCATGGCGCTCGCCCGTGCACGCCGCGAACGCACCATCGACTACTGGCCGGGCTTCGTCGACGCGCTCTCGACGCTGGTCCTCGGCATCGTGTTCCTGCTCACGGTGTTCGTGGTGGTGCAGTTCTTCCTGTCGCAGGAGATCACCGGCAAGGAGACCGCGATCACGCGGCTGAATGCCCAGCTCGCACAACTCACCGAGCTGCTGTCGCTGGAAAAGAGCGGCAAGACCACCCTGGAGGAAACGCTCGCCGGGCTGCGCGCAAGCCTCGCGGCAACCGAGGGTGAGCGTGACCGGATCAAGGGCCTCTATGATGGGGTGAACGCCGGCACCAACAAGGCGAACGAGCTCTCATCCGCGCTCGATACCGAGAAGCGCGTCTCGGGACGCGCGCTTGCCCAGGTCGAACTGCTCAACCAGCAGATCGCCGCGCTACGCCGCCAACTCGCCGCGCTCGAAAGCGCGCTGGAAGCCTCCGAGAGCAAGGACAAGGAGGCGCAGACACGCATCGCCGATCTCGGCCAGCGGCTCAACCTTGCGCTGGCGCAGCGCGTGCAGGAGCTCTCGCGCTACCGCTCCGAATTCTTCGGCCGCCTGCGCGCGATCCTCGGCACGCGGCCCGATGTCCGCGTGGTCGGCGACCGCTTCGTGTTCCAGTCGGAGGTGTTCTTCGACGGCGGTCAGGCGGTCCTGAAGTCCGAGGGCCGCGCGGAGCTCGACAAGCTCGCGTCCGCGCTCACCGAGCTCGAAAAGCAGATTCCACCCGAGATCGCCTGGGTCCTGCGCGTCGACGGCCACACCGACGTGCGCCCGATCGCGAGCGCACAGTTCCCGTCGAACTGGGAGCTATCCGCCGCGCGCGCGATCTCAGTCGTGCAGTACATGATCAGCAAAGGCGTCTCGCCGCAGCGCCTCGTCGCCGCCGGCTTCGGTGAATTCCAGCCGCTCGACACCGCGCAGAACGAGGACGCCTACCGCCGCAACCGCCGCATCGAGCTGAAGTTGACCGAGCGGTAGCCGCTATCCCGCCTGGAACTGCAGCTTCGCGAGCCGCGCATAAAGACCGCCGGCCGCCGAAAGCTGCGCGTGCGTTCCCTCCTCGACGATGCGGCCGCGGTCGAGCACCAGGATGCGATCGCAGGAGAGCACGGTCGCGAGCCGATGCGCGATGACGAGCGTGGTGCGCTGCTGCATCAGCCGCGTCAGCGCCGTCTGCACCAGTTGTTCGCTCTCGGCATCGAGCGAGGACGTCGCCTCGTCGAGGAGCAGCAGCGGGGCGTCGCGCAAGATCGCGCGGGCGATCGCGATGCGCTGGCGCTGGCCGCCCGAAAGCGTCACGCCGCGCTCGCCGAGCGGCGTGTCGTAGCCCTGCGGCAGGCGCGCTACGAATTCCGCCGCGGCGGCAAGCTCCGCCGCCCGCGTAATGTCCGCGTCCGAGGCCTCCGGCCGCCCGAAGCGGATGTTGTCGGCAACGGTCGCCGCAAACACGACGGCGTCCTGCGGCACCAGCGCGACGCGCCGGCGCAGCTCACTGGGGTTCGCGTCCGCCACACGCACACCATCGAAGGTCACCGCACCGGCCTGCGGGTCATAGAGGCGCAGGATCAGATGGAAGATCGTGCTCTTGCCGGCGCCGGACGGCCCAACGATCGCGATCTTCTCGCCCGCGCGTATCCGCAAGGATATGCCGTCGAGCACGAACGTCGCGGGCCGCGTCGGATAGGCAAAGCGCACGGTGTCGAACGCGACCTCGCCGCGCGCCGGGACCGGCAGCGCCACCGGATGCGCCGGCACCGTGATGGCCGGCTGAATCGCGAGCAATTCGACCAGGCGCTCGGTCGCGCCGGAAGCCTGCGAGATCTCGCCCCACGTCTCGCTCAATTGCCCAAGCCCGCTCGCTGCGAACACCGCGTAGAGCACGAACTGGCTCAAGGTGCCGGGCGTCATGCGGCCGGCGAGCACGTCCTGCGCACCGACCCAGAGGATGACGACCACGCTGCCGAACACCAGGAAAATGATGATGGCGGTGAGCACGGCGCGCGCACGCGTCGAATCGCGCGCGGCTGAAAATGCGTGCTCGACCGCACCGGAAAATCGCGCAGTCGCGAGCGCCTCGTTGGTGAAGGCCTGCAGCGTGCGCACCGCTCCGAGAAGTTCGGCCGCGTAGGCGGACGCATCGGCCAGCGTGTCCTGCGCGGTGCGCGAGCGACGCCGCACCAGCCGGCCGAAGGCGACGAGCGGGAGCACGATCACCGGAATCGCGGCGATCACGAAACCCGAGAGGCGCGGGCTCGTCGCCACCATCATGATCGAGGAGCCGATGAACAGCACCACGTTGCGCAGCGCGACCGAGACGGAACTGCCGACCGCGCTCTTGATCTGCGTCGTATCGGCGGTGAGCCGCGAGGTGATCTCGCCCGTCCTCGCGCTGTCGAAAAAGGCGGCCGAAAGCTCGGTCAGGTGCGAAAACACCGCGATGCGCAGGTCCGCGACCACGCGCTCGCCGAGAATGGTGACGAGGTAGTAGCGTAGCGCACTCGCCACCGCGAGCACCGCCGCGACCGCGATCATCACGGCGAAATACCGGTCGATCAGGCCGATGCGTTCGGCCGAGAAGCCGAAGTCGATCATCCGCCGCACCGCGATCGGCACGATCAGCGTCGCCATCGCGGCGACAAGCAACGAGGCCAGCGCCGCGATGACGCGCCCGCGATAGCGCATGACGTAAGGGACGAGCGCCATCAGCGGCCGCACGCGGCGCGCGACCGGCGCCTCCACCGGCGCCGTGGCGTCGCTTCGCGCCTCGGCCGTAAGCCCTTCGCCGCGCACGTCGTACATCGTGTCTCCCGGCCGGTCGCCGCGCCCCCGATGCGGCCGGCGGACATTGCATAGGAGGCGGCCGCATGACAATTGCAGGCCCCGCAGCGCTTGTTTCGCTCCGGCGCCTGCGTTATAGAGCCGCAACTTTTCCGCACAGTCAGACCGCGAGCGGCGCAGGACCTACGCCATGAAAACCGATATCCACCCCAACTATCACACCGTGAAGGTGGTGATGACCGACGGAACCGAATTCACCACCCGTACCACCTGGGGAAGCCCGGGCGACACGCTGCGTCTCGACATCGACCCGAAGTCGCACCCGGCCTGGACCGGCGGCCAGCAACATCTGCTCGACCGCGGCGGCCGCGTCTCGCGCTTCCAGAAAAGGTTCGCCGGCATCGGCACCAAGAAGTAGGCCGTCCCTGCAGCTCTTCTCTGCGTCATGCCCGGCCTTGTGCCGGGCATCCGCGTCTTTGGACCCAGGCAATGTCGCAAAACGTGGATGGCCGGGACAAGCCCGGCCATGACGGTCGTACTGGGTGACCCTACTGCGCGCCGCGCTCGAAGGCAGCCTTGAGCAGACCGAGCTGGCGCTCCACGGGGTTGTTCTGCCCCCGCTCGGACGCGACGTTATGGATCGTGGCGTCGAGCCGGCGCACCCGGTCCAGCAGCATCAGCGAACGCTGGATCAGGTCGGCCAGCCGCTCCGGCAGCGCCCGCATAGCGTCGGCATCGGCGCGGTGATCGAGCGAGAGCTTGACCTTGGTCTTTTCCTTGTTGGCCTGGGCGAGCGACATCTCGCCTTCCTTGACGGCGCGGTGCAGCAGCAACCAGGAGGCAAGCTGCATCAGCCGCGTGGTGAGCCGCATGCTTTCGGTCGCATAGGCGAGCGCGGCCGCGCGCTCCAGTCTCTTGGAATCCTGCCGCCCGGGACCGTCGAGATAGCTCGCGGTCTCCTCGACCAGCGCCATGCCTTCCTTGAATAGGACGGCGAACGCCTGCGAACCGGCGAGCCTTTCGCTGAACGAGACGGGCCCCGTGCCCTGGGCCGATCTTTCGGACATAACGCTACGCCTCACACGACGGCCGCTAGTTATCGCCACGCGGGCCGGCCTGTCTAGGACCTGCCGGCCACACCCGCGCATAATGTCCGCAAGAAGCATGCCCGGCGCGGCTGCCACGAAACGGCACAGGGCGCCCGCGACCGACAAAAAAAGGAGCCGCCGTCGCCGGCGGCTCAAAGGTGATAACAGGGAGGCGTCAAACAGAGTGGACAGGAGCCACTCGACGTCCAAAGATGGACGATCTCAGTAATGAACGGGAAAGCTTAACAACCGGTTAAAATCTTAACCACATATGAAGAAACCGGAAGCTGGCCGCGGTTTCAGCGCTTGAAGAACTGGTCTGCGGCCGAGCGCGAGACCTGCTTCTTGGCCTTGTCGGCCTCGAGCCGCGCGATCTCCTCCTGCAGGAATGCGACGCGCTCATCGATCTCCTTGACGGACAAAAGCGTCAGGTCCTGCCCGACCTCATGCGCGATCTTTTTCTTGGGCCGGTCGTCCTCGTCGATCGCTGCCATGGCGTAACCTCTGTGCCGAAAAGTTTAGCCTCGCCCTCGCCGGTTGTCACACCGGCCGCCGCCGGCTTTTTCCTGGCGCGCGATCTTTATCGGTGAACCGTTCCCACCTCGCCGGATCATGCGCTATGGAAGCTGCGCTGACAAAAATCCTCCGAGCCCAAGGACCCGATGATGTCGATCCCGACCCACATGACGGCGATTGCAATCCGCGCGCCCGGCGCGCCCGACATGCTGGTGCCGGAGGAGCGGCCTGTCCCCTCACCCGGCGCGGGCGAGGTGCTGGTCAAGATCGCCGCCGCGGGCGTCAACCGGCCGGACGTGATGCAGCGTCAGGGCCACTATCCGCCGCCGCCCGGCGCGCCGGATATTCCGGGCCTGGAGCTTGCCGGCGAAGTCGTGGCCCTTGGGCAGGGCGTGCAGCGCTGGAAGATCGGCGACAAGATCTGCGCGCTCGTGCCCGGCGGCGGCTACTCGGAATATTGGGTCACGCATGAAAGCACGGCCCTGCCGGTGATCCCGCAGCTCACGATGGTCGAGGCGGCCGCCATCCCGGAGACCTTCTTCACGGTCTGGCACAACGTGTTCGAGCGCGGCATGCTCAAGGCGGGCGAGACCATGCTGTGTCACGGCGGCTCGTCCGGCATCGGCACGACCGCGATCATGCTGGCGAAGAATTTCGGCGCGCGCGTCATCGTCACGGCCGGCTCGAAGGAGAAGTGCGACGCCTGCCTGAAACTCGGCGCCGACGTCGCGATCAACTACAACACGCAAGACTTCGTCGCCGAGACCAAGAAAGCGACCGACGGCAAGGGAGCGGAGCTGATCATCGACATGGTTGCGGGCGAGTACATCCAGCGAAATTATGAAGCCGCCCGCATGGACGGCCGCATCGTGCAGATCGCGTTCCAGCGCCCGCCGAAAGCGATGGTCGATTTTCGCCCCATCCTGATGAAGCGGCTGTGGCACACCGGCTCAGGCCTGCGTCCCCGCCCCGTCGCCGAAAAGGCTGCGATCGCGCGCGGCGTCGAGGCGAACGTCTGGCCGCTGATCGCGGCGGGCAAGGTGAAGCCGGTCATCTACAAGACGTTCCCGCTGCGCGAGGCCGCCGCCGCGCATGCGCTGATGGAATCGAGCGCACATATCGGAAAGATTGTGCTGACGAATTGAAACACGCTTTCCTTACAAATCTCGGGTTGCTAAAACGGAGCTGAAATGCGCCGCGAGATATGGTAATGCCCGATCAGCACCTTGCGGTACGTCGATATGCCCGGATAGCGCCGCTTTTGATCGCTTTTCTGGCGTTGTTCGCCGCGTTCTCGCTGCGCAACCTCGAGCCGCTGACGTTTCCCACCATTTTTGCCGAGGACGGTTCCTGGTTCGAGAAAATCGCGCGCGATGGACCGTTTGCCGCAAGCCTGACGGTGAGACCCGGTTTTCCTGTCCTCGGCCTCACGCTGCTTCAATCCGCCGCGATCCTCGCGATCGACGTCTTTTTCTCGGGAGACATCTTCTATCTGCCAGCCGCCTATTTCGTCGTTTCCAACGCGTTCCTGGCGGGCTTGGCGCTCTTCATGTTTTGCGTGCTGCGGAGATTTCTCTCCGCGGCGGCGAGCCTCGGCGCCGTCATCGCGACCGTGCTGATGCCGGTCGGCCTCGACGGCAACGAGATTTTCGGACGCATCCTCAACCTCGTTTTTCTGTTTCCGCCGCTGACCTTCCTGCTGCTGGTCGACATGAGCCGCAGTCGCAGGTCATGGGCCGCACTTCTGCCGATCACGGCCGTGCTGCTCGTCTGCCTGATGACCCTGCCGGTGGCCCTCCTGGTGGTCGTCTCGTGGCTCGCGCTTGCGCTGACGCTTCAGATCTTGCCGCGCAAAGCCATTACGCCGACGACCTCATGGATGGCTGACAGGCCTTATGGCTGGCGGCTGATCGGCATCGTGATCGTGTGCGTCGCGATAGCGGCGGTTCTCCTGCCTCCCGACGTCTTGACCGATAGCGGCGGCGCCAAGGCTCCGATCGCCTTCAGCGCGATGATCGAATTCGCGCTCGCGCGAACGGTGCTCTATCCGTTCGTCGCAGCCTTCTACGACCGGCTCAGTGATGCAACGACAGTCGCGCTGACGGCACTCTATGCGGCGGTCTGCATCTTCGCGCTCGTCCGGCAGATCCGCTTGGGTGGACTGAGCGACAAGGCGCTGCTGCTCGTCTTCGCCGCGATGTGCCTCGGCTGCCAGGTCGTGGCTCTCGTCATATTTCGTCCGGGGTTGACGTCGCTCTTCGATCACTATCGCTCGACCTTTCCCGACCGCTATTTCTACGGCGCCAATATCACCAGCGTCCTCGTGCTCGCGATCGCCCTGGACAGTCTCGCCGCGAGCCGCGCGCGGATGCTCTTCGGCGGTGCCGCGGCCTTGCTCGTCGCATGCGGCGTCATCGCGCATGCGAAGACGATCATCGAGTTGTCGCGGCCGGCCACCACCTGGCGCGACCAGGGCGACATCGTGCAGACGACCTGCGCCTTTGCGCGCGGCGCGTTGCCGACCAATCCGGGCGCGAATGCTGCGCCCGTGGCGATCCCGATCTATCCGCCGGCGTGGTCGATCGTCGTCAGTCGTGATCGGTATGAGCTGTTCTTGCGCCGCCATTGCGCGGCCACGTGACGGATCGGATCGCCGTTTCGCCACAATCGTTAATGCGCCGGTGAAATCCTTGCTCTTGGCCGGTCGCCCCGCTACTCATCGGACCCTTGCCGACGGGGTTCTCGGGCGGGGTCGCGGAGCCGGGAGGTCGACGTTTTGCGTCTTTTGCGCGCCGTCCAGGCGGTTGCGATTCTGATCGGCGTCGGGTTCGGCGCCGATGCCGCGCGCGCCGTCGAGGCGATCAACGTCAAGGTCGACGCACCCGCGATCGACCTGACGGACGCGGTCGAGCGGCCGAAATCCGAGACCGACCGCATCCAGGTGTCGACCGCGCCCGGCGCCGACGGCATCATACGCCGCATCGAGGTGCGCGGCCGCGAGGCCGGAAACCAGTGGGCGGTGTTCGCGCTCGCCAACGGCAGCGACGAGCAGATCGACCGGCTGATCGTCGTGCCGCATTACCGCATGGTCGATTCCGGGCTGTTCTGGCCGGACCTCGGCCTCTCGCGCATCGTCAACGTCACGCCGAGCTCGGGCGACCGCCCGGACCGCCAGGACTCGCCGAGCGCCGACATCTTCCGCATCACGCTCGATCCCGGCACGGTCATCACCTACGTGGTGGAGCTGCGCACCGACCGGCTGCCGCAGATCTATCTGTGGGAGCCCGACTCCTACAAGGACAAGGTCAACTCGTTCACGCTCTACCACGGCATCGTCATCGGCATCGCCGGCCTGCTCGCGCTGTTCCTCACCATCCTGTTCGTCGTGAAGGGCTCGGTGATGTTTCCGGCCGCGGCCGCGCTCGGCTGGGCGGTGCTCGTCTACATCGGCACCGACTTCGGATTCTGGGGCAAGGTGTTCGACCTCGCCGCCGGCACCGAGCGCGTCTGGCGCGCCTCGGGCGAAGCGATCCTCGCGGCGACGCTGGTCGTATTTCTCTTTGCCTATCTCAATCTCAATCGCTGGCACGTGCGCTACGCCCACATCACTGCCGGCTGGCTCGTCTTCCTCGGCGCGCTCGCGGCAGTCGCGGTGTTCAATCCGGCGATCGCGTCGGGCATCGCGCGCATGTCGCTCGCGCTGGTCGCCCTCGGCGGGCTCGGTCTCGTGGTCTATCTGGCGGCGCACGGCTTCGACCGCGCCGTATTGTTGATCCCGACCTGGCTGCTGCTGGTCGCGTGGGTGTTCGCCGCGAGCCTCGCCGTGACCGGCATCGTCACCAACGACATCGTGGCGCCAGCCCTGCTCGGCGGCCTCGTGCTCATCGTTATGCTGATCGGCTTCACGGTGATGCAGCACGCCTTCGCGGGCGGGGCCGCTATCGCAATTGTGTCCGATATCGAGCGCCGCGCCCTCGCCCTGACCGGCGCCGGCGACATGATCTGGGACTGGGATGTCACCACGGATCGCATCTACACCAGCCCTGAGACGGAACATTTGCTCGGCCTCAAGCGCGGCGCGCTCGAAGGCCCTGCCGCGCGCTGGCTCGATGTGCTTCACCCGCTCGACCGCGACCGCTTCCGCGCTTCGCTCGATGGCGTTCTTGAGCAGCGCCGCGGCCGGCTGGTGCAAGATTTCCGCTTGCGCACCACCGACGGCAATTATCTTTGGCTTACACTCAAGGCGCGTCCCCTGGTCGGCTCCGACGGCGAAGTGGTGCGTCTCGTGGGCACACTCACCGACGTGACCGAATACAAGACCGCCGAGGAGCGGCTCCTGCACGACGCCGTGCACGACAATCTGACCGGGCTGCCCAATCGCCAGCTTTTCATCGACCGGCTGGAATCCGTGCTTGGGCTTGCCCGATCCGACGCGTCCATCCGCCCGACCGTGATCGTCATCGATCTCGACCGCTTCAAGCAGGTCAACGACTCCGTCGGCATCGCGGTGGGCGATTCCATTCTGCTCACACTCGCGCGTAGGCTCGGGCGGCTGCTCAAGCCGCAGGACACGCTGGCCAGGATCACGGGCGATCAGTTTGCGCTGATCCTGCTTTCCGAAAAGGATCCCGCGCGCATCATCCAGTTCGCCGAGACGCTGCGCCGCACCTTGCGCGCACCGATCACGTTCAACGACCGCGAGATCTTTCTGACAGCCTCGATCGGATTTGCGCTCGGCGACGGTCAGCCGCAACGCACCGAGGAAGTACTCAAGGACGCCGAACTTGCCATGTACCACGCCAAGCGCATCGGCGGAGACAGCATCGAAGTCTTCAAGCCCGCGATGCGCGCGCGCAAGACCGACCGGCTCACACTTGAATCGGAATTGCGCCGCGCGTTGGAGCGCGAAGAGATCGTCATCCTTTATCAGCCGGTCATTCGGCTCGAGGACCGCTCGGTCGCCGGCTTCGAGGCCTTGGCGCGCTGGGATCATCCCAAGATGGGCCGCATGTCACCCTCCGAATTCATCAACATCGCAGAGGAAACCGGGCTCATTATTGACCTCGGCCTGTTCGTGCTGGAACGCACGGCGCGCCAGCTCAGCACCTGGCAGCGCACGGTGCGCTCGCGCGAGCCGATATTCGCTAGCGTCAACGTGTCGTCGCGCCAGTTGCTGCGGCACGATCTGATCCACGATCTACGCACCGTTCTTTCACGCTCTGCGCTAGTGCGCGGTACTTTGAAGCTGGAACTCACCGAGTCGCTGGTGATGGAGAACCCCGAGCACGCTGCCCAGCTGCTCACCCGCATCCGCGAACTGGGCGCCGGGCTGTCGCTCGATGATTTCGGCACCGGCCATTCCTCGCTGGCTTACCTGCAGCGCTTCCCCTTCGACACCATCAAGATCGATCAGTCGTTCGTCCGCATGACGTCAAAGGGGACGCGGCCGGTGATCCTGCGTTCGATGATCTCGCTCGCGCACGATCTTGGTATGGAGGTGGTGGCGGAAGGGGCCGAGACCGATTCCGATGCGGTCGAGCTCTACCAGCTCGGCTGCGAATACGCGCAAGGGTTTGTCTTCGGCGAACCGATGTCGGCCGATGCCGCGCGTGACATGCTGATGAGCAGTCAGCTCGAGCCGGCGCGCTAGCCCATCGCCACATTGTCTTCGGCGACAGTCTGGTTGAGCCGCCGCGCGATGCTCTCGATGCGTTCGGAAGCCGAATTGAACGCCGCGACAATGGCGGTATGCATGGCCTGTGAGCGATCGGCGGAAACCACGCGCGCGTCTTGCAACGCCGAAAGCTCGTCCTCCAAATGGCGCACGCGTTTGCCCATTTCAGCAAGATCGTCGGCGACCGTGATCGCGGCCATGACGATGAGACGCGCATCGCCGATCTGTCCGAACTTGCCGCGTAAATCGACAATACGGTCGTCAAGATTTTTGGCGAGCTTGACGAGGTGATTTTCCTGCCCGTCTTCGCAGGCCATGCGATACTGCCGGCCATTAATCGTGACGCTTACTTGTGCCATGGCGTCCTCATCAGTTCCTTCACGGCTTTTGTTGCGCGTCGACCACCGCGCGGACATTGTCGATCGCCGAATCAAGCCGGCGGGCGATTTCGCGATTGGCGGTTTCCAGCTGGCGCGAACGGGCGGTCTCGGCATCCAGCGCGGAGGCGAGCCGCGAGCGGTCGCTGCCGAGGGCTTGGAATTGGTTGCTGAGCGCGGCACCGCTGCGGTCGGCCTCGACTCTGCGATCAAGGGAGGCGTCCAGCGCATCGAGCGCCAAGGCGAGACGACGGGTGGCCGCGTCGATCAGGCTCTGATCGGTCATCGTTCGACCTCTTGCCCCCTTGTTCGACCTCTTTGCCCCTTGGCGCCAAAGCTGCGCCGTCAATCGCTTCCGTGCCGCAAAAAATCATTCGTGAGCAAGCAATTAGCGGAGGAACCTTACGTTCTGTGGCGGCTTTCAGTCAACGCTGCGAGTGCGGATGTCCCCTGCCTTTACGCGAGTGCCGAAAAGCCGGCCGCGCCGGGCTTGCGTCACATTGACTCCAAGGTCTTACGTGCTATCCCAGCCCGTTCACACAGGCGTCCAATGATCGCCAAAGCCTCGCAGACGACCGCTGCCGTCGCGCCTTCGCCGCGTCAGGGCGAACGGAGTCCCGCAATGCGCGCCGAGCATGACCGTCTGGCCAACGCCATCCGCGCGCTCGCCATGGATGCGGTCGAGCAGGCGAAATCCGGCCACCCCGGCCTGCCCATGGGTGCAGCCGACATCGCGACCGTCCTGTTCACGCGGTTCTTGAAATTCGACCCGGCCCATCCGGCCTGGCCCGATCGCGACCGCTTTGTGCTCTCGGCAGGCCACGGCTCGATGCTGGTCTACGCGGCGCTGCATCTATTGGGCTACCCGGCGATGACGATCGAGCAGATCAAGCGCTTTCGTCAGCTCGGCTCGATCACCGCCGGCCATCCCGAGCACGGGCACACGCCGGGCATTGAAACAACCACCGGGCCGCTCGGCCAGGGGCTTGGCAACGCGGTAGGCATGGCGATCGCGGAGCGGCATCTGGCCGCGGTGTTCGGCAAGGATATCGTCGATCATCATACGTATGTGCTGGTGTCCGACGGTGATCTGATGGAAGGCATCAGCCAGGAGTCGATCGCGCTTGCGGGGCACCTGCGGCTGAACAAGCTGATCGTGCTGTTCGACGACAACGGCATCTCCATCGACGGGCCGCTGTCGCTTTCCGACTCGGTCGACCAGGTCAAACGCTTCGAGGCTGCCGGTTGGATCGCGACACGCATCGACGGTCACGATCCCAATGCGATTGCGGCTGCGATCGAGACGGCGAAGACGTTCGACCGGCCGACGCTGATTGCTTGCCGCACGACAATCGGTTTCGGCGCGCCGAGCAAGGCCGGCAGCGAAAAGGCTCATGGCTCGCCGCTCGGTGCCGACGAGATCGCGGCTGCGCGCGCAGCGCTCGGATGGAACGAACCGCCGTTCCAAATTCCCGCCGATGTGCTGGCGCAATGGCGCGCCGCCGGCCAACGCTCGATCGCGGCACGCAAGGATTGGGACAACAGGCTCGCCGCGCTCCCGGCTGAGCAGCGCGCCGAATTCTCGCGGCGCATTCGCGGCGATCTGCCGCGGGAAAAACTCACGGGCGCCATACGCGCCGCCAAGGAAAAGCTTGCCGCCGCGCCCAAGGATGTTGCGACGCGTTCGGCCTCGGAAGCCGCGCTTGAAATGATCACGCCCGCGCTGCCGGAGATGATCGGCGGCTCGGCTGACCTCACCGGCTCGAACAACACCAAGACCAAGAGCACGACGGTGCTGTCGGCGAAGGATTACGCCGGCCGCTTCATCCATTTCGGCGTGCGCGAGCACGGGATGGCTGCGGCCATGAACGGCATGGCGCTGCACGGCGGGATCATTCCCTACTCGGGCACGTTCCTGGTGTTCTCGGATTATTGCCGGCCTTCGATCCGGCTCGCGGCGCTCATGGGGCAGCGCGTCATCCACGTGATGACGCATGACTCGATTGGGCTGGGCGAAGACGGGCCGACGCATCAGCCGGTGGAGCATCTGGCAAGCTTGCGCGCGATGCCGAACCTGCGCGTGTTCCGCCCGTGCGATGCGGTGGAGACAATCGAGTGCTGGGAGATCGCGCTCGATTCCAAGACCGGCCCGAGCGTGCTCGCGCTTACGCGGCAGAACCTGCCGCAGCTGCGGCTCGGCCACGACGAGCGCAACCGCTGCGCCGCCGGGGCCTATGAGATCGTTCCGGCCGAGACCCCGGTGGCGGCGGTTTCGCTGTTTGCTTCGGGCTCGGAAGTTTCCATCGCGGTCGAAGCCCGGAAATTCTTGCGGCAAAAGGGCGTGTCCGCGCGGGTCGTGTCGGTGCCCTGCTTCGAGCTGTTCCTGGCGGCGCCGGAAGCCGAGCGGCTCGCCGTCATCGGAGAAGCGCGGGTCAAGGTCGCGGTCGAGGCCGGCGTGCGCCAGGGCTGGGATGCGATCATCGGCACCGAGAGCGCGTTCGTGGGCATGAGCGGTTTCGGCGCCAGCGCACCATATAAGGACCTGTACAAGCATTTCGGCATTACCCCGGAGGCGGTTGCCGAGGCGGCGCTGCGCCGGTTGGGCAAAGCTTAAAAAGGAGTCGCGGGATGACCGTTCGAGTTGCCATCAACGGCTTCGGCCGCATCGGCCGCAACGTGCTGCGCGCGATCGCGGAAGCCGGCCGCAAGGATATCGAGGTGGTCGGCATCAACGATCTGGGCCCGGTCGAGACCAACGCGCATCTGCTGCGCTTCGATTCGGTACACGGCCGGTTTCCTGGCGAAGTCACGGTGAAGGGCGACACCATCAGCGTCGGCAATGGTGCGATCAAGGTGACGGCGCACAAAGACCCTTCGCAGTTGCCGTGGAAGGAGCTGGGCGTCGACATCGCGCTCGAGTGCACCGGCATTTTCACGTCCAAGGAAAAAGCGTCGATGCACCTGACCGCCGGCGCCAAGCGCGTGCTCATCTCCGCGCCGGCGGACGGCGTCGATCTCACCGTGGTCTATGGCGTAAATCACGACAAGCTGACGCGGGATCACAAAGTCATCTCGAACGCCTCGTGCACGACCAATTGCCTCGCGCCGGTCGCCAAGGTTCTCAACGACGCGATCGGCATCGACAAAGGCTTTATGACGACCATTCATTCGTACACCGGCGACCAGCCCACGCTGGACACGGTGCACAAGGATCTCTATCGCGCGCGCGCGGCGGCGCTGAACATGATCCCGACCTCGACGGGAGCGGCCAAGGCGGTCGGCCTGGTTCTGCCGGAGCTTGCCGGCAAGCTCGACGGCGTTGCGATCCGCGTGCCGACGCCGAATGTTTCAGTTGTCGACTTCAAGTTCGTCGCCAAGCGTGCAACGACCAAGGACGAGATCAACGGTGCGATCAAGCGCGCGGCCGAGCAGCAGCTCAAAGGCATCCTCGGCTACACTGACGCGCCCAACGTCTCGATGGACTTCAATCACGATCCGCGCTCGTCCATCTTCCACATGGATCAGACCAAGGTGATGGACGGCACGTTCGTGCGCGTGATGTCGTGGTACGACAACGAATGGGGCTTCTCCAACCGCATGGCGGATACCGCGGTGGCGATGGGCAAGCTGATTTGAACGGACCTCGTCCTTCGAGACGCGCCCTGCGGGCGCTCCTCAGGACGAGGAACAGAGCCTAAGCCCTCATCCTGAGGAGCCGAGCGCAGCGAGGCGTCTCGAAGGATGAGTGCGACAAACAAGTGCCTATGTCCAATTTCCGCACTCTCGATCAGGCCGACGTCAAGAATAAGCGCGTGCTGCTGCGCGTGGACCTCAACGTGCCGATGGAGAACGGCAAAGTCTCCGATGCAACGCGCATCGCGCGCGCCATGCCCACGATCTTCGAGATCGCCGACAAGGGCGGCAAGGTGATCCTGCTTTCGCATCTCGGCCGGCCGAAGGGACCCGACGCGAAAGACTCGCTCAAAACCATCGCCGCGGAAGTGGCCAGAGTCATCGGACGAAAGGTTAGCTTTGTCGAAGACTGCATTGGCGCCAAAGCCGAAGCCGCGATCGCCGCGATGAAGCCGGGCGATATCGTTTGCCTTGAAAACACGCGCTTCCACAAAGGCGAAGAGAAGAACGATCCGGGATTCATCGCAGCACTCGCAAAGCTCGGCGATCTTTGGGTGAACGATGCCTTTTCCGTCTCGCACCGCGCGCATGTCTCTACCGAAGGCTTGGGCCATGCCTTGCCGGCCTATGCGGGCCGCGCCATGCAGGCGGAGCTCGATGCGCTTTCGGCAGCGCTGGAAGCGCCGCAGCGCCCGGTCGCAGCCGTTGTGGGCGGCGCAAAAGTCTCCACCAAACTTGAGCTGCTCGGCAATCTCGTCGCCAAGGTGAACACGTTGATCATCGGCGGCGGCATGGCGAATACTTTCTTGGCCGCGCAAGGAAAACCGGTCGGCAAATCGCTGTGCGAGCACGATCTGGCCGCCACCGCGCGCGACATTCTGGCAAAAGCCAAGGCGAAAGGCTGCGAAATCGTGCTGCCGGTCGATGCGACGGTGGCCAAGAAATTCGAGGCGAACGCCCCTTCGCGCGCCGTCGCAATCGACAGCGTGGGCTCCGACGACATGATCCTGGACATCGGGCCGCGCAGCATCGAACATGTGATTTCGGTACTGGCGCGGGTGAAAACGCTGGTGTGGAACGGGCCGTTTGGCGCCTTTGAACTGGAGCCGTTCGATATCGGTACTATCGAAGTGGCGGAAGCCGCGGCAGAGTTGACGGAAGCGCACAAGCTCGTCTCGGTCGCGGGCGGCGGCGACACGGTGGCCGCGCTTAACGCCGCGGGCGTCGTAGACCGGTTCACGTATGTTTCCACCGCCGGGGGCGCATTCCTGGAATGGATGGAAGGCAAGGCCTTGCCCGGGGTCGAGGTGTTGAGGATAAAATGACCCCGAACTCCCTCCCCCGTTTGCGGGGGAGACAAAAAATAGAACGGAGAGTGCGATGAACCTCGCAGAGCTGAACAAGGTGGCCGAAGCCATGGTCGCACCCGGCAAGGGAATTCTCGCTGCCGACGAATCGAGCGGTACGATCAAGAAACGGTTCGACGCCATCGGTGTGGAATCGACCGACGAAAGTCGCCGCGACTATCGCGAAATGCTATTCCGCGCGAGCGAAGGGATGAAGAATATCTCGGGCGTGATCCTGTACGACGAGACCATCTGGCAAAAAGCCAAAGACGGCACGCCGCTGGTTGAGATCATCAAGAAGGCCGGATCGCTTCCCGGCATCAAGGTGGACGAGGGGACGAAACCGCTGCCGGGCTGTCCGGGGGAGCTGGTCACCATCGGGCTCGACAAGCTCGCCGACCGGCTGCCGAAATATTACGAGCAGGGCGCGCGCTTCGCCAAATGGCGCGGTGTGATCGACATCGGTCCGCATGGCCTGCCGAGCTACACGTGCATCAAAGCAAATGCCCACGCGCTCGCGCGCTACGCAGCGCTTTGCCAGGTGGCGCAAATCGTGCCGATCGTCGAGCCCGAAGTGCTGATGGACGGCGAACATTCGAAACACTCGCTCGTGCGCAGCTTCGAAGTGCACGAGTGGACGCTCAAGCATGTCTTCGAAGAACTTTCGAACGCCGACGTCCGATTCGAAGAGATGGTGCTCAAGCCGAGCATGGTGATCCCCGGCCAGAAATCGGGCCAGAAGGCCGGCGCACGTGAGATCGCCGACGCGACGGTCACGGTACTGATGCGTTGGGTTCCGGCGGCCGTGGCGGGGATCGCGTTTCTTTCGGGCGGTCAGGGCAACGAGGAAGCGACCCTCAACCTCAACGAGATTAATCGCGTCGCGCGCGAGCGCAAGGCACCCTGGCCGCTGACCTTCTCGTACGGCCGTGCGCTCCAGCAACCGGCGATCGGTGCTTGGCGGGGCGACGACGCGAACGTCAAGGCGGCGCAAGCGGCACTGGCCCAACGCGCCAAGATGAACGGTTTGGCGGCCCTCGGCGAGTACTCACCGGAGCTCGAAAAGCAGCCCGCCCTCGTCAGAGCGTAACCAACGGCCCCAAAGGCTGGGGGTGATTGGGCCTTTTTTCCTGGGTCGCGGGCGCGACTTCTTCGGCGGTTTCACCGAATATAGAGGTTAGCCGGTTGTCTCGGCCGGTCACCCTGCCGCGCTCTGCTCCCCTCAATGCCTGACCTTGTGGTAGCCTTTCGTGATTTCTTCACACCGACGATGCTCGATGCCATGGTGGCCGCGATCGGCATTCTCACCGCCGGCGTCGGCTGGGTGCTCGGTATGAACCGGCGCGCGCGCAAAGCGCCGGCGCTCCGCGGGGCCGCGGACGCCTACGAAGATTGGAACGGCCAGGGCGGACTCATCTTTCCGGCCGACGGCGACAGCCGCCGGTTCGAGCCCGACGACGTCAGGCCGGCCGATTCGATGTTCGTCGAGAGTATGAACGAGATCGGGGCAAGCGGAGGGCGCATCGTCGAAGCGGTGCGCGAGCGGCCACTCGAGTTTCTGGCCGGAGCGCTAGCAGCGGGTTTCGCGGCGGGGCTGCTGTTGCCGATTTTCTCGAATCGCAACCACCAGACGCGCTTGCTCGAGCGCCTCGTCGAGGTCAGCGAAAAGAGCCGGCGTACGCAGGCTCAGCGCGGGACCGAGCGCTTCCGGCAAGCCCGCCCCAAATAGCCGCCGCGCCCCGGCGGTTTTTTCTCCCGTGGGCGTGGGTACATGAAGCCTGAGGTTTCGTCCGTTTTTGGAGGATGCATGAGCTTCTTGGCGTGGGTCATCGTCGGTTTGATCGCTGGAATCTTGGCCAAGTGGGCCGTTCCGGGGGAAGGCCCGGGTGGTATCGTCGGGGACATGATCGTCGGGATCCTCGGCGCGATCATCGGTGGATGGGTCGTTGAACGCTTGGGGTACGGCGGACCCACCGGGATCAATCTCTGGAGTATCATCGTTGCATTCATCGGCGGGGTGATTCTGCTGCTGATCATGCGCGCGGTTACACGGCGATCCGCCACCTAGCGCGCCTTCGGGCTAGCCCCAAAATGAGGCCGTAAGACCTAAAAAGTCTCCAGGCCGCCTGCCTTATAATTGGGAAACTCATAGGGCGTAATTTCTCGCACCTTCCCTCAGTCAGGAGACGTTTCTCGCATGAGTCACCGAGCGATCACGATGTTGACGGCGGCGTTGCTGACGGCGGCATTTGGCATCAGTTCCGTCCAACCCGCGCGTGCCGACGGAGCGGCGTCGACGCGCAACATCATTCTGGGTGCGGCGGCAGTCGCGGCCGGGATCATCATCTCGCGGAACGTCGCGCACAAAAGAGAACTGGCGGGGACCGTCGCCGGCTATACCTCCGACGGAGCGACCGTCTATGCCGACGGGCGGGTCGCCTACGCGAACGGCGCGAGTTACTATCCCGGAGATCGCGGACAACAAATCGCCTGTCGCAACATGCAGTGCACGATCGTTAGTGGCGGCGCTCCGGCCTACAACGGCTATTTGCAGTGGAACGGCTCGGATTGGGTGAGCTCGGGAGGCTCGCCGGCCTATGAGTACCCGCAGAACGGGTACATGCCGCCGCCGAACTATCAATACCCACCGTACTATCAGTACCCACCGTACTATCAGTATCCAGTCGACACGTCGGGTGGCAGGTATAATCGCTACGGCGCGTACGTGGCCGCATACAACGAGTATTTGGAAGCGTACGGAGTGTACCTCAAGGAGTATTACGAGCATTATAACGCGTTGCGCTACCGGTCGTATTATTCGAGCGGGGCGCAGGAGTCGCATCCGATGTATCCGCGCTACGCTCCGCAGCGCAGGGGCGCGAACGACGATGACTGCCCGAGCCGCCGATCAACGAAGCCTGGCCATCGAACCAAGCACCGGGCCGCTCAAAAACACAGGTGCTTGTAAGGCCTGCACCAGCTCTCTCTAAGGCCTCGGGGGTACGGTGTCATCAGGAGGTCCTGATGATGAAAAGCAAGCTCGCGATGGCGGCCCTCGCCGCGATCATGACAATGTCCCTCGGACTGGCGACGGTTCAGCCGGCACGCGCGGATCAAGCCGCGGTGAATCGCAATACCGTCCTCGGAGTGGCTGCCTTTCTCGTCGGCGCGTTCGTTGCGACCAACGTCGCCAACAAGAATACGGTCGCCAATACCGTCGAAGGAACCACCCGCGACGGATCGGTCGTGTACGAAGATGGCCACGTCGTTCTGCCCAACGGCTACAGCTACTACCCGAACAACGACGGCCAATCGATCTCGTGCAACAACGGGTACTGCTCGATCTACGCCGACAATAACGGGTACAGCAACCCGCAGAACGGCTACAACGGCTACAACGGCGGCAACG
>PLJS01000009.1 GCA_003140315.1 Hyphomicrobiales bacterium
GCCTGCTCGGCGCGGCGCTGGGCAACGCCGCGACGTGGGCGACCTGGCTCGCCGTGCTCAAGGCTGCGTTCGGCGAGAAGCTGAGCGGTGAGGAACCTCGCGCGTTCCGGGTCGTGTCGGGCGACCGTGCACCGCCTGCCGGGCGCGTGCGCGAGCTGTGGGCGATCATCGGCAGGCGCGGCGGCCANNCTCGCGGCGAGCAGGTCGCAGGCGAGCGTCGTGCTCGGCTACGTGCGCGCGTTCCTGCGAGGCTCGCCGCTGCTCTCCCGTCAGGTCGAGAGCGAGACGGGCGACGAGATCAGGATCAAGGGCGGCATCGTCATCGGGGTTCACAGCAACAGCTTCCGTACGGTGCGCGGGCGCACGCTACTTGCGTGCATCTTCGACGAAGCTGCGTACTGGAGGGACGAGACGACCGCTGTGCCGGACGTCGAGACGTACACCGCCTGCCTACCGGCGCTGGCGACCACGGGCGGCATGCTGATCGGGATTTCGNNTGCGTACCGGCGGGCCGGTCTGCTCTATCAGAAGTCCCGCGACCATTTCGGCCGCGACCACGACGACGTGCTTGTGGTGCGCGGCGGCACCATCGCGTTCAACCCGACGATTGACACGGCTGTGATCGAGCGTGCGCGCGAGGCCGACCCGATCGCGGCGCGCGCAGAGTGGGACGGCGAGTTCCGGGACGACATCGGCGCGTTTTTGGACGACGCGTTGATCGAGTCAGCGATTGATCGCGGCCGACCGCTTGAACTGGCCCCGCGTGGCGACCTGCGTTATTACGCATTCGCCGACATGAGCGGCGGGCGGCACGACGCGTCCTGTCTCGCCATCGGTCACCGCGAAGGCGAACGCGTTGTAATCGATCTGGTGCGAGGTGTATCGGCGCCGCACAATCCTGCGAGTGTCACCGTCGAGTTCGCGACGCTTGCGAAGGAGTATCATTGCGACGGCGGCCGGATCACTGGCGACGCCTTCGGCGGTGAATGGTGCGCGGGCGCGTTCCGCGAGGCTGGCATTGAGTACGTCCGCTCCGAGCGTCCGAAATCGACGCTGTATCTTGAAGGCCTGCCGCTGTTCGCGCGCGGCGCCATCTCAATCCCGGATCATCCGCCGCTCGTGCGCGAGCTTCGCCTGCTCGAACGGCGCGTCACGCGCAGCGGCAAGGACAGCATCGACCATAATCCCAGCGGTCACGACGACAACGCCAATGTGGTTTTCGGCGTGATGTGGGCGTGCCGACCGCGGCCGCGGCGCGAGGAGCCCCCATTGGCGGTTCTACAGGTCGCTGCGGGCCTGGACGTTTTCGGGCAGCCTGGCTCGGCTTTGCTGCGCGAGCGTCGTTACGATCTTGGAGGCCATCAATGAATGAGCCGGTTGCAGTCGGAGAATCGCGTTCGGCCGTTGCTGCGGCACGCCAATGCGTCGCCGACCTGGAAACGCGGCGTGAGATCGCAGCGAGTGCCCTGCACAAACTGACAGACGAACGGCGCTTATTGTCGTTCGCTGCCAAAACCGGCGATGCCGCGGCACAGCGTGAGCTTGATCNNCGAAGACCTCGGGAATGCTCTTGACGGCGCGCGAGCGCGACTCGCCGTTGCCGAACGTCATCTGGCAGACGCGACCGCGCAAGCTCGCCTGGAGCAAGCCCGGGAGATCAGTATCGGACTCATTGCCGCTTCTCGTGAGTTCGACGAGGCCGCCGAAAGGATGGTCGGCGCCCTGCGAAGGCGAGAGCAACTTCGCCGGGCGCTGGTGAAGACCGGCGCGATTGACGAAGCGGTTACAAATCGCCTCCTTCGGCCGGGGCGGGTAAATCGGGCACTTTGCTGCGCTGGAGTTGGGGAGTTCGCGGAGATTTCTCGAACGACCGTGTCCAACCGCGTTCCGCTCGCACAGGCCGATGCGCAGGTGGTCGGTTCGAACCAGCGGCCCTCAATCGCGATGGCGGCGGCTCGCACACCCGGAGGGATGTAGCCGTGCAGCGCATCCTTAAGATCGACCATGAACGACAACGGCTTTACGGCGTGGCGCTTGTCGCGGGCGAGGCCGACAGCCAAGGCGATCTTGTCGATGATGTAGAGCTGGAAGACGCGGCCTGTCGCGCGATCATGAACGGTTGTGTGGTGAAGGTGGAGCACGCTGGCCCAGCGCGCGGACGGCTGATCGCGAGCTGGCCGCTCACAAAACAAATCAGCGACGCGTTGGGCGTGTCGCGTCCCGACGGAAAGTCGGTGTGGCTTGTCGGACTGGAAATCGACGACGCAGCGACCTGNNCCTGTTGGAAAAACACAGTCGCCCCGCGGTCAGGGGCGCAATCGTTTCATTGCGGAAGGCCGCATTGACGTCTGGGAACGCGACTGTGGTCGACACGGTCGATGCCACGCTCGATGCATGGGCTGAAGATCGAGCCGCCGAAAAGAAGATCACCAAGGCGTTGGCCTATGCCGAGATTCTTGACGAGCCGCAGGGACGAGAGATGTACGCGGACAGGTGCGCGGCGATGAACGATCCGCAGGTCATAGCGAAGCGGCGAACGTCGTCGCTAGAGAGGCCCACAGACGTTCGCAAAGTTAGCAGCGCAGTCGCGAAGGCCGAGAACGCAATTGCGCAAGTCGCGGAATCAATACGGAGGACGGGCGAAACAGAGGCAGCGGCCTGGGCGCGCGCACTTGAGCAACGCCCTGAGCTTTACAGCAAATATTTGCAGGCCCAATTCGCCACGGCGGCTGAGTAGGGCAAGAACTTATGAGCCCACTGCGGAGGACCTAGGCAGTCAGTCGCGCTAACGTCTAGTCGGACGCCGTTTCGTCTCCTTCCGGCGCCGACGACGCGGCCCCGGCTCGCTGTGGCTGGCGAGTCGGGGTCGAACCCAGTTCCCGTACGTTTCTCAGTTTGAATTCTGAGGCTCGCCTTGATCCACGATCCTCTCTCGGATGTCCGGTCTTGGGGCTGGACCGGAAGACATT
>PLJS01000080.1 GCA_003140315.1 Hyphomicrobiales bacterium
TCATTTTGAGTCGGACACTCAGTACACGCCGATTAGCTTCATTCCAGCGATAATCAGGACTAGGCCGAGAGCCTTCAGGATCATGGGAACAGCGAACCGTATCCCGAACGTTATCCCGAGGACGGCACCTAGCAGCACTGCCGCCGCATAGAGCGGCAAGTCAGCCGGCAGCGCCTTCACGATGGCGATGTTGCCGAGAAGCCCCGCAATCGAGTTGCACAGAATGAACACGGCTGCGACTCCCGACGCCGTGCGCGTATCCGACCATCCGGCGAATATGATAATCGGCGAGAGAAAGATACCGCCGCCCGTACCCGTCAGCCCCGAGAGAAACCCCACAAGCGCGCCGAAGGCGATGCCTGCTATCATAGGTGCGTCTCTCGACTCGCGATTGGTGGTCACCTCCTTGGGCCACAGGAAGCGTATCCCGGCTATGATCAGGATCACGCCGACTAGGGGCCGGTAGAATTGCCCCGGCAATTGGATAGCGCCACCGATGAATGCGAACGGCATCGCGCCGATCAGGAGCGGCCACAACGTCCGCCATCGAAACAGTCCGGCGCGCAAGTAGCGCAATGACGTGAAGCTCGCTACCAGAATATTGAGGGCCAGTGCAGTTGGCCGCATCCCCGATGCGCTCCATGTTGCGGAAACGCGCGAGCACACGGTCTACGGCGTGACCGACGACGACGACATCGAGCGTGTGCTGAAAAGCTATCGCGACTTCGTTGCGTTGTGCGCCCGCAAGCAGGAGGAGACCGGCATACCGTGTCTCATCGTGGCGAGCTTCTAGCCCGCATTCACCCGACGCCAAAGCGTCGGGTGAGGTGTGTTCCCACACACCCGAAGATAGATAGCAGCGCGACCTCGATGACCTATTACATTGCAAGATTGGGAGATTGCCTCGGCCGCGCGTCGACCAGTTCTGTCCCGACATCCTGCGGCAAACGCCAGGCCACGGGTGTATGGTGGAGGTGGCGTAGCGCACTTCGCAAGAAACGAGTTGGACGGTGGAACAGGATCTAGCGGCTGCCCGGGCGACGCAATTTGGATCGTGGCCGGGATTGGGCGCCTTTCTCTTGGAGAAGAAGATCCAAAAAGTCCTTCAAGGCCGCTTCTCCTGCCGATACCGCCGCAGCATCCGTCTTGAAAAAGTCGGAACACATATTGATCGCAAGCGGTTGTCCGTCTCGACATATCTCCCAGGTGAACGGTGCTCGCGGAGGCCCGCGTCGCCTCACCGATAAATAAAAAACGCCCCGCCTTGATCGACCGGACATGCGCCGATTATCAACCAACAAGCCATTGCGTAGTCAATCCGCTCACGTTCAAATTTATAGGCTATACGAGCAAGAGCTTTGAGGCGTCGCCGCATGGTGCCGCATGCCGAAGTTCGGAACGCGGCGACCCTCTCGCTTTCCACAATTACGGCGAGTTAAACCCGAGCACCATATGGCGCGGCCTCGATGACCCGTCCATTCCAAGATTGGGAGATTGCCTCGGCCGCGCGTTGACCGATCACCGTCGCAGTGTGCCTCGGTCTGTCCGGACGTGTCCCGACCGGTCGCGACGAGTCACGATATCTAACCCTGGCCGCCTGTATTATCGCGCGCCCTCATCCGCGCCCCTCAAGGCAACCCGCTTTGCGGGCGCCTGCTGCGGCGTTGACCGACGCGGCGGGGCACGCGCACACCAGAGGCGTGTCGGCGCCGGGGAGATGTCGCCCATGTCCCACCCAGGGAAATGGACGGAGGCTCACCCAGCTCGATGAACCGGTCGATCGAGCGCAACAGATGATTCGCCGGAACGTGCCGCTCGAGCGAAAACTCATAGAACAGAGCAGCCTGTTCGGCTTGCCGATGTCCCATCATGATTCAGTCCTCTCGCAGCGACTGTATCAGCGAAAATCATCACGCGCAATCGCTCGCTTTTTCAACAGAATGGCCCACAAGCGGACATTCCGGCCGCAGTCATTCTCGCTCATTTCTGGCCACGACATCAGCGCGTCACAAACGCGGACTTCAACCAGCGCTCCGCGTGCACTAATCGGCGCCGTGATCCTGGGGCAGTCGCCGGTCTTGCGATGTGCGGAATCTCGCCGGTGCTGCGGACTACATCGGCTTTAATTCGCCTACCAGATCGCCAGCCGCCGAGTTGGTAGGCCAATTTTCTTGGCATTTGCGATCACTGAATGCCCGGCACGCTAGTTGCTTAGCGTTGTCGCGACAGAAGCGCTGTAAGGAATTTTTTTAAAGGCAAGGTGCATGTGATCGAGCGGCGGGAATTGCCGTTAGGGTACCCGGACGCGCAGGCGGATACATGCGATCGAACTTCCTGGCTCAGCCTTCGCAAGCGTGATCGGCTTGTGCGGTGGGTCGCTATCAGCTTTGTGCCTTGCATGGCTGTGCTGACGTCAGTCTTGATGATAATCGGCGACCGCGATATGCCGCGCTTGTACGTATACGCGGCGGCGATTTGGCTGCTTGCTTACGTCGCTGCAAGCATGTATCGGCAGGCCTTCCGCTGTCCGCGCTGCACGAATCGCTTCTTCAAACGCGGTAAGCAACCGCAGGCTTGCGCGTCCTGCGGTCTGCCAATCTGGGCCACTCGCGACGGCGACGATGCGCCCCAATCTGTTGCGAGCAAGGCCGCCCAGCCATGAAGAAAATCGTTGTCATTGGTCTTATCTGCCTTGTCGCAACAGTTACGCTACTTTGGTTACGCCTAAGCGGCCCGAACCCAGCGCGAAGCGACAGTTTGCAAGTGCGCCCGCCGGCGAATGCCAGGACCGACAGGTTCTCCCCATCGGAAGCGCAATGGGCGACGCTCACGGTCGAACCGGTTGTCAGCGTGATCTTCATTCCGACGCATGTCACGGAAGCCAAGATCGCAGTCGACGAGGATCGCTCGACGCCAATTTTTTCGCCCTATGCCGGACGCATTTTAAAGCTGCTCGCAAAGCCTGGAGATGTGATACGCGCCGACCAACCCTTGTTCGTCGTTGAAGCGACCGACATGGTGCAGGCGCAGAACGATTTCATGGCCGCGCTTGCCACGGCCAATAAGGCGCGTTCGCAGGTCAATCTCACCCAGACCGTCGAGAAACGCCTGCATGAACTCTACGAGTCCAAGGCCATGTCGTTGCGCGAATGGCAACAGGCCCAAGCCGACTTGACGGCGGCACAGAACGATCTTCGGTCAGCCGAGACTGCCCTTGAGGCAACCCGCAATCGGCTGCGTATTTTGGGCAAAACCGAAACCGAGATCGCGGCGTTCCAGCAGACCGGCAAGATCAACGCCGACACCACTATCAGTGCGCCGATCGCCGGCACTGTCGTTCAACGCAAGGCCGGCCCCGGACAATATGTAAATACCGGAGCGAGCGATCCCGTTTTTCTCATTGGCGATCTCTCCACCGTTTGGCTCGTCGCTTATGTGCGCGAGACCGAAGCGTCGCGCGTGCAGATCGGCCAGGCGCTCGAATTTACGACGCTCGCCGATCCGCAGGAAGTCTATCGCGGCAACATTAATTACGTGGCCGCGACGATGGACACGACGCTTCGGCGGCTGTTCGTGCGGGCGACGATTGGCAACCCTAATGGGCAGCTGAAACCAGAAATGTTCGCGACCGCCACGATCTATATCGGCGAAGGCGACGCGAGCCCCGCGATCCCGCGCGACGCCGTACTCTATGAAGGAGATGTCGCCAGGGTCTGGATCGCGCGCGCGGACAAGTCAATCGAACTGCGCAACGTCGAACTCGGCGCCACCAGCGGGCGCATGATCCAGGTGCTTAAGGGCCTCAACGTCGGGGAAGCCGTCGTTACGAAGGGCGCTCTGTTCATCGACCGCGCCGCAAGCGGCAGCTAGAAAGCCGCGGGTAGCCCATGCGCGCGCTCATCGGGTTTTCGCTTGCCCATCGCCTGCTTGTGTTGCTCGGCTTCGTCCTCATCCTGGTCGGCGGCGTTCTGGCGTTCCGTCAGCTCAATATCGAGGCGTATCCCGATCCGACGCCGCCGATGGTGGATATTGTGACGCAAAGCCCCGGCCTCTCGGCCGAGGAGATGGAGCGTTACGTCACCATCCCGATCGAGACGCAGACGGCGGGTATCCGCAATCTGACCTCGATCCGTACCATCTCGCTTTACGGCCTTTCCGACGTGAAGCTCCAATTCTCCTTCGACTATACCTATGACGAAGCGCTGCAGCAGGTGCTCAATCGTCTTGCCCAGCTTCCGCAACTTGCGAACAACGCACAGCCGCAGATCAGCCCCACGAGCCCGGTCGGAGAGATTTATCGCTATAAGCTCGTTGGTCCTCCCGGTTACAGCGTCCTCGACCTCAAGACCTTGCAGGACTGGGTGTTGCAGCGACGCTTCCGCTCCGTGCCCGGAGTGATCGACGTGACCGGATGGGGCGGTAAAACCAAAACCTATGAGCTCCAAATCGATTTCAACAAGCTCATCGCCTACGGGCTGACGCTGCCGCAGGTGCTGCAGACCATCAATAACAGCAACATCAATGTTGGCGGCAACACGGTCAATATCGGTCCGCAGGCCGCCGTCGTTCGCGGCGTCGGGCTAATCCGCTCGGTCGACGATATTAACAATACGATGCTGATGCAAAGCGGCGGCAACCCGGTGCTCGTCCGCGACGTTGCGGCCGTCACCGTCGCCTACAAGCCGCGCCTCGGTGTCGCTGGTAAGGATGACGATAACGACATCGTGCAGGGCATCGTGCTGATGCGCCGAGGCGAGCAAAGCTCGCCCACGATCCGCCGGGTCGAAGAGGAAGTGGACAGGATCAATAGATCGAATGTCCTGCCTCCCGGCGTCCGGATCGAGCGCATCTACGACCGCAAGGACCTCATCGAAATCACGACGCGCACAGTGCTGCACAACATGGTGATCGGCATCACGCTCATCTTCCTATTGCAATGGCTGTTCCTTGGTGACTTGCGCAGCGCGCTCGTTGTCGGCGCCACCATCCCGTTCGCGTTGTTTTTTGCCGTTGGAATCATGGTGCTGCGCGGCGAGTCGGCAAACCTGCTCTCCGTCGGTGCAATCGACTTTGGGCTGATCGTCGATGCGACGGTAATCATGGTCGAAAGCATCTTCCGAAGGCTTGCTCATCCCGGGCAGCCCTCCACGCCTCAGGCACGCGACGAATTCTCGGGCAAGCTGCTGGCGATCGATGAGGCGGCGGGCGCGGTCAATCGTTCGATCTTCTTCGCTGCCGCCATCATCATTGCGGCGTTCATCCCGCTCTTCACGCTAAGCGGCGTCGAGGGACACATCTTCGGCCCGATGGCCAAGACCTATGCTTATGCGCTCGCCGGCGGGCTGCTCGCGACCTTCACTGTCACACCTGCGTTAAGCGCGTTGCTGCTGCCGGAGCGGGTGCGCGAAACCGAAACCTGGATCGTTCGCGCGCTCAACCATCTTTACCGTCCGGCCTTGCGGCTTGCGCTTAGCAACAAGCTCTTCGTGGTACTGGGAGTGGTGGCGTTGCTGGGTCTTGCCGGGATCGCGGTGCGTGCGCTCGGCCTCGAATTCCTGCCCAAGCTGGAAGAAGGCAATCTCTGGATCAGGGCGACGATGCCTTCGACGATTTCGCTCGAAGAAGGCAACGGCTACGTCAACCGTATGCGCACGTTGCTGCGCTCCTTTCCCGAAGTAGAGTCCGTGGTCTCGCAGCACGGAAGGCCCGATGACGGGACGGATGCCACGGGGTTCTTCAACGCCGAGTTCTTCGCTCCGTTACGCCCCACGCGCGAGTGGCGCTCCGGCATGGATAAGGAGCGCCTGACCTCGGACATGCTGAGCAAACTGCAAGAGCAATTCCCCGGTGTCGAATTCAACTTCTCGCAATATCTGCAGGACAACGTCGCAGAGGCGGTCTCCGGCGTCAAAGGCGAGAACTCGATCAAGCTGTTCGGCAATGATTTGCAGGCGATCACCGATACAGCGAACAAGATCAAGAGCGTGTTGGCTACGGTTCCGGGGATTGCCGACCTTGCGGTATTCACTTCCCTTGGACAACCAACCCTGCAGATCGAGGTCGATCGCGTGCGCGCCGCGCGCTACGGCCTCGCGCCGGGCGACATCAACTCCACCATACGCATGGCGATCGGCGGAGATTCAGCGGGCGATCTCTATGAACCGGGAAGTGACCGGCATTTTCCCATCGTGGTCCGGCTCGCCCCGCAGTTCCGCCGCGGTATCGAGGACATCCGCAATTTGCGTATTGGAGTTCAAAACGCGAATGGTGGAATTACACAAATCCCGCTCAGCGAGGTCGCCACGATCAAACTGGTGTCCGGCGCCGCCTACATCTATCGCGAAGGCCAGGAGCGCTATTTGCCGATCAAATTCAGTGTGCGCGACCGCGATCTCGGCAGCGCGATCCTCGATGCCCAAACAAGGGTCGCGAAAGAAGTGCAATTGCCCGCGGGTTTCCGACTCGAATGGGTTGGCGAGTTCGGCAATCTTCAGGACGCGATCGGGCGCTTACAAATCGTCGTCCCGATCTGCCTCGCCCTCATCGCCCTGCTGCTGTGGATCAATTTCGGATCGTTACTTGAGACGCTTCTTGCCATGAGCGTCATCCCGATGGCGGTCATCGGAGGCATCTTTGGGCTTTACATCACCGGTGTGCCCTTCAGCATCTCAGCGGCGATCGGCTTCATCGCCCTGTTCGGAATTTCGGTAATGGACGGCATCGTGATTCTCACCCAATTCAATCAGCTCGTTGATAGCGGCACTGAACGCGCGCGCGCCATCCTGCGCACAGGCGAGCTGCAAATGCGCCCTGTACTCATGACTTGTGTTATCGCCGGCATCGGCCTCTTGCCAGCCGCCATCTCAAGCGGAATTGGTTCGCAGGTACAGAAACCGCTGGCGATCGTAGTCGTCGCCGGAATGACGCTCGCGCCTGTGATCATTTTGATCACCCTGCCGGTCTTAATCGCGCTCTTCTCGCGTCGATCACCGAACGGGGTAAACGAAGAAGGCGCCGCGGACTCGAAAGCGACTGGAGCATCCGGGTAAAAAGCGGGAGTTCCCGGCGCCCGATGATTCAAATTGTCAGTGTATTTTCAATTCAACTTTTATGGCGACAGAGTAATCGTACTGAGATGCGCCTGCTATCCGTTTTACTGGTCTTGGCGTCGTTTACGATCTGGGATCAGAGCCAGAATCGCGGGGGGTATACTAGCCCGTTTTTCTACTTTGTGCGCCGGGTGCTGACTTCCTGACTGCGTGCGTTCGACGTGCATGCGCCTTCAATTTTCAGTCACGTTCCCTACCAGCGTAGTTGGCTCGCTGAGCTGACTATGCTAAGGCTTCCGCCGCTGTGGTCGACGATTTGATCCGCATGAGCAGATAGATCGCGAAGATCGGCGGGATCAGCGCCGGACCAGGAACGTGCGCTGCGCCGAGGCCAAGTTGGATAATCGGTAGCCAGTAGACGAGTTGGGCAGATCTTCGGCCGGGCGCGTCGAGCTTGCTGGAATCAAGTAACATCAGCGCGGCGAAGCATGTGGCAAGTGTGTCGTAAGCCAGAAGATACGGTGTCGCCGCGACCGAGCAAGTCAGGAAAAGCGCCATCAGGTGTTGCGAATCGGCCCGTCCGCGGAGTCTAAAGGCCCATCCTACAGCCGCGGCCGCGCAAGCCGAGAAGCAGAGCTGCACAGTCATTGCCTGGGCGTAGCTCGCTCCGAGACCGCGGACGTTCATAAATACCGTCGGGTAGAACGGCGTCGCGACGAACTGCGGATCGGCGAGTACCAGGTTCTGCGCAGGCATGCCGACCTTGACAAAGTCGACCCAGACCTGGGCGCCGAACAACGCGACCGTCACCGCGGCAAGGGAGAGCGCGGTGGCGGTTGCGGCGGTGAATACGCGCCAGCGCCCGGCCGCGATCAGCATAATGGGAAACAAGAGGCCGAGCTGCGGCTTCAGGGTTTCCCTCCGGCCAGGGCCGCCTTGTCGGGTGAGCTTTGGTGGTGAGAACTGTGCTTA
>PLJS01000146.1 GCA_003140315.1 Hyphomicrobiales bacterium
GTGCTGGCGTGGCTCGGCGGAGCTCTCGGTGTCGTAGGCCTAATTTTCATGTTCTCAGGCCTCTACGAACCAGAATTGATTTTGCATTTGTTTGCCAGCAGCCACATGATCGGCCACTAGACGAAAGGCGGCCAGAGGGATCCAGACGGATTAGTCTAGATTACTGGTTGAATTACATCACCGCCATAGCGGACCCCAAGTTTAGCAGTGTTTAACCTTTCTGCTTGTTTGAGCGCATGAACGGCGATGGCCATTGCGGCGATTACGGGCGACTTGGCAGCATCCTCTGCATGATGCGGTCACCGTAGATGAAAATATGCGCCAGCGCAGCGGCGATATGAACGCCAATTACTATTAGCAGCGTCCACTCCGCAATCTGGTGCCAACCATCAATTGCATGAACCCCATCGGCGTTTTTGTCCGCCAGCATCGGCAAAGGTACCAGAAAAAAATAGGAAACCGACCAGCCGCGGAACGAAGCGAAAAGCCAGCCTGTCACGGTTGTCGCGAGGACCAGGGCGTAGAGCAGCCAATGTACCGCTTCGGAGGTCACTCGCTGCCAAGGGGGCAGCGAACTCTCGGGCGCCACCGGATAGGTGAGCCGCCAGACAAATCGCAATACGATCAGCGCGAGAATGCTAATTCCAAAAGAGATATGGAGTGTCATGGCACTCGCGGGCGGACCGGCATGGACGTCCGGCATGAACCAGCCAATCAGAAATTGAACCGCTAGAAGCGCCACGACGAGCCAGTGCAAGACCTTTGCAGTAGCACCATAGTGTAGACGGTTGGTCATAACTGCCCCATGCGTTGGCCCTTGATTTCGGGACGCCGTCCCCGTATTTAGAGCAATTCTAAACAATGGTCAAAGTATGAAAGAGTTCGAGCAACTTACGGAACAAGAGATTCTTGCGCTGGCCATCAGCAGCGAGGAGGAGGATGGACGGACTTACGCCGATTTTGCGGAAGGGTTGCGCGAAGAACACCCTGACACGGCTAACGTTTTTTCCGATATGGCTGCTGAAGAGGATGAGCATCGCCGCGCACTCATCGATCTGTATTCATCGAAATTTGGAAGTCACATACCTCTCGTTAGGAGGCAGGATGTTCGCGGCTTCGTGCAACGAAAGAAGCTCTGGCAGGTTCGTCTGAAGGGCATTGAAGCCGTAAGGCAACAGGCGCGGCAAATGGAACAGGATGCCGGGCGATTCTACCAGCTCGCGGCTTCGCGGACGACGGATGCTTCTATTCGTAAGTTGTTGGGCGATTTGGCAACAGCAGAGTTGCAGCACGAACGGACGGCGAGAGAGATCGAAACCAAGCGTTTGCCGCAGCAGGCCAAAGGCCGAGAGGATGAAAGCGCAAAACGCAGTTTCGTGCTGCAGATAGTTCAACCCGGCCTCGTCGGACTGATGGATGGTTCAGTTTCGACGTTAGCTCCTGTCTTCGCGGCCGCTTTTGCCACTCATAACTCGTGGAACGCTTTCCAGGTTGGAATGGCAGCGTCTCTTGGCGCAGGAATATCCATGGGGTTCGCGGAAGCCTTGGCTGACGACGGAAAATTATCGGGACGAGGAAAGCCGTATTTAAGAGGGCTGGTTTGCGGGCTCATGACAATCGCAGGCGGCATTGGCCATACGCTGCCCTATTTGATCTCGAATTTTTTCACCGCAACTGCGATTGCAGCCGTGGTTGTTGTCATCGAGCTTCTGGCGATTGCTTACATCCAGTGGCGTTATATGGACACACCACCATTCTCTGCAGCGGCAAAGGTAATGCTTGGCGGAGGACTCGTTCTCGCGACGGGCGTTCTTATTGGAAGCAGCTAACGTCAGCTTTGGGTCATTCGCGACCGACCATTCGCAGCGCCAGCATCGAACGATGTCCGCTTCGCGCCGCAAGCGGCTGAATTGCTGCGTCACCGCGAAATGACGCGATGGGCCAACAACTGACATTGCGGACCTTGGCGTGAAATGAAAGAGGCCGCCAACTTGCGCGCGGCTTCCAACAGGATTGTTAGGCGACGTTACCGCTTGGCCAGAGAGTATAGCGCTGCGGCGCCCTAGTGCCGCAGCGCTTACGGGAAACGCCTACCGCAGCCGTGGCGGCTAATTGTAATAGCCAACGCCGCAGCCGAGATCGCCGACTTTGGTGACGAAGACGGTCTTCGGAACCGGGGTCGGATCGGAACCTGGTTTGGGAAGCATAATTCCGCTGACTTCGGCGATCTGGCCGTCCGGCTTCTGCGTCACCGTATCAAAGATCACCTGCCCGAAGTTAAAGCCCTTGGGGTCCTTCAGCGTCCGGTAGTCCTTGCCGAACAGCGCCTTGAGATTCGGATTGGGGAACGGATGCAGCGTGCCGTCGCTGAGATTGAAGCAGTACGCGTAGAGATCGCGATCGCGGAAGTCGCCGTCGACCTTGGCAATCATGTCAAGCCCCTTCGCCTTGTCGGCTTTGACCGCGGCGACCGCCTTCATCAACATTGCTTTTGCTTCGTCGGCGGTGCCGAACGCCCCCTGCTGCGCGAAGGACGCCGACGCGAGCGCGAGCGTAGCGCCGAGCGTGGCAGCGATCATTGATTTATGTAGCATGGATACTTCCCCTGTTGCTTGGTTGTCAGTGCGCTGCGAGAAAGGACCTGCCGAAGGCACTTTTGCCGCCCGTTAACACGCGCGCGGCGACCTCGGTACGCCCCATTTCAAGGGCAGCTACCTAAAGGCTAGCAGTTCCAGTGAACCCCAGAAAGGGGGTTGTCGCTCGGTGCTGCACGAACATTCAAAAATTAGCGCAGTGTCGCGTTTTCTCCCCGGCCACATTTATATCGCGTCTATTTTGTCCGCTTTGGGTCATTCGCGTCGACTTCGCGATGCCTGCGAGATATCCGGTCTTCCCTCAATAGCGGTCGTCATGCGCCGTGCGACGAATGGTAGAGAGGGGCCAGAACCCGACCCCACGTAATGGGCTTGGCCGAGGTGGTTCAGCGCCCGGCCAAGCGGAGCCCCCCTTAACGATTGGGGCGGTTCGCGGACTCGGTCCCGACTAAGTACTTTTTCACGGGGATTTCGGACATTTCGACGACTGGTCGTAACTCGACAGACATCCTGAGACCCCACCGTCCGGTCTCCGCAGCAACCCAATTGGCCAAAGCTGATGACGCTCGACTATACGACACTTCTGGTGGCGTACGCCATGATCCGCGTCTTGCAGGCGGTCGCCCTTGTCTATGTCTGGCGCGTCCACAGAAGGTACGCTCCGCTCCGTGAGTTGGCGGTCGGCTCGGTCCTGGTGGCACTCGGAACCCTGGTGATTTCAGCCGCAGCGGTCCTTTCGCCCGCCCTTTGGGTCATCCCGCAGTACGTCTTGATTGGCGCCGGGGCTGGCATCTTCAACGTTGGACTGGTCCGAATGAGCGATCGTCCCGCACCATGGCGGCTCGCCATCGGCTGGTCGGCTCTGTACATCCTCGCCAGGCTCGCGTTTGTCTTCATCTGGCCCAACAATGTTTTCGGTGTCGCCATCTTCACGGTGTTCGTCGCCGGGTGTGACGGGTTCGCAGCGGTGTGCCTGCTGCGCGTACCCCGCACCGCACTCAAGACTACCCAGACGATCATCGCAGGACTTCTGGTAGTCGAAATCGCCGCCACGATCCTGCGCTTCTTTGGACTGGTCGGATGGGCGCGGGATGAATTCGGCGGAGAGGTCGGAGCGGTCATAGGGTCAAGCATTGCCCAAAGCGGATTTATGTTGGCGTTTGCAGCCGTGGCGTTTCTTCTGGCGGTCTTCGTCGCTACCCTTACCAACCAGCGGCTTCAGCGCACCCTCGACCTCGCCGCCAGCGTCGATCCGCTGACGGGGCTGCTAAACCGCCGTGCGTTCTCGTTGGTAGCGGACCGCGATTGGGCACAGGCGGTACGCGGCAAGACGCATTTGTCCGTGTTGTTGCTCGATCTCGATCACTTCAAGAACATCAATGACCTGCATGGCCACGCGGCCGGCGACGCGGTTCTGCGCCGGGTCGGCGAGGCCCTGGCAAAGGAAATCCGAAGCGGCGACGCCGCATGTCGCTTTGGAGGCGAGGAGTTCGTGGTGCTCCTGCCCGATACGTCCGCGGAGCAGGCCGAGCACTTCGCCGACCGACTCCGGTTGGTGATTGAGGCTTTGAAGGAAGATCACCCGTCTGCGCTGCCCATCTCGGCCAGCATCGGCGTCGCGGAGAAGTCTCCCGCCGATACGACTTGGGAACAGCTCGTGGCTGCTTCAGACAAAGCCCTTTATGCCGCCAAGCGGACGGGTCGGAACCGAGTGGTCGTCGCCGACGAATATCGCGAGGCCGCCTAGCAACACCCGCGCGGTGCCCAGGAACGAGGTCGCTGCGCTTGTCACCCACCTGAACCGGCGACCCAACGCCCCGTCAAAGCCGTGGCCTAAAGGTTCGAGGCAAGTCTTCCTTGCGATCACGATTCCGGTAAGGCCGAATACCTCGTCGACCGCCCCTGCAAGTTCCGCTGTGGGTCATTTTCGACCGACCCCTTCGGCCCGCTGGGGCGACCGATGTCGGCTGTTGCTCCAATAGCGTACAGGTCATTG
>PLJS01000196.1:0-683 GCA_003140315.1 Hyphomicrobiales bacterium
GACGGTCGCTCAGGATGACGGTTTGAGCGCGTGCGCCGGATTAATTCAGAACGACACGCAGGACGGCCGCGACACGATCCCGACCGAATCCTGCCTGAACTGCTTCTTGTAGGCCTCGGCGATCGCGTCGATCTTGCCTTGCGCCTCGGTGTCCGCCGTGATGATGCGCACGATCTTGGAGGGTTCGCGCACGATCGCCTTCGTCTTGGCGTCGCGCCATTGGCCCGTGGTGTCGAACACCGTGAGCCCATCTGGAAAGCGCGGCGTCACCTCACGCGCAAGGAACGCCGCCCAGCGGCTCTCGGTGACGCCGAGCTTGCCGCCGATATTGCGGCCGAACATCAATTCGACCTCGATCATCGGCTTTTGCGGCAGCGCGCACGAGAGGCTTTGCGCGAATGTAACGACCGGCTGCGCCAGAAAAAACGCGGCGACGAAAGCGGTCCGGATTGCGCGCATCACAACGCCTTGACGATCTCTTCGGTCANNGTGCCGGCCTTCCACACCTGTAGCACCGGCATGCCGTAAATGGGAGAGGTCTTGTCGTCCTCCGCCGCCGGGTTGGTCACGTCGTTCGCACCGATGACGAACGCGACGTCGGCCTGCGCGAATTCCGAATTGATGTCCTCGAGCTCGAACACCTCGTCATAGGGCACGTTCGCTTCCGCCAGCAGCACGTTCAT
>PLJS01000196.1:724-2593 GCA_003140315.1 Hyphomicrobiales bacterium
TTCATGATGAAGGCGGCATCGTCGGCCGAGCCGAGCTTGACCGGCCTCTGTTCGGCCCCCGCCGCCGGCCCCGCGACCTCGCCGCCGAAGCCGCCGAGGATGACCGAAAAGAAGTTCCGGTTCATCGCGTTGCACATGATGTAGGACAGGATCGCGCCCGAAGAGCCCACCAGCGCGCCGGTGATGATCAGCGCCGAATTGCCGAGCGTGAANNCATCGAGATCACGACCGGCATGTCGGCGCCGCCGATCGGGATGATGAGCAGCACGCCGAACGCGAAGGCGGCGAGCGTCAGGAGCCAGAACGCGAAGTAGCTCTCCGCGCGCACGAACCACACGATGATCAGAACGATCGCGACCGCGAGCGCGAGATTGATCAGGTGGCGCATCGGCAACAGGATCGGCGCGCCGCTCATCCGGGCGGACAATTTCAGGAATGCGATCACCGAGCCGGTAAACGTGATGGCGCCGATCGCGACGCCGAGCGACATCTCGACCAGGCTTGCCTTGTGGATGTCGCCCGGCATGCCGATGTCGAAGGCGCGTGGCGCATAGAGCGCGCCCGCCGCCACCAGCACCGCCGCCATGCCGACCAGCGAATGGAACGCCGCGACCAGTTCCGGCATCGAGGTCATCGGCACACGCCGCGCGATCACGGCGCCGACGCCGCCGCCGATGCCGATGCCGATGATGACGAGGAGCCAAGAGAAGAAGCTGTCCGGCGGATGCGAGGCGAGCGTCGTCACGATCGCGATCGCCATGCCAACCATGCCGAACAAATTGCCCTGCCGGCTCGTCGCCGGGCTCGAGAGCCCGCGCAGCGCAAGAATGAACAAGACGCCCGCGACCAGATAGAGCAGCGCGGCGAGATTGAGACTCATGCCGTGGCCCTCATTTCTTCTTCTGGTACATGGCAAGCATGCGTTGCGTGACCAGGAAGCCGCCGAAGATGTTCACCGAGGCGAGCACGAGCGCGAGGAAGCCCAGGATGCGCGCCCAGATCGGACCTGAATCGTTGCGCGCCAATTCGACGCTGACCGCGAGCAGCGCGCCGACCACGATCACCGAGGAGATCGCGTTGGTCACCGACATCAGCGGCGTGTGCAGCGCCGGCGTCACCGACCACACCACGTAGTAGCCGACGAACACCGCCAGCACGAAGATCGACAGGCGGAACACGAATGGGTCTATCCCGACGCCGGTCGCCGCGTGCATCGCGCTCGCCGCGAGCGCGGCTGCGGCGTCCGCATAGGTCTGCGCGGCTTCGGCGGCCTGGCGCGCCACGTCGGCTGCGGCCTGCGCGCGTGCGGCGGCTTCTTGCGGGTTCATGGGCGGTCTCCGGTCACGCTGCGGGCTCGGTCGTAGGCCCTGGCTGAACTGCGGGCTCGGTCGTGGGAGACGGCTGAGCCGGAGACTCCGTCACCACGGTCGGCGGCGCTGCGGATAAAGTCGTCTCGCTTGGTGGGACTGCCGGCTCGGCCGCGGCGGGTGGCGAGACTGCGGGCTCGGTCACGGGCTTCGGCTGCGCTGCAGGTTCGGCCGGCGGGAGCGCGGCCTTCTCGATCGCGGGCTTCGCCACGGCCTTCGGCTGGAAGCCGGGATGCACCACGGCGCCGTCGCGTGTGAGCGCGGTCGCCTTCACGATCTCGTCGTCCCAGTTGACGGCGAGCGCCTTGGTCTTCCTGTCGACGAGGATCTCGAGGAAGTTATAGAGGTTCTTGGCATACAGGCTTGAAGCCGATGCCGCGAGCCGACCCGGGACATTGAGATAGCCGACGATCTTGACGCCGCCGACTTCGGCGACTTCGCCGGCCTTGGCGCCCTCGACATTGCCGCCGCGCTCGACCGCGAGATCGACGATGACGGAGCC
>PLJS01000252.1 GCA_003140315.1 Hyphomicrobiales bacterium
CATGTCTGGCCCGAGAGCTGGGGGCCGCGGCTGGACTACATCCTCACCAACGCGGTGCGGGCGCTGCTCGATGTGCCCGGCGCCACCCTGTTGATGCTCCCCCGCCTGCTCATCGATGCCCCGTTCCGGGTGCAGCTCGTCCACCGCCACGTGAGCGATCCGGTGGTGCGCGCCTTCTGGGTCAATGAGTACGAGAGCTATTCGGCGAGCTTTCGTACCGAGGCCATTGCGCCGATCCAGAATAAGATCGGCAAGGCGCTCATGGTGCCGGCCCTGCGCAACATGCTGGCGCAGCCGAAGAGCACCATCACGCTGCGCCGCCTCATGGACGAGGGAGCGATCGTCATCTGCAATCTATCCAAGGGCGCCGTGGGCGAGAGCACCGCACACCTGCTCGGGGCGCTGCTCACCACGGCGCTCGCGCAAGCGGCGTTGTCGCGCGCCGATGCGTGGCAGGTTCATGCGGGTCAGGCGGAGCTGGTCTCTTGCCTCGGGACAAGCCGTCCTGCTGGACGGCACTGTCCCTCGATCGAGTCCCAAGGTCTTGCGCGGGCGGCCCGAAGGCCGGCCCGCATCTCACCGGAAGGAAACGACCGCAGCCGCGCGGCGCTCGGCCCGCGGAGTACCGCAGGCCGGACTTCGCGGCTGGATCGTTTCCCGCTTCCCTCCCACCGCGGGAGGCATAACGAACACCCAGCGTGCGGGCTATCGGACAGCACAGCCGTCCGATAGTCCTCCTCGGGCGTCACGTTATGCCACTCCCACGGTGGCGGCTCGCGCGCGTCCCGTGGCGGCCGGTCGGGGGTCTGCCGGGACACGCCGCGACATGCGACGGCCGATGCCCCGGTCGCGGCCGCACGGCCGAGGCGAGGAAGGGCGTGATCCGACCCGGCAGAGCGCCTACGCGGCTCGACAGATATTCGACTTTGCAGGATCAGTCCGTGTTGCCGGCGCGGCTGGAGGTTCCGAAGCGTCCGTGGCGCGAGAAGGCCGAAAGCGCTTTGAAAAAATCAGGCGGGAATCCTCGCCTCTTCCTCGTGCGGCTCGCGCAGCACGTGGCCGCGGCCCCACACGGTCTCGATGTAGTTCTTGCCACCCGACGCGTTAGCAAGCTTCTTGCGCAGCTTGCAGATGAATACGTCGATGATCTTGATCTCCGGCTCGTCCATGCTGCCGTAGAGCTGGTTGAGGAACATTTCCTTGGTGAGCGTCGCGCCCTTGCGGAGCGAGAGGAGCTCCAGCATCTGGTACTCCTTGTCCGTCAGGTGCACACGAACCTCATTAATCTCGACCATCTTGGTGTCGAGCCTGACGACAAGATCGCCGGTCTGGATCACGGACTGGGCGTGGCCCTTGGAGCGGCGCACGATCGCATGGATGCGCGCGACCAGTTCGTCCTTGTGGAACGGCTTGGTCATGTAGTCGTCGGCGCCGAAGCCGAGACCCCGAACCTTATCCTCGGTACCGGCAAGGCCGGAAAGGATGAGGGTCGGCGTCCTGACCTTTGAGAGCCGCAGCGAGCGCAGCACCTCGAAGCCCGACATGTCGGGCAGGTTCAGGTCGAGCAGAATGATGTCGTAGTCGTAGATCTTCCCGAGATCGACGCCTTCTTCACCGAGTTCAGTCGTGTATACGTTGAACCTCGCGGATTTGAGCATCAACTCGATCGACTGAGCGGTGGCGCGGTCGTCCTCAATCAGCAATACGCGCATGCCAGTCCGCTTTCTCTCCGCAGGCCAGTACGCCGCGGCGGCGTCCCGTGCATTCGCTTCGGGACAAACTGATCCGACACACTAATCGCGCATGGTTAATGAATGCTGAGAAGCATGTCTGCAATATGCCGGCCCCCGACTCGTCAGCCGCGCTTTCCCCATCCACCGCACCCTGCCGACCGGCCGCTCCGATGGGCGGGTATAATGAGTGCGTGGATGTTGCGACGATCACCGAACCGATCCGCCGGCCGCGGTTCCGCCGTGCGTCGGAACCGCCGGTATTCCGCCTCACCGATGACGACGTGGAGATCGTGCGTCTGCTCGCGCGTCACCGCTTCCTGCGATCGACCCACATCGCGATCCTCGTCGGGCGTTCGCTCGATCGCACCAACGACCGGCTCTCACGGCTATTCCAACTACGCGACCTCGTCGGTCATCACGGTGACGGTGGACAACAACCCGCCGACTGTCGCGATGACGGCTCCCTCGAATGGCAGCACGATTTCGGGATCGTCCGTGACGCTTTCGGCAAATGCGTCTGATACGGTCGGGGTCGCTGGCGTGCAGTTCAAAGTGAACGGCGTGAGCGTCGGTGCCGAAGACACGTCGTCTCCCTACTCGATCAGCTGGGATAGCACCGCCACGTCCAGCGGCTCAAAATCGATCGTTGCCGTGGCCCGCGATGCCGCCGGCAATCGCGCAACCTCGACCGCCGTCACCATCACGGTCGACAACACCGCACCGGTTGTCTCCTCGATCTCGTCCGGCACACCGGGAAGCACCACGGCGACCATCACATGGACGACCGATGAACCGGCAAGCTCCAGGTAGTGTACGGCACGACCACCGCGTACGGCTCCGCATCGAGCAGCGCGTCACTGCTGACCTCGCACTCTATCAGCCTGACCGGCCTCTCATCGGGCGCCACGTACCACTACGCGGTCGTCTCTGCAGACGCGCAAGGCAACACCGCTACGTCGAGCGACCAAACATTCGCTACAGGCTCTGTCACGTTTAACCCATCGGACAAGACGGCCGCCATCACGCTCTCCAACGGCAATCTGACGGCGGCCAGCAATAACGGCAGCGCCGTCGCAGCAGTTCGGTCGACGACATCCCACTCCTCGGGCAAGTACCATGTCGAGTCCACGATCGATAACGCGCCCAATTCGGGCGATTGGGGCATCGGCATAGCAGGAGGTTCGCACAGCTATTCCAGCTATTGCGGCAGCAGTGTCGATACTCGGAGCCTGTGCCTTTACGGAAGCGGTCTCAAGTACTTCAATGGTTCGAGCAGCTCACTGTTCAGTACCCCATTCGGTCACAACGGCGACGTCATTGCGATGGAAGTCGACTTTGATAACAATCTCATCTGGTTCAAAGACGTGACGACAGGATCGAATTGGAACAACAGTAGCTCCGCAAACCCGGCAACAGAAGTCGGTGGTGTCAGCATATCGAGCGTGACAGGGGGACCGTTTTTTTTCATCGCGGAGCCGGACGATACAAACGCCCAGGTTACGGTCAACGTCGGAGCCTCGGTTTACGCACAGACGCCCTCGACCGGATTCCTGAACTGGGATGGCAGCGATCCAAATGGCATCTATGGCAATTTCACTCTTTCCTATTCCGACGATTTCACTGGCAGCTCAGTTAGTGCGGTTGGACCGTCAACACCGAACGCGTCCTATTTCATGACACGAGGCTATGGAGGCCCAACAAGTGGTATCGAATTTCGCGGCACGTTCGGTACTGTAAGCGACCCCGGGTATATGACAGACCCATTTCACACCGGCTACAATGATTACAACAGGAATGTGGCGGTTGGATATAGCAACGTTCGGCAATCAAGTTCAATTCTGACGCTACAGGCACGCGCCGCAACAAATGCAGAGAAGAACACCTTTACCGATCCGACTAACGTACAGAACGTTGACGCAATACTGAGCACCGATGGAGCGGTTGGCTTCTTCCCCGCCACTAATGCTTCAATTATCGTTGAAGGAAGAATGCGCTTTACAGCAGCAGGCTCAGCGCCGCTGGGATGGAATCCAGCATTTTGGATTACTTCAAACGCACCTACGGTTTTCGACGGCCACGATGAGTGGCACATATTCGAGGCTTTCGATTCTTCTGCTCAATTAAACGTATACCTTTGCTCCGCAAGTAATACATGTAGCTATAGCACTACTGCGGGGACTTGGAGTAATTCGGCTGCCTACGACGGCAATTATCACACCTATTCAATTGTTCTCAATAATAACGGATCGAACAATGGACCCGTTTATGTTTATCTCGATGGAGTGCGTAAGTTTACGGTCGCCAAAGACGCAAATGCAAGCTTATTGCTGATGTATTTCATGATTGATTCTTGGTTTGCATCTTCTGCTGACACATTTAATCAAACTCTGTGGAACAACAGCGGCACACTTACTACAAGCGGGGCATCGGTGGACGTTGACTGGGTCAAGGTATGGAGGCAAAACGGGTTACCAAATTATACGCCCATGACTAGCGTTTCCGATCTACAGCTTGCTTATAACGGCGCTGGTTCTATTGTGCTGCCGAGTGCGGCGACACTATGGGGCGATTCAAGTTTGACGGAATATGTTCAATGTAGACCGATGGAATCGATGAGCCAGGCACGAATGCGACTTCGATTTCCTACAGGTAATTTCCGAGTAGCTATGTCTCATATAATAGTGGGACGCGCACTGTTAGCGTTGATTTCTCGGGCGGAACCGGCAACGCCGGCGTCATCCACAGCATGGATTCCGCGTATAAGACGACCGGCGCCACCTTCAAGCCGCTGCGCTTCAACATCTATCGCGGACCGAACATCACGACCTCGTCCACGCTTTCAGCGACCCACGGCTCGGCTTACTCGCATGACTTCTATCCCGAATGTGACGTGGGTATCGTCATTCCGAAGACCATGAGCATCACCGGCTTACCCGCAGGTTTGACCGACAACGGCAATGGCACCGTAACGGGGACGCCCACGTCGGCCGGCAATACCAACATTACAATCTCATGTACGAACAACGCAGGGCAGCAGGCGCAAAAGAGTGTGCAGCTACAGGTGACCTGAGCCCGCAGCAACGGACACGATCGACTACGTCACATCCGACCAAAACGGCCTCATCGCGACCTCGACCCGCATCATAGTCGTGCAGGCGAATGCAGTTCCCGGCACATCCTCGGCCGACGCCACTTCTACATCGCAGTAGCAAGCGCTTGGACGTCAACCATCCCAGAAGCTCTTGAACCGCTCCGGCGATAGTTCGGTATAGCGCACAGTGTGCTGGATATTTTTGTGCCCAAGGTAATGTTGCACCGCTCGCGTGTCTTGTCCGTCATTCGCGAGTTTGTAGCCGCACGCATGGCGCAGCATGTGCGGATGCACCGGGAACGGAAACTTGCCCGTCTCCCCTGTTCGCATAAACATCTTGCGGAAGCCGGCTGGCGACATTGGCGCGCGTCGCTCGGTGTTGAACACATGGCGCGATTGCGGCTCCTCTCGCATCAGCCGCCGCAGCGCGCGCAGCTCCGTGCCGCCGATCGGATGCACGCTCGGCGTTCCGTTCTTGAGACGGCGCACGTGCAGGAGCCCGCGGGAGAAATCGATTTGATCCCAGCGCAGTGCACACACCTCTGATGCGCACAGTCCGTGCCGGTACGCGATCAGGATCATCGTCGCGTCACGATGGCCGTAGCGTCCGCGCTTGCCCGCGCGTTCCAAGAGGAGCTGCACCTCCCTCGGCGTCAGATACTCGCGCGGCCGACGGGCAGCGTTGAGCGGCCTTCGCGGAACTGTCCCGAAAACGATGTTTGGCGAGGGGGCACGCTTGATCCGTTTCGTGGCTGCAATTCGAGCATTCGATTTCATAACTGTCCGTAAAATAGTCCTTTTCGGGACAGTCCAAGTCTACCATACCCGTCCGCAACACCGTTCGCGGCACCGAGAGGAGCACGATGTTCAAGCTCGTTTATCCAGGACAGGCCCCCGAGCGAACGCGCGACATGGCGGGCGCGAGCCCAATGGGCCGAGTCGGAGTTGGCCCGTATCGAACGCGAGACCGCGTTGGCGGCTATCGAACAGCGCGAGAAGATTCAACGTGAGGCCGACGAGAAGCCCCACCTGGCACAGGTTCAACGCGATGACGCCGCGTTGGAACAGCACCGCCGCAATGCCTGGGTGAATCATCGCGTCGACGAGGCGTTGGCCTCCGGGAACCCGGACGCCGCTATGCTCGGGCTCCTGTCGCGCGACCCGGCGACCGACATACCGGAGGGCATCTGGCCTCCGGGCGCGTCTCCTGACGATTTCCGCACGCTCGTGGCCTGCGAGCCGTCGCCGCCCGACGAAGATGCCCGTAAGCACCTGCCCGATAACCGTCACCGGCTGATTAAGATAGGCGGCCTGCGCAATCGCTTCGGCGATCTGCTTGCGATCCGCCTCCTTGGAGGAATAAGCGGTCGCATCGACAATCGCGCGAATCGTTCCTGCTGCCGCCCTCCATCATTGGCGAAGCGGTTGCGCGACTGAAGGATGGGTCCATCGTCGATTATCGCTACGATCGCGATATCGGCTCGCTTGTGCCCGTAGTCGCCAAAGGCACCTAGTCCTACTGTGTCAGAAAA
>PLJS01000197.1 GCA_003140315.1 Hyphomicrobiales bacterium
CATGCTCGAACCGCTGCGTGCTCATCGTCTTCCCCGTTGTTCCGGCGGCCTCGTTCCGGTGACCTCGGTCGCCCGCACCTTCCTCGTGCGCGGCGCGCCTTCACGCCGCGATGCAAGTCTTGAGCCTTCGCGTGAGGGGCGGTGTTTTCGCCGCCATCGGCCCCTCACGGGACCGCTCGTTCCGTTGCCGCCACCGGCGGGCAACCCGGCTCTGCCAACTCTCCCGGCTGCCTGCGCCGGCAATTGGGACAGCATTACTGTCCTAATATGCCTAATCCGGCCCCGTGGCGCAAGAGTGAGGCAGCCTCGAATCCACCGTCTCCTTGCCGTTTGTTGCCCCGCCCGCTCTCGGCACGTAACAAGAGGACCATGGAAGATGCCGCAGCGCAACAGAATTGCATGGTTCCAGGGTAGCGGCGCCTGGAACGACTGAGCCGGGGAGCGTGCATCAATGTACTTCGCGAGCGACAACACCGCCGGCATTGCGGCGCCTATTTTGGAAGCAATCTCGCGCGCCAATGCGGGCTATGCGCTCGGCTACGGCAATGACGAGTGCACCAAGCGGGTGGAGAAGCGCTTCGCGGAGATTTTCGAGCGCGAGGTCGCGGTATTTCTGGTGCCGACCGGCACGGCCGCGAATGGGCTCGCGCTCGCGCACCTGACGCCACCTTGGGGCGCGGTGCTGTGCCATGCGGAGTCGCACGTCGCGACCGATGAATGCGGCGCGCCGGAGTTCTTCGGCGGCGGCATCAAGCTTGTCGGGCTCGCCGGGGAGGGGAGCAAGATATCGGCGGCGACGCTGCGCGCCTCACTCGACGAGGGACAATGGGGCGGGCCGCATCATGTCTCGGCGAGCGTGCTCTCGCTGTCGCAGGCGACCGAGAGCGGCACGATCTATCGCGTCGCCGAGCTCAGGGAACTCGCCGACATCGCACACCAGCGCGGCCTGAGCGTGCACATCGACGGAGCGCGCATCGGTAATGCGCTCGCGCGCATGAACGTCTCGCCGGCCGAAGCGACCTGGAAGGCGGGCGTGGACGCGCTCTCGTTCGGCGCCACCAAGGGCGGCGCGATGGGCGTGGAAGCCGTGATCTTCTTTGATCCGAAGCGCGACGCCAACATGCCGGATCGGCGCAAGCGCGGCGGCGCGCTCGCCTCCAAGCACCGCTTCATCGCGGCGCAGATGGAGGCGTATCTCGCCGATGACCTGTGGCTGAAACTTGCGCGTCACGCCAACACGATGGCCGATGCGCTCGGCGCAGGGCTCGCGAGCGCCGGCTCACCGCCGGTGTGGCCAGTCGAGGCCAACGAGGTGTTCGCGAAGCTGCCGGCCGCGGCCGACAGGCGGCTCAAGGCCGCGGGCGCAACCTTCTATCCGTGGAAGAGCCAGAGCCTGCCGCTCGGCGTTTCGGTCGGCACCGACGAGACGCTGGTGCGGCTCGTCACGTCGTTCCAGACCACGAAGGACGACGTCGAAAGGTTCCTCGCCACGGTGCGCGCCGAGTAACGCCGTGTCCTTGCCTAAGGTCCGCCTGATTCATCATCGACGCTGCGGGACGGCGATTGATCGCCGTTGAGGTGGAGGTGTTTCATGAGGCTCGTCGCATGTGCGGTGGCGGGACTACTCACTTTGGGGACGGGTGTGGCGTCGGCGCAGCCCCTGTGGGGCCCCGACCAGCATGGCGCCTGGGGACCCGCTCCCGGTTGGGTCGGTCCAATGACGCCGCAGCAAGTTGCCTTAATCGTTGAATCGATGGGACTTGATCCGATCGGCCCGCCGATTCGAAGCGGACGCGTCTTCGTGCAGCGTGACCGATGCCTATGGCCGGATCATGCGGGTCACGATCGATCCGGAGCGGCGACCCTCGATGGCGGCGGAGGCGCCTGGAGCGCCCGCCTATGGCCGCCCCTATGCGGCCTATGGCGAGCCGTCATGGCGCACTGAGCCCTCTTGGCGCAGGCCCTATCCGGTTTACGGCGAACCCTATGGGCGCGGGCCCTATCCGGCCTACAGCGCGATGCCGCCGGACGACAATGAGCACGAGGGCGTGCCGCCCAACGCCGCGCCGCCGCGCAATGTCGCGCCGAACCCAATCCCGAGCCCGGCACGTGTCAGCCCGCGTGGCGAGCGTCCTGTCGTCAGTCCTGACAGGTCGGCAACGCTGACGCCGGCGGCGCCCGTAAAGCCGCCGATGCCGCGCAAGCGGCCAGACATGCACGAGACGGCCAAGAAAACAGAGCCGGGTACGATCGCGCCGGTGCCGGCTGCTCCGGCAAGCCCCGTGCCTCAAGGCGCGCCTGCCGCTGCGCCGGCAACGCCCGCGATGCCGCCGATCAATCCGCTGGAGTGAGCTTTTAGCTCGCGCATCGCTCCAAAAAGAAAGCGCCCCGGCTGACCGGGGCGCTCCATCGTTCGCTTCTGACCGTCCGGTCAGGCCGAGTTATCAGGCGGCCTTGGCCTCGAGCACTTGGCCGTTCGTTTGGCCGTTGCCGTTGACCTTGCCGGCGCCGATCGGAATCTGTCGCGGCTTCTTGGCCTCGGGGATTTCGCGGACGAGGTCGACGTGCAGGAGACCGTTCGCGAGCGTCGCGCCGGTGACCTGGACGTGGTCGGCGAGCTGGAAGCGCCGCTCGAAGGCGCGGGCCGCGATGCCCTGATGGAGCATCTCGCCCTTCTTCTCGTCGGTCTTTTCCTGCTTCTCGCCGCGGATCGTCAGCGTGTTCTCCTTCGCCTCGAGCGAAAGCTCGCCATCGCCGAAGCCCGCGACCGCTACGGAAATCCGGTAGGCGTTCTCGCCGGTCCGCTCGATATTGTAGGGCGGGTAAGTCGGGGCCGCGCTGTCAAAGCCGGCACCCTGGTCGAGCATCGAGAACAAGCGGTCGAAGCCGACGGTCGAACGATAGAGGGGAGCAAGGTCGAAAGTTCGCATGGCATATCCTCCATAAAGCGACATGCAGAAAAGTCCGCCCGTCATGGGCCGGACCGGGGAATGCGCATCCCGAGGGGCCTGCGCCAACCGCATGTGGGAGAGTGGCGGAACGTTCGCAAGAGGCCCCAAAATCGTCGCGCCAATAATATAATACCTTTCGACCGACTTGATCGCGGGCTCCCGCTCGGCCTTACTGTCATCGCGTTTTGATTGTGCGGGGCGGGGGCAAGCCGATGTCGAGCATCCTTTGCGCGTGGCTCTCCAGCCACTGGCTGACGCTGGTCATAGACGCCGTATTTGAGCGGCCTCATGGCCTATCCGCTCGCCGTCTTCTGGTGGCGCGGCTGGCAACGAAGGGCCGATGAAGTCTTGGGCAGTCTCGATCCGAGCGCGAAGAGGCGCTACCTCTCGCTCTTCCACAAGCAGGATGAAAAAAACAACAAGAACATGACCGAGCAGGATGCCGTCGACGCATTCGAAGCTTTCTATGTCGATGAATACGGCCGGAAGCGGTTTTTCGTGCCAATCGCGTTCTTTCTGCTCGTGGCTTTGGTGGAGAATTTCTTTCTCGCGCAGGCGCTTCAAGCCCTCGTTGACGCGGGAACGGCCGGCGGGAAACTCATTGTCACGACAGCCGCCATCGCGGGCGCCTATACGTTCGTGTCCTGGGATTTGTTCACGCGGATGCAGCAGAAGACGCTGTCGCGCACTGGAATCCTGGGTTCGGCGCTGCGCCTCGCGGTCGCGGTGCCGATCGGATTCGCGTTCAGCTCGGCCCTGGAGAGCTACGCGATCTTTGTGGCATTTGGGGTCGGCGCTTTTCCGCTCCAAACCATCAGCGTTCTGTTTCAGCGCCAGATCAAAAAGTACCTCTCGCTTGAGACAACAGAGACCGCCGCACGCGATCAGGTCTTCAGTTTGGCCGGGATCGATACGGCGACGTCGGAGCGTATCGGGGACGCCGACATCACGACGATCACGCAACTCGCCTGGGCCGATCCGGTCGGCCTGACGATGCGCACCAATCTGCAATTCGCGTTCGTGCTCGACATCATCAGCCAAGCGCTTGCGTGGGTGTATCTGGAAGACAAGCTCAAGTCTCTCGGCGTGGTCGGGCTCCGCGGGGCGATTGAAATTCGCCAAGCCCTGGAAACCATCGGTCTGGTCGACGCGCGCGAAGACGCGATCGATTCCGAGGAGGCAGCCGAAAACGCCGACCGTCTGACGGTCGAGCTGCGTGAGCGGGTCATGACCCCGGGGGAAATTCGCGAAACCGACGCTCATTTGGAGGCCGGCGTCCCCGGTCCTCCCGACCCGGTGCAGGCCCCAAGCGAAAGCGACCAAGAGGAGGCCAAGGCGGTGAGGGCAGCGATCGACCAAGCCGCCAAGATCGCGCAGGTTGAGCCGGCCGCGATGCTCTATGCGCTGATCCAGGTCGGCCAGGATCCGACGGCGAGTTTTCTCAGGATAAGTTGGGATTCACTGACGAGCGCACGCTGATATAAGGCGGAGCCTGCCTCGATTCCGGCTGCCCGCCCATGCAACTGATCTCGATCCCAGCGAATCCGGTCCCCGACGGCGCGGTCGTCGGAACCGTCAAGACATCCGACGGCGTAGCGCTGCGCTACGCGCGCTGGGACCCGCCGCCCGGCCGCAAGGGTACGCTGTGCGTGTTCCAGGGGCGCGCCGAATTCATCGAGAAGTATTTCGAGGTGGTGCGCGACGCGCGCGCGCGCGGCTTCGCGGTCGCGCTGATCGATTGGCGCGGGCAGGGGCTGTCGGACCGGGCATTGCCGAATCCGCGCAAGGGCCATGTCGGGGATTTCTCCGAATATGACCGCGATCTCGAAGCCTTCGTGAAGGACGTGGTGCTGCCCGACTGCCCGGCGCCGCACTTTGCGCTCGGGCACTCGATGGGGGCGGCCGTGTTGATCCGCGCCGCCCAGCATGGCTGGCAATGGTTCGACCGCATGGTGCTGTCGGGCCCGATGATCAATCTTTCTGGCGCCGCCGGCTCGCGCTTCGCGCGCTTGAGCTCACAGGCGATGCGGCTCGCCGGCTTCGGCACGTCCTACATTCCGGGCGGCGGCTCGACCGCGATCGGGACCTTGCCGTTCGCCGGCAACCCGCTGACGACCGACCCGGTGCGCTATGCCCGCACGGTCGCCACGCTGGAGGCTGAGCCATCGCTCGGCGTCGGCTCGCCCACGGTCGCCTGGCTCGACGCGGCGTTCCGGGCGATGGCGGAATTCGCCAACCCAAACTATCCAGGCCGGCTGCGCCAGCCGCTCCTTTTGGTCGCGGCCGGGCGCGACCAGATCGTATCGACGCACGCGACCAGCCAGTTCGCGACCCGGCTGCGCGCCGGGGCGCACCTCGTCATTCCGGGCGCGCGCCATGAGATCCTGATGGAACAGGATCGTTATCGCGAGCAGTTCTGGGCTGCTCTCGACGCGTTCGTTCCGGGCTCGCCCTTGTTCGAATAGCGTTCAGGCGGGTGGCAGAAGCCCGAGCGCCTCCTTGCCGTAGCTTTGGCGCGCCTCGTCGTGGAGTGGTGCAACCAGACGCACGAACGCCTCGTGCGCGGCACGCGGCAGTTCGGCAATCTTGCAGCCTTGCGCCACGATTGCGGCGCGCGCCTCCTCGTGCTCACGGATCGCTTCCCGGCGCTGAAACGCCACCGCCGCGCCGACCGCCTCCCGCATGGTGCGCTGCACCGCGCCCGGCCACGCATCGAAGGCGGCGCGATGCACGAAGATCGGCCGCGAAATGTAGAAGTGGTTGGTCAGCGTGTGGAAATGGTGAAACTTGTGCACGCCGTAGGTCACGGTATTGGCGAGCGGGTTCTCCTGCGCATCGATGGTGCCGTCCTTGATCATCGCGATCGCCTCGGTGAGGTCCAGCTTCAACGGAACGGCGCCGAGCAGCTCGAACGTCTTCTTTTGGATCTCGCTCGGCAGCACGCGGATCCGCAGGCCGGAAAAGTCGGCCGGCTCGCGGATGGCGTGCAGGCGGTTCGAGACGTGGCGGAAGCCGTTCTCGAACCAGCCGAGGATGCGGTAGCCGACGCGTTGCTCGATCGCGCCAGCAAGGTATTCCCCGAGCGCGCCGTCCATTGCGGCGCGTGCCTGCTCCTTGCTGGCGAACAGGAACGGCAAGTCGACGGTGCTCAGCTCAGGCACGCGGTCGGTGAGATAGCTGCTCGACTGATAGCCGAGCGTCAGGATGCCGTGCTCCACGAGCCACAGGATGTCCTCGGCGCGGTAGCCGAAATCCATGATGTTCCAGACGTATTTCACGTCGACCTGATCGCCGAGCTCGGCCGCGAGCCGGTCTCCGATCAGCTTGAGGCCGCGGCTGAACGAGGTCGTGGCCGGACCGTATCCGCCCATCCGGATCGAAATTGCGCCGCTCAACGTGTTCTCCCGTGGCCGTGGTGTCACATCTCGGCGCCACTGGTATCATTGGTTTGAAGAAAAGGAACAGGCCGGATGCTGGTGCACCGGAAATGCCTGTTCGCGGGAGGGATCTGTCATGCGCAGACACGTGTTCATTGCGGCCGCAATCGCCGCCACGGTCGCGAGCGGCGCCGCCGCGGCGCAGGGTTACCCGAGCCGTGCGATCACGCTGGTGGTGCCGCTCGGCATCGGCGGCTCGACCGATGTGGTCGGGCGCCTGGTCGCCGAGGGGATGCGGCAGGTGCTCGGTGTGCCGGTCATCGTCGAAAACACGACCGGTGCGGGCGGGACGATCGGAGTCGGCCGCGTGGCACGCGCGTCGCCCGACGGCTACACGATCGGTATCGGCCAATGGGGCACGAACGTCGCGACCGGCGCGATCTATCCGCTCACGTTCGATCTGTTGAACGACTTCGAGCCGATCGGCCTGATCGCGACGCAGCCCTTCCTCATCGTGGGCAAGAAGGCGACGCCCGCAAACGACCTGAAGGAATTCATCGCCTATCTCAAGGCAAACCAGAGCAAGATATCGCAGGGCAATTCCGGCATCGGCACGCCGAGCCATGTCGGCGGGCTGATGTTCCAGAAGGCGATCGGCGCCACGTTCACGATGGTGCCCTATCGCGGCGCAGGGCAATCGCTGCAGGACCTCGTCGCCGGCACGCTCGACGTGATGCTCGATACGCCCGCGCTGTCGCTGCCGCAGGTGCGTGGCGGCATGATCAAGGCCTATGCGGTCGCCGCCAAGGAGCGTCTCGCGACCGCCCCGGACATCCCCACCACCGACGAGGCGGGACTGCCGGGATTCTATTTCTCGTTCTGGCATGCGCTGTGGGCGCCGAAGGGTACGCCCAAGGAGGTCATCGCCAAGCTCAATGACGCGCTGGTGAAGACGCTGGCCGATCCGGTCATTCGCAAGCGGCTCGTCGATCTGTCGCAGGACATCTTCCCGCGCGAGCAGCAGACGCCGGAAGCGCTCTACGCCTTCCACAAGGCCGAAATCGAGAAGTGGTGGCCGATCATCAAGGCCGCCGGCATCACGGCGCAGTAAGAACGTCCATCGCGGCCTGATGCACGCGCTTGTCGCCCGCAGCGACGATGCGACCGCCGGCCGCCGCCGGTCCGCCGTCCCAGGTCGTGACGATGCCGCCGGCGCCCGCGATGATCGGGACGAGCGCCGCGATATCGTGCGGCTTCAGGCCGGTCTCGATCACGAGATCGACGTGGCCGGCCGCCAGCATGCAGTAGGCGTAGCAGTCGCCGCCGTAGCGTGAGAGCTTTACGGCGTCCTCGACCCGGCTGAAGGCGGCGCGGTCCGCCGCGCTCATCAGCATCGGGCTCGTGGTGAACATCACGGCGTCGGCCAGCCTTGCGCAGGGCCGCACATGCAGGGCGCGCGCGCCGGCGGGTCCGCGATAGTTGGCCGCGCCTCCGTCGCCCGAGAAGCGCTCGCCGATGAACGGCTGATGCATCATGCCGAACACCGGCTCGCCGAAATGCGCGAGTGCGATCAGCGTGCCCCAGGCCGGCATGCCGGAGATGAACGACTTGGTGCCGTCGATCGGGTCGAGCACCCAGACGAATTCGGCGTCGGCGCGTTCGTTGCCGTATTCCTCGCCGATGATTCCATGTTCAGGAAAATTGCGCTTGATCAGCGAGCGCATGGTGTTCTCGGCGGCGCGGTCGGCCGCCGTGACGGGATCGAACCCGGCGGCCGAACCCTTGTCCTCGACGCCGAGCGAGGTGCGGAAGAACGGAAGGATCGCCTCGCCCGAGGCGGTCGCAAGCTCGTCGACGAAGGCGGAAAAATCGATGGCCGTCATGGATTGCCTGTGTGTTGGGCGATCCGGCCTATCGGAGGCGCGGCAGGCAGGCAACCGACCGTTTGACGGAAGAGGGCCTGTGCCCTCACGGCCACAGAGCGCAGGCGCCAAGCGCCTTTACAAAAAATTCAGCACCTTGCACTTGTCTTTTGTGCGCTGCGGTGTATCTTATTGCAGCGCGGTACGTGATTTGCGTCGTGTACCGCCGCCCTCCTTGGGCGTTTCCTCCCNNCTCCCTAGACTTGGGCCGCTTGCTTGCAAGCGGCCCTTTTTCTTTTGATTTTCGGGTGAAATCGCCCGTTTGGGCGGTTTGCCGCTACCAATGCGCATGACGCATTTCAGCTATGCAAGTCAAGTTGAATTTGCCTGGCCGATCATTCGGCCGCAGCGCGATAGGGCTTGAGCTCCTCGACAGGGACGGCGGCGAGCCGGTCCGCCAGCGTCATGAGGTCGGCTGCGAGGTGCTCGAAAGATGGGCTGCGCTCATAGCGGCGCTCGTCCATGTAGAGCGCGCGGTTGATCTCGATCTGGATCGAATGCAGCCCGGCGGCGGGATTGCCGTAATGCTCGGTGATGAAGCCGCCCGCATAGGGCTTGTTGCGGCTGACCGCGTAGCCGCGCTCGCGGAAGAGCTGCTCGATCGTCTCCGACACGATGCCGACGCAGCTCGTGCCGTAGCGGTCGCCGAGCACGATGTCGGCGCGCGGCCGGTCGTCCTTGGTGCCCGCGCTCGAGGGCATCGAGTGGCAATCGATCAGTACGGCCGCGCCGAAGTCGCGGTGCACGCGGGTCAGCAGGCGCCGCAGCGCGCGGTGATAGGGCTTGTAGAGGCCCTCGATACGGCGCAGCGCGTCGTCGATCGGGATGCGCTGATCGTAGATCTCCTGGGCATCGCCGACCACGCGCGCCACCGTGCCGAGACCTCCCGCGACCCGCATCGAGCGGGTATTGGCGAAGGAAGGCAGGCGGCCGTCGAACATGCGCGGATCGAGCTCATAGGGCTCGCGGTTCACGTCGACGTAACAGCGCGGAAAATAAACCCGCATCATCGGATGTCCGCGCGCGACCACTCCGGCGATCAGCTCGTCGACGAAGCTATCCTCCGAGCGGCGCAGTGTCGCAAGGTCGAGCTTGGCGGCGGACAGGAACGCGCGCGGGTAGACGCGCCCGCTGTGGGGGGAATTGAACACGACCGGGCCGCGCCATTCGGCGGGCTCGCATACCTCGAACGGGGGGTCGAGTTCGGCCTCCACGGGACTGCTCATCGCGGTACGGGCGCCCTTCTTGTCTTGAGATTGTCTTTGCTTGTCGATTGCGGCCCGCGCAGGGCCTGTCAGGTCCTACATTTCCATGTGGGCGCGTCTCTGCCAAGATCACACCTCGGCTTCACCCCATATTTACCGCCAACACCGCTTATGGGGTGACCCGCCTCGCAGGACCCGCCCCGTCGCATGACCCAGCCGACCCCGCCGATCCAGAAGATCCTCCTTGCCGAAGACGACAATGACATGCGCCGCTTCCTCGTGAAGGCGCTGGAGAACGCCGGCTACGAGGTGATGGATTACGACAACGGCATGGCGGCCTATCGGCGGCTGCGCGAGGAGCCGTTCGAGCTCCTGCTCACCGACATCGTGATGCCGGAGATGGATGGCATCGAGCTCGCGCGCCGCGCCGCCGAGCTCGACCCCGACATCAAGATCATGTTCATCACCGGCTTTGCGGCCGTGGCGCTCAATCCGGATTCCAGGGCTCCGAAGGACGCCAAGGTGCTGTCCAAGCCGTTCCACCTGCGCGACCTCGTCAACGAGGTCCAGAAGATGCTGGCGGCCTGAGCGGGCTTTCCGCTCCAAGTCGGAAGCTTGCCCGCCCATAACCGAGCCGATATAGGGTGGCGCTGATCGGGCGCGTAGCTCAGCGGAAGAGCACCTCCTTGACATGGAGGGGGTCACAGGTTCGATCCCTGTCGCGCCCACCATTTTGGTCATATCGCCCGCGTTGACAGTCAACGGGGCTGCCCTTAGAACCCCGGCAATCCCTGAAACATCTGGCGCGCGGCGCCATGGAATTGGTGCCATGAAAGTCCGTAATTCATTGAAGTCCTTGCGCGGCCGGCATCGCGACAACCGCCTCGTGCGCCGCAAGGGCCGGGTCTACGTCATCAACAAGACGCATCCCCGGTTCAAGGCGCGGCAGGGCTGATTCAGGGCACTGCTTTCACAAGCCTTTGATCCGAGAGCTGAATTTCTAGGTTGCGCCGCAGCGCGGGCGTTTTACACTCGCGCTTATGCGGTTCCGACTCGCCACCCCGGCCCTGCTTGCGGTCCTCGCCGCCGGGCTTGTGTTGCCGGCGCGCGCGGAGCCTGGGAGCTGGGTTGATCCCCCGGACAAGCTACCGCGCGTTCAACGCGGCGATCGCGGCAAGAATCTCGACTTTCTGTTCGAGGCGCTGAAAGTCGCCCCCGACGCCGACACCGCCAAGCTCGTCGAGGGCCGCATCTGGTCGCTTTGGCTCGCCTCCGGCAGCGACACCACCGACCTCCTGATGAGCCGCGTGAAAGCCGCGATCGACGGCAAGGAAACCAAGCTCGCGATCGAATTGCTCGATGCCGTCATCGAGCTGCGGCCCGACTATGTCGAGGCGTGGAACCGGCGCGCCACCATCAATTTCGCCAACAAGGACTATGCGGCCTCGCTCGCCGATATCCGCCAGGTGCTGGCGCGCGAGCCGCGCCATTTCGGCGCGCTGTCGGGGCTTGGCATCATCATGCAGGAGTTGGGCGAGGACAAGCTTGCGCTCGAGGCGTTCCGCCGCGCGCTCGCCGTCAACCCGTTCCTGCCCAAGGTCCCGGACTACGTGAAGACTTTGACCGAGAAGGTCGAGGGCCGCGATATTTGAACCCGGGGCCGCTCCGGGCGCGTATCAGCACGTGTCCCGTCTCCTTCACGTGATCCTCGTCTTTCTCATCGGCGCCGTGCTCGTCGTCGCCGCTCTGGCGGCCATCACGGCGGTCGGCAGCGTGGCGATCGAACACCGTTATCCACCCGCGGGCCGTTTCGTGGATGTCGCCGGTGGACGCCTGCATGTTCTCGATCTCGGCCAGCCAAACGATGAAGCGCCGGTCGTCCTGCTGCACGGGGCAGCGGCAATCTTGAAGACATGCGGCTGGCTTTAAGGAACCGGCTCGCCGCACGTCATCGCGTGATCCTGATCGATCGTCCCGGCCATGGCTGGAGCGACCGGCCGGACGGCGCTGATGACGCATCGCCTGCGCGGCAGGCCGAACTGATCGCCCAAGCGCTCGACGCGCTCGGCATGACGCGCGCGATCATCGTCGGGCATTCTTTCGCGGGCGCTGTGGTGTTGGTGTTCGCGCTGGACCACCCGGATCGGGTGGCAGGGATGGCGTTGCTGGCCCCGGTCAGCCACCCATGGTCCACCGGCATCGCGTGGTTCTACACGCTGACGGCGACGCCGGTGATCGGGCCGTTGTTCGCGCGCACCATGGTCTTGCCGATCGCGTTTCCGTTTCTCGACGCGCTCTGCCGCACTGTCTTCGCGCCACAACCGATGCCCGAGAACTACGTGCGCACGGCGGCGATCCCGCTCTTGCTCCGGCCCTCGGAATTCATCGCGAATGCGCAGGATGTGGCTCGGCTGTGGGAGAGCGTTGCCCGCCAATCGCCGCGCTATGGTGAGATCACGGCACCGACCGTCATCATCACCGGCGACCGCGACACCATCGTATTGCCGACAATTCATTCAAAGGCTCTGGCTGCCGCGCTGCCGCATGCGAAGCTGATCATGCTGCCTGGTATCGGCCATGCGGTGCAGCACGTCGCGGCGCATCTGATCGTCGCGGAGATCGATCGCCTCGCCGGGCTGCCGCCGAAATAGCGTTAGCTCTCGTCGCCGGCTTCCGATCCGACGAACGCGATCCGCACCATATTGGTGGCGCCCGGCGTTCCGAGCGGCACGCCGGCGACGATGATGATGCGCTGGCCGGTGCGGGCAAAGCCCGCGCGGAAGGCGAGCCGGCAGGCGCGGTCGACCATGTCGTCGAGATCGCGGGCATCTTCGGCCACGATGCAGTGCACGCCCCAGACCACCGCGAGCTTGCTGCCCGTGGCCTGGTTCGGCGAGATCGCGACGATCGGCGAGTTCGGCCGCTCGCGCGCGACGCGCAACGCCGTCGAGCCGGAGGACGTCCAGCACACGATCGCCGGCAGATCGAGCGTCTCGGCGATCTGGCGCGCGGCGTCGGCGATCGCGTCGGCGCCGGTCGCTTCGGGCTCCGAGCGCTGCGCATGGACGATCGAGCGGTAGGCCGGGTCGGTCTCGACCTCTTCGGCGATGCGGTTCATGGTCGCCACCGCCTCGACCGGATATTGCCCGGCCGCGGATTCCGCCGACAGCATCACGGCGTCCGCGCCGTCGAAGATCGCGGTCGCGACGTCGGAGACTTCGGCGCGGGTCGGGACCGGACTGGTGATCATCGATTCAAGCATTTGCGTCGCGACGACCACCGGCTTTCCGGCGCGGCGCGCGGCGCGCGTGATCAGCTTCTGGATGCCGGGCACCTTCTCGAGCGGCATCTCGACGCCGAGATCGCCGCGCGCGACCATCAGGGCGTCGGTGAAATCCATGATCTCGTTGAGCCGCACAACCGCCTGCGGCTTCTCGATCTTGGCCATCACGGCGGCGCGGCCGCGCGTGATCTTCTTTGCTTCCGCGATGTCCTCCGGCCGCTGGATGAAGGAGAGCGCGACCCAATCGACGCCCGCATCGAGGCAGGCCTCGAGATCGGAGCGGTCCTTCTCGGTCAGCGCCGAGGAGCCAATCGTCGTGTCGGGCAGGCTCACGCCCTTGCGCGCCGAGAGCTTGCCGCCGACCTCGACGCGGGTCACGGCGCGCTTCGGCGACGTCTCGATCGCAGTCAGGCGGATCTTGCCGTCGTCGAGCAACAGCGTGTGGCCGGGTTCGAGCGCTGCGAGGATCTCCGGATGCGGGAGCTGGACGCGGGTCTCGTCGCCTGGCGCCTTGTCGTTATCGAGCACGAAGGTCGCGCCCTTCTTAAGCATCACGAAGTCGCCCTGAAACGCGCCCACGCGCAGCTTCGGCCCTTGCAGATCGGCCAGGATGCCGACCGGCCGGTCATGTTCCTTCTCGACCGCGCGGATCGCGGCGTGCAGCTTGCGCATCGCGTCGTGCGAGGTGTGGCTCATATTGATGCGGAACACGTCGGCGCCGGCCTCGAACAGGCGGGAAATGATCGCGCGTTCGGACGACGAGGGTCCAAGCGTCGCGACGATCTTGGTGCGGCGCAGACGTCTCATTTGGGCTTCTGCGGTGTGGGGGCTGCGGCAGGCGGCGACGGGATCAGGGGCGTGTATTGCGGCAGCGGCTGCTGCGGGGCCTGCTCGGTCGATTCGGTGAGCTGCACGGTCCAGTTACGCTGTTCGCCGGTGTCGACCTCGAAGAAGCCGGTCCGGTCATAGCCGCGCGCGAGGCAGTCTTCGATACCGCGAATGGTGAATTCCTTGTCGCGCGTGCACATGAGGGACTTGCCGGACCATTCGCCGCCATGCTCGTAGTCGACAGCGTAGACGTAGTAGAAGCGCGCAACCAGAAATCCCTTCACCAGCGTTTCACAGCTGCGCGCGGCGAGATTCCACCAGCCCTCGGTCGTCCAGCCGTCGGAATCCTTGTAGCCGATGGCGATGCCGACTTTGCTGCCCGTGTTGTTGCACAGCCGGAAGTCGGCGGCGGCCGGGCGGGACGCAACGCACAACGCCGCCAGCACGAGAAAGAGCGCGGCGACCCCTCGAATGAGGCGCCGTGCTTGGCTCCCGGCAACATAACGAACCGTTCTGGTGGGCCGTTCCCTCGTCATGCGGACTGAAAATTTCGCGCCGGTTCGCGGGGACTGTCAACGACGATGGCGCGGAAGTCATTGACATTGGTGAAGGTCGGGCCCGGCTCGATCAGATCGCCCAGGCGCGCGAAGAAACCGGTCGAATCGTTGTCGGCGAGAAAGGCGGCTGGATCGAGGCCAAGTTCCCGCGCCCGTGTGGCGGTCGCGCCATCGACGAAGGCGCCCGCGGGGTCGTCGGGGCTGCCGGCGCCGCCGTCGGTGCCGTCGGTATCGGCGGCAAGCGCCGCAATGCCGGTGCTGGCGGCGAGCGCGATCGCCAACGCCAACGCGTATTCCTGGTTCGGCCCGCCGCGCCCCTGCCCGCGGATTGTGACCGTCAGTTCGCCGCCGGAGAGGATCACGGCGCGGCGGCCCGCGGCCTGGAGTTCGCGCGCCATGCGGGCATGGCTTGCCGCGACCTCGCGGGCTTCGCCTTCGACCTGGTCGCCGAGAAAGACGCACGCGTAGCCCGCCTCCTTCACGGCAGCCTCGGCGGCGCGGAAAGCGTCGGCCGGCCGCGCGACTAGGCGGAAGTCGGTGCTGGCGAAAGCCGCATCGCCCGGCTTCGGGCTCTCGTTCGCGGGATCGCTGAGCGCGCGCGCAACGGCGGCGGGCAGTTCGAGCGAAAACCGCGCGACGACGGCGCGCGCGTCGCTAAGCGTCGAGGGATCGGGCACCGTCGGCCCGGAGCCGATCACGGCCGGATCGTCGCCCGGCACGTCGGAGATCGCGCAGGCGACAACTTTCGCCGGATAGGCGGCGCGCGCAAGCCTTCCGCCCTTGATGCGCGAGAGATGTTTGCGCACCGTATTGATCTCGCCAATGTTTGCGCCCGAGCGCAGCAGCGCGCGCGTCACTGCCTGCTTCTCGGCGAAACTGATGCCCGCCGGCGCGATCCAGTTCGCCGAGGCCCCACCCGAGATCAGCGCCACCACGATATCGTCCGCGCCGGCGCTCTCGGCGAGCGCCAAAGCCTTCGCGGCCGACTCAAGTCCGGCGGCATCCGGGATCGGGTGGCCAGCCTCGATCATCGGCACGACCCGCGTCGGGCGTCCGTAGCCGTGACGCGCGACCGCGATGCCGGTCATGCGGTTTGCGGGGAATTTCGCGTCGTCGAGATAGTGGCGCTCCGCGACCTCGATCATGGAGCCGGCGGCCTTGCCGGCGGCGAGCAGGATGAGCCGCCCGGTGGATGGCGGCGCGGGCAGTTGGCGGAGCAGGCACGTCGCCGGATGCGCGGCCGCGACCGCGACGTCGAACAAATGCCGGAGGAATGCGCGCGGCGTAAGCGTCATGGGCCGGCCTCGAAGCGTTCGCCCGCGCGCGGCCGCGCGACCCAGATGCCGATCAGGATCAGCACGCCGCCGAGCGCCTGCGCGAGACCTAAGGCTTCGCCGAGTAGCAGCCAGCCGAATGTTGCCGCCGCGATGGCTTCGAGGAAGATGACGAGCGAGGAGAAGGTCGCCGGCAGCGTGCCGAGCGCGACCGCCACAAGGCCCTGGCCGCCGACCTGCGAGATCACGGCCAGCGCGACCAGCGCGCCAAAGCCTTGCGCCGAATGTGGCAGGATGCGCGGCTCGAACGCGAGCGCGATGACGAACAGGCACGCGGCGGTGATGGCGGTGGAGGTGAACATCACCTGCGCCGCGCCATGGCGCGCGCGGGCGGCGCGCACGGCGAGCACATAGGAGCCGAAGAATACCGCGGTCGCGAGGCCGTAGAGATCGCCGTTGAGCCGCTGCGGCACGTATCCGTAACTCTCGCCGACAAGCGCGAAGCCGCCGAGGATGCAGAGCGCGAGCCCGATCAGGATGCGGGCCGCCACAGTCTCCGACAGGACGAGCCAGGCCCCGAGCGCGACCCAGATCGGCGAGGTGGTGGCAAGGAATGTCGCGTTGGCGACCGTCGTGCCGAGGATCGCGAGGTGCCAGAAGAACAGATCGCCGGTGAAGAACAGACCGGCCAACAGAATGGGCAGGTCCAATTGCCGCGCGCGCGCCGCGCCGCGGCTTTCGATCCGCATCCATGCCCACAGGAATGGCAGCGCCAGGAACACGCGCCAGAACGCGCTCGCATAGGGGCCGACATCGGCCCAGCGCACGAACAGCACCGACGCGCCCATCGCGATCGCGCCGAACACGAGCGCCGCGACCGCGCCGGCGAAGCGTTTCTCGTCGGTCGCGATCCCGGCGGCCGCCATTCCGTCATCCAATGGTTCGCGTGAAATCGGGGGCCTTGATGTGCCACGGATGACGGTCTCGTTCCAGATCGTTGCGGCGTCTCCCCGGAAGGTCCCAGCGCGCGTTCTGAGCACGCCGCAGGGGACTTGCAAATCTGGCGGGCTCCGCCCCAACTGCGCGGATCGTTGCCGGGAAAAGTGATGCACACGCAGGTCGGGATCATCGGAGCGGGGCCGGCTGGCCTGTTCCTGGCGCATTTGCTCTACCGCGAGGGGATCGACTGCGTGGTCCTGGAGGCGCGCAGCCGCGCCTACGTTGAGGATCGCGTGCGCGCCGGCGTGCTCGAGCAGGGCACCGTCGACCTGATGCATGAGCTCGGACTGGATGAGCGCCTGCGGCGCGAATGCATGGTCGACCATGCGATCGACATGCGGTTTTCCGGCAAGCTCATCCATATCGATCTGCCCGGGCTCACCGCCGGCAAGGTGGTGACGATCTATGGACAGCAGGAGGTCGTCAAAGACCTGATCGCGGCGCGCATCGCGGACGGCGGGCGAATCGAGTTCGAAGCCGAGGTGACAGGCTTCGCGGACCTCGACGGCGCCAAGCCCGCAATCCGTTACTGCAAGGACGGCGCCGAGCACACGCTCACCTGCGACATCATCGCGGGCTGCGACGGCTTCCATGGCGTCGCCCGGACCGCGATCCCCGACGGCGTGCTCACGGCCTATGACCACGTATTTCCGTTCGGCTGGCTCGGCGTCCTGGCCGAAGCCCCGCCGATCCGGGAGATGACCTATGCCAATCACGATCGCGGCTTTGCGCTGTGCAGCCGGCGCTCGCCGAAGATCTCGCGCCATTACGTGCAGGTTGCGCCGGACGAGGATGCGGCGAACTGGTCGGACGACAGGTTCTGGAACGAGCTGCACGTTCGCATGAACGATGCCGACAAAAGCGAGATCAATGAAGGCAAAATCTTGCAGAAGGGCGTAACGCCGGTGCGCGCCTTCGTGGCGGCGCCGATGCGTTACGGAAAGCTGTTCCTGGCCGGGGATGCCGCGCACATCGTGCCGCCGACCGGCGCCAAGGGGCTCAATCTCGCTGCGGCCGATGTGCGCGTGCTGGCGCGCGCGCTGATGGCGTATTTCCGCACCGGCGCGACCGAGCGCCTCGACCGCTATTCCGACACCTGCCTGCGGCGCGTCTGGAAGGTGGTGCGCTATTCCTGGCACATGACCTCGCTCCTGCATCGTTTCCCGGCGCATTCGGCGTTCGAGCGCAACATCCAGATCGGCGAGCTCGACTACCTGCTCGGTTCGCGCGCCGCGCAGCAGACGATTGCCGAGAATTATGTCGGCCTGCCGTTGGAGGATGATTGAGGGGCGACTTGCCGGGCTGGCGCGGAGGCGATCACGTCATTAGGTTCCGGGATAACGCCGAGGAAGCCGCCATGCCCCAGGACGAGAAGACCCGCACCGAGCTCGAGGCGGCCGTGTTCCGGCGCCTGGTCGATCACCTGCAAGGCCGCACCGACGTGCAGAACATCGACTTGATGAATCTGGCTGGCTTCTGCCGCAATTGCCTCTCGAACTGGATGAAGGACGCCGCCGACGCCAAGGGCGTGCCCATGAGCAAGGACGATAGCCGCAAGGCGGTCTACGGCATGCCCTATGAGGAGTGGAAGGCGCAGTTCCAGAAGGACGCTTCGCCGAGCCAGCAGGCCTCATTCGACAAAAGCCACAAGCACTAGGTCCGCGCTCGGCATCATCGCCTCTGTCAAGAAAAACACGCCGCAAACGGTGCTGCGGGGCCGGCTATATGCGGCTCGCTGTGCACGGCTGTGGATGACGGCTCACGCGCCTTGACCTGGACGGCCCCGACTCCGAAACCTCGCGCCTCATCATTGTCAGGAGTGCCCGATGGCCACCGCCGCCGCCGTCAAGGAAGAGGCTGCCCACCGATTCGCCAAGGATCATCTCAAGGCGTTCGTCGAGCGCGTCGAGCGGCTGGAGGAGGAGAAGAAGGCGCTCTCGGACGACATCCGCGACGTCTACGCTGAAGCCAAGGGGAACGGCTTCGACGTCAAGGCGCTGCGCACGGTGGTGCGGCTGCGCAAGCAGGACGTCGACGAGCGCAAGGAGCAGGAGGCAATCCTGGAGACCTACCTGCACGCGCTCGGGATGCTGGAGAGCTGAAGGCCGTCCGCGAATCAGCGCAGGCTGGCCTGGCGCTGCGGCGTTCCGGTGAAGGTCATGACCGGCAGGAACGCGATGGCGGGGCCGGCAAACCTGACCGACGTCATCCCGTCATAGGGGTCGCCGCGGAACGTCAGCGCGAAGGTCGCGGCCGGCTTGTACATTAGCGGCTGCACGCCGCGGGCATCGAACTGGCCGAAGGTCGTGACCTTCGAATAGTGCAGGTTCGAGGCGAGCGTCAGGCTGCGCATCCATGGATCGTTATAGCGCTGGCCGGGCTTTGCCTGGATGATCGGCTTGCCCTGGGTCTTCGAAATTTGCGTGGTCGCGGGCGGAGCCAGCCGCGCCATCGGCGCCGGCGTCGCGACCGCGGAGGCGCGCGGCGTCGTCTCGACCGTGGCGGCCGTCGCGTAGGCGAGTGCGGTCTCGGGCGCCACCCGGTCATTGGCGGAGGGACGCTGATCGATATCGTTGAGCCACGACTGGACGCTCGCGGTGGTCTCGGGCGCGACAGCCGGCTCCGGCGCGGCGCGGCGCGGTGCCGGGCCGAGCGAGAACGGCGTGGAGGAGGCGGACGCGAGCGCGAATGCTTGCTGCGCGTTCGGGGCGGTGCCGACGACTGCGGGTTTCGCCTGCGGCGCCGGCTTGGTGCGAACGGGTGCGAGGCTCGCCACGACGCGCGGCGTCTCGTTTTCGTCCTCGTCGGTGCTCGGCGCCGGCATGCGCCGGCGCTCGGCGGCGGCGAACAGCGTCCCCTTCGGGGTCGAGAGCACGCGCGCGAGCGCCTCGGGCGCCATGCGCGGCCAGTGGCGGACGCCGCCGGTGTCCATGTGAACGAAGGGCGAGCCGGAGGTCGGATAGAAGCCGACGCCGCCGCGCTGCAGCCTTAAGCCGGCATAGCGCAACTCCTCCAGCGGCACGCCCGGAATGAAGAAGTCCATGGCCTTGCCGAGAATGTGCTGGCTGTAGCGGGCAACGCCGTTCGAATGGGCGCGCAGGAACGCGTTGGTCTCGGGCGAGCGATAGGCCGAGACGATGTGGATCGGCTCCTTGCCGTCCACCTCGCGATAGACCTCCCACACCACGTCGAACAGGTGCGGGTCCATACTGGTTTCTTTGTCGTTGCGCCAATCGCGCAGGAAGTGGTTGAGCTGCTTCAGCCCTTCCTCGTCGTATTTGCCGTCGCGCTTGAAGGTGACGGTGATCTCGTCTTCGCGATGATTGTGGCGCAGCGTCAGGCTGCGCGTGTCGCCGTTGGCGACGGCGGTCTGCAGGGTGTTGTTGCAGGCGAGAAGGGCAAGCGCCGCAAGGCCCACACACTGGCCCGCGCGAAGCGGAGACGTCACAGACAGGGAGATGCGCGCAAGGCGACTCGGCACGTGGCTTTTCTCGCGGTAAGACGTCTCGACAGAGCTGACCGCGGCGTCCCCCGCCGCATGGCTAACGCAGTCTTGTCGGGATCGGTTAACGCGAGCTTAGCGCCCCCGGTCCCCCCCTTGGATTAATTGGCTAACGGGGGACTGTGGCGAAAAATAGCCTCGAAAACCCAGACCTTTGGGTTGTGGTTAACGGCTGATGGGTTGAGCCTAGCGGCTGACCGTGGTCCGGCTGACCGACCGCCTCCGTTGCGCGGGGGCGGGTGTCGCCGGCGCAGCCCCGAAAAGCCGCTCGAAGAACGAGGGGCCGTTGTTGGTTGCGTAGTTGTCCGGCAGGCGCACGTTCGGCCGGCTGTAGTTGGGCTGCGAGTGCTCGACGGGGAGCTCGGCCACACGTTTATCCATATTTTTCAGCGCTGCGAGGACAGTTGCGTCGCGGCCGTAGATGTCATCCCGGATCTGCAACTTGCCGTGCTCGTCGACGAAAGCGGTCTGGTAGGTGATGTGGACCCAGATCGGGGTGGTGAAGCGCAGATCGATCTCGGAACGGCCGTACATCCCCTTGATCTGGTCGGCCGTATAGCCGTGGCCCGGCATGCCGAGGCCGCTCATCACCTCGGCATATTTAGCCGGGTCCTGCACCCGCATGCAGCCATGGCTATAGGCGCGCGTCTCCTTGGCGAACAGGTATTTGTCCGGCGTATCGTGTTGATAAACCAGGAACTTGTTCGGGAAATTGAAGCGAATCCGTCCGAGCGCGTTGCCGTCGCCCGGCGGCTGCGAGATGTGCACCGAGCCGTCCTTGTTCTGCACCAGGTTCAAGCCGATGCGCTTGAGCGCATCCGGATCCTGCTTCAAGGCCGGCAGATATTCGTTGTAGACGATCGACGGCGGCACGTTCCAGGTCGGGTTGACGGTGATGTACTTCATCGTCTCCGACAGCAGCGGCGTCGCATGCTGGCCGGGCTTGCCGACCACGACGCGCGTTTTCCAGATCGACGCTCCGTTGTTGTACACCTGCAAGGTGTAGTCCGGAATGTTCAGGACGACATGCGCCTTGCCGAGATCGCGCGGCAGCCAGCGCCAGCGCTCCATATTGGCGATGATGATGTCGACGTCGTGCGCCGTGTTGCTGCGCCGTCCGTTGAGGGCGTCGATGGTCGCCTGAGTGAGCGCGCCATTCGCCTTGATACCCTTCTCTTTCTGGAACGACGCGACCGCGTCAGCGAGCGGCTTGTCGTAGAACGAATCTCCCGCAACCGCGGGCAGGCCGAGCCGCTCGCGCAGCGCCGGGACACGCGCATCCTCCATCAGGACCGCATTGCCGCGCTTGTCCTTGCGCAGCTCGAGCACCGGGCCGTTCACGACCCGTCCGGCATTCGGATCGCTCTTGTTACCGCGCAGTTCGGCGAGCTTCGCCCGCAGCGCCTTATAGCCTGTGTGCGGGGGTTGATAGCTCTCCAGCACCGCATCGACGTCGCTCGCGGCGGCGAGCTTGGCGAGCACGTCGGCGGGCTCCGGCGTGACCAGCGGGTAGGCGATGTCCGCGCTGATGCGCGAATAGTGCACGCGGCCGATCTGGGCCTGGCGTGCATAGGTCAGCGCCGAGAGGGTCAGGCGCAGCTCCGCGTCGGCGAGCGCTGCCGGCTCGGCGCCGGCCTTGATCGCTGGCGTCGGATAGTCGGCGGGATCCATGGCGTCCTCGTCGGCGCTGTTGAGATGGGCGATCGTCGCCTTGGCGCGGGCACTCGGGGCGCCGTTCGCGATCCACAGCGGCGCGTAGTTGCGCCCGGAATAGAAGGCTTCGATCGCGGCGCGATCGGCTTTGCGATCGGTCATGCGGGCAAGCTTGCCGGTGACGAGCTCGCGCAGCGCGTCGGCGACCGGCGCATCCACGGCCGGGACCACAGCGGCCGGCGGCGCGACGGCGATGTCCTTGGCGGGCGGCGGGGCGGCTTCGGCCGGCTGTGCGGCTGCGGGCTGCGCCACGGAAGGCTGAGTGGCGGGCGCGGCGGCGGCCGGCTCGGGCGTCGGTAGGGCTGCAGTGACGGTCGCGGGCTTGGTCGAAACGTCGGACGGCACCGTGACGATCACGGGCACTTCGAGATCGGCGATCGAGGGAGGCGGAACGTCGGCGGCTTCGGGCATCGGAATCAGCGCGTCGATGTTGCGCTGGTCGCCGGCCATGGCGGGCACCAGACTCAAGACCAGGGCAATCGCCGTTCCAGTCAGGATCCGGTCGAAACGCAGGCCATGCATGGCTAAGTCCCTCATTCCCCGTCAGAAAAGATCTTCCGCCCCATCGCGCGCGGCCGGGGAGTCCGCAGCGTCATCCAGCTTGGCGCAGAGAACATTCCAATTCGCTAACCGAATCAACCGCGACGCAGCCATGCGCCGGTCAAATCCGCGCTATTGACGACGACTGTCACTCCGCCGCAACGTTTTCTGCCACGTCTTCGCCTGAATTCCTCACCCCCAGCCCGATCTCGTCGAGCTTGCGATAAAGCGTCGAGCGGCCGATCCGCAACTTACGTGCGACCTCCGACATCTGACCCTGGTAGCGGGCAATCGCGAAGCGAATCACCTCGGCTTCGATCTCGTCGAGCGGACGCACGTTGCCGGCGGCATCGAGGAGCTCCAGCGCGTCGAACGATGCGGTGCCGGCCGGAGCAGCGGTTGTATGGGGCGCGATCGCCGGCCCGTCGTCCAGGATCAGCGGCGCCGCCGTTGCGGGCGCCGGTTCGGACGGGGCCGCGTCGGCATCCGGGGCAGCGACCGGCCGGACGTCGGGCTCCAACACCTGCGCGGCGATCTGCGGGAATTCGCCGACGCCGACTTCGTCACCCTCGGCAAGCACCACGGCGCGGAACACCGCGTTTTCCAGTTGGCGGACATTGCCTGGCCAGGAATGAGCGTTGAGCAGTTCAAGCGCCGCGGCCGAGACGGCGCGGATGCGCTTGCCCTCTTCGGCGGCGAAGCGGATCAGGAAGTGACGCACGAGATCCGGGATATCCTCCGGCCGCGCGCGCAGCGGCGGCACCGTGACCGGGAAGACGTGCAGGCGGTAGAACAGGTCCTCGCGGAAGCGGCCATGCTTCACGTCGGCGATGAGGTCGCGATTGGTCGCCGAGATGATGCGCACGTCGACCTTGACCGGCTTCTTGGCGCCGACCGGGTCGACCTGGCCCTCCTGGATCGCGCGCAGGAGCTTCACCTGTGCGGCCGGGGGCAGTTCGCCGATCTCGTCGAGGAACAGGGTGCCGCCCGAGGCCTCGACGAACTTGCCGATATGACGCTCGGTCGCGCCGGTGAACGCACCCTTCTCATGGCCGAACAGGGTCGTCTCGACCAGATTGTCCGGGATAGCGCCGCAGTTGACCGCGACGAAGGGCCTGGCGCGCCGCTCGCCCGACCCGTGAATGGCGCGGGCGATCAGCTCCTTGCCGACGCCGGACTCGCCCTCGATCAGCACCGGGATGAGCGAGGCGGTCGCCTTCTCGGCAGTGCGCAGCACGGCCTGCATGCGGGTGTTGCGCGTGACGATGTCCTTGAAGGTCAGCGTGCCGGTGCGGCTGCGCTTCAGGCGCTGGAATTCGGTTTCAAGCGCGCTCGCGGTCAGCGCGTTGCGCAGCGAGACCTGCAGACGCTCCGCACCAACGGGTTTGACGACGAAGTCGATCGCGCCCGCGCGCATCGCCGACACCACGGTGTCGATGCCGCCATGGGCGGTCTGCACGATGACCGGAATGTTCAGGCCGGCGTCGCGCAGCTTGCCGAGCACGCCATAGCCGTCGAGATCGGGCATCACGAGGTCGAGCACGACCGCGTCGATGCGTCCGCCGTCCGCCGCGGTCAGCGTCGCGACCGCGGCGTCGCCGCCGTCCGCCGTGACGGCTTCGTAGCCGGCGCGCGCCACCATGTTCTCCAAGAGGCGGCGCTGGACCGGATCATCGTCGACGATGAGGATCGTTTCCGCCATAGGTACTCCTGGCTGTGCCGATTTGGGGCGCACCATGGCGGAGCCGACTTAATGTCCTGTTAAGCGATCCCGGCAGGGGCGCATGCGCCGGTATCCCGTTGATCGCCGCCAAGTCGGGCTTATGTTGCGGCGAGCCAAGAGGACCTCATGCCGACAGCGACCAAAGTCCGCCCGAAAGCTGCATCCAAGCCCGCGCGGGCCAAGACCGCGAAATCGCCGGGACTCGGTGCCCTGCCCGAATGGAACCTGGCCGACCTCTATCGGGGGATCGATGCGCCCGAAGTGGCGCGCGACCTCGCGCAAGCGGACGTCGAGTGTGCTGCCTTCGAGGAAACCTATAAGGGCAAGCTTGCGACGATCGCGGCGGCGCCCAATGCCGGAGCCAAGCTTGGCGCTGCGGTCAAGCGCTATGAGGCGATCGAGGATTTGCTCGGGCGGCTCGGCTCGTTCGCGAGCCTGACCTATGCGGGCAACACGGTCGATCCCGCGCGCTCGAAATTCTACGGCGACGTGCGGGAGCGCATCACCGCGGCCTCGCTGCATCTGTTGTTCTTCACGCTGGAGCTCAACCGTATCGAGGATGGCGCGCTCGACCGCGCCATGGAGGATCCGGCACTCGGCCATTACCGGCCGTGGATCGAGGACACGCGGCGGGAGAAGCCCTATCAGCTCGAGGACCGCATCGAGGAGCTGTTTCACGAGAAATCCGTGACCGGGCGCGGTGCCTGGAACCGGCTGTTCGACGAGACGATGGCGTCGCTGCGCTTTACCGTGGACGGCAAGCCGCTCGCGATCGAGCAGACGCTCTCGCTGATGCAGGACGCGGACGGCAAGAAGCGGCGTGCCGCCTCGATGGCGCTCGCAAAGACCTTCAAGGAGAACCTTCGTACCTTCGCGTTGATCATGAACACGCTCGCCAAGGACAAGGAAATCTCCGATCGCTGGCGCGGCTTTGCCGATATCGCCGATGCCCGCCATTTGTCGAACCGGGTCGAGCCCGAGGTGGTGGAGGCGCTCGTCTCAGCGGTGCGCGCCGCCTATCCGCGCATCTCGCACCGCTATTACGCGCTGAAAGCAAAGTGGTTCGGCAAGAAGCGCCTGCCGCATTGGGACCGCAATGCTCCGCTGCCGAAGGTCGCGACGCGCAGCATCGGCTGGAGCGAGGCGAAGGATACGGTGCTCACTGCCTATGGTGCGTTCTCGCCGCGCATGGCCGAAATCGCGGATCGCTTCTTTGTGCGCAACTGGATCGACGCGCCGGCGCGGCCCGGCAAGCAATCGGGTGCGTTCGCGCATCCGACGGTGCCGTCCGTACACCCCTACGTGCTGCTCAATTATCAGGGCAAGCCGCGCGATGTGATGACGCTCGCCCACGAGCTCGGCCATGGCGTGCATCAGGTGCTCGCGGCGCCGAACGGTGCCCTGATGGCGCCGACGCCGCTGACGCTCGCCGAGACCGCGAGCGTGTTCGGCGAGATGCTGACGTTCAAGAAGCTCTTGGGAGAGACCAAGGACGTGGCGGCGCGCCGCGCGATGCTCGCCGCCAAGGTCGAGGACATGATCAACACGGTGGTGCGGCAGATCGCGTTCTATAGCTTCGAACGCAAGGTGCACACCGAGCGCCGGAATGGCGAGCTGACGGCCGACAAGCTCAACGAGATCTGGATGAGCGTACAGGCGGAAAGCCTCGGCCCCGCGATCGAATTGAAGCCCGGCTACGAGACGTTCTGGACCTACATCCCGCACTTCGTCCATTCGCCGTTCTACGTCTACGCCTATGCGTTCGGCGACTGCATGGTGAACTCGCTCTACGCCGTCTACGAAAAGGCGAACGAGGGCTTTGCCGAGCGCTACCTCGCAATGCTCGCCGCCGGCGGCACCAAGCACCATTCCGAGCTTCTCGCTCCGTTCGGGCTCGACGCGCGCGATCCAAAGTTCTGGCAGGGCGGACTGGGCGTGATCGAGCGGCTGATCTCCGAGCTGGAATCGCTGGACGGGCGCGACTGAGCGCCGCGGCTGCCGCCTCCTCCGGTACCTTCGCCGTTCTTGCTCGCAACTAATGGTTGCTGTTATCGTCGCTCAACCTTCGGGGGGCGGGCAATGGGACTGCGCGTACTTACCACGCAGAGCGCCATCCCGAGCCTTCCGTTCAACTAATGACGATCGTACCAGTTGAGGCATCAACGGCCTCAGCGGCGTGGGCGCCGCTCACGGGCGATGGTTCGAACTGAGTTCATCGAGCGGCCGTGCGTTCGGTTTCGCAATCCGATCAAGCGATGACGCATGCGTCTTATGCCGAGCATTGTTTGAAAGCCGCAGAAATAAGTGACACCTCAATTCCGGGAGGCTTTTCATGCCTACGCACAGCTCGATCACGGCACTCAAATTCGGAATTGCGGAACGAGATGACTTGGCGAGTCATGTTCTAACACTGCTCTATTTCTATGGCGTGATCGCAGTAGCTTTGTCGTTCCTCGTCGCTATCGAAGCACATCTGGGGATGTTTACCGGACTGTCCGACGCGGAGGCCTTGCTCAGGGTGACCGGAATGGACCTGATCACGAAAGAACTCGCTGGCTTCTAGCGGCCGGACGAGTTGCAAGCGAGCCCAGATTCTCTGTATGTCGGCTGTGGGTCCAGGCCGTGTGAAAACA
>PLJS01000192.1 GCA_003140315.1 Hyphomicrobiales bacterium
TTCGGATCGTGCAGGAAGCGCAGCGCGATCCAGCCGGCGGTGAACTCGTGCTCGGCGCGCAGGTTGTCCTTCAGCGGCGGAGCCGCGTCGCTCGCGACGCGATAGGCGGTCGCCGAATCGTTGATGTCGAGCAGCCCGCGCGCGATCATGCGCCGTTCCACCCACCATTCGTCGACATTGCCGAGCTCGCGCGGATCGCGCGGTGCAGTGAGGATGACCTGCGCGGCTTCGGCCCATTTCTCCTGCCGCCGCAACCATTGCGCGCGGCTGAAAATGTAGCCGGCGTCGCGCCGCGCGCCCTCCGGCACCGCATCGAGCAGCGCATGGGCTTTGGACGACTTGTCGACGACCGCCTCGCGCGCCTTTGCGATCGCGAGATCGGCGCCGCCGAGGCGTTGCGCAAAGCGCATCGCCGCATCGGTCTCCTCGGCATAGAACAGATAGTCCATGCGCGCCTTGTGATCGGCGCGGGTCAAGATCTCGCCGAACGTCTCTTCGGCCTGCTTTTCGAGATCACGCGAGAAGACGTCGGTGCGCCACGCCTCGCGCACATAAGAGGCCGCCTCGCTCGGATTGCCTTGGGCGATCAGCGCGCGCGCCAGCGCGAAGCGCCCCTTTGTGGTGGTCGGCTTGGCGGTCGCGAAGAAGTCGCGCACCGTCGCAGGATCGCGTTTCTCGTCCCACAGGGCGTTCTCGGCGCGCTTGCGCAGCATGCCGACGCTCGGCCAGCTCGGGTTCGCCGCAATGAAGGCCGCGAAACGGTCGAAATTTGCCTCATGGTTGTCGCTGCGCAGGATCGTCCATTCGATCAGCTTGCGTGCGAGCGGGTCTTCGATCGTCTTCTGCACGGTGACGGCGGAACTCGTTTCGCCCGAACGCACCAGATCGATCGCGCGCTTGACGAGCCCGAGGTCCGACGTGGAGGTCGACGAGGTTGCGGCGGCCGCGAACGGCACTCCGGGCTGCCGCGCCGACGGGGGCTGCTGCAGCACGGGCAGGGGAGGTGGGACATCGGTCGGGACGGTCGACGCGGTCGCGAAAGTCCCGGTTGGCAGGATCGGCGTCGGCGACAGCAGCAACGGCTTGCCGGGTGCTGTGGCCTTCGCGCCCGCGATCACGGAGGGGCGCGGGCGCGGCATCGGCGCATTCTTGATCGGCTTCGCGGCCACATGCTTTTCGGCCGACTTCGCCGCGCGCTTTTGAGCGGGTTCGCCTGCCACGATGCCGCCAGACGCGAGCATGAGTGCTGCGGCGGCGAGCGCGCATCCGGAGAACGCGCGCCAGGATGTCCCGCCTAAAGGCATCCGCGGCCGCGAGGGGTTCTGCTGAACGGTCATCCGGTTCCCGCGTCCCTTGCGGCCAGAATAGGCCGAAATTTCCCACGCTCGCTGCCAGTCCGAATCGGACGGCCTGCTCCAAAGCGATCGCCAAACAGGTTTTCGGCCAAATCCCGTAACGAAATACTAACCGACCGGGCCCGAGACGCACCATGGGGACGAACCGGGGCGAAAGGGAGGCGGGAGGGCCGATCAGGCTTTATTCCGGGCCGCCAAACCGATAGTTTGCGGTCAACGCTGCGGAACGGACCGCGGCCACCCCCACCAGACTTCAAGGATCGGACCATGACCGCCAAGACGAGCTTTCGAGGATCATTCACCGCGCTCGTCACGCCGTTCAAGAATGGCGCCCTCGACGAGAAGGCGTTCCGGGAACTGGTCGACTGGCAGATCGTCGAGGGGACCCACGGCCTGGTGCCGGTCGGCACCACGGGGGAGAGCCCGACCCTGTCCCACGAGGAGCACGGTCAGGTGGTCGAGTGGTGCGTCGACCAGGCCAAGGGCAGGGTGCCGGTGGTCGCGGGCACCGGCTCGAACTCGACCCGGGAGGCGGTCAGCCTCTCCCGGCATGCCGAGGAAGCCGGCGTCGACGCCGTGCTGGTGGTCACTCCTTATTACAACAAGCCGACCCAGGAAGGCCTGTACCAGCACTTCAAGGCCATCAACGATGCCATTGGAATTCCAATCATAATCTACAATATCCCGCCGCGTTCGGTGATCGACATGTCGGTCGACACGATGCAGCGGCTGTTCGAATTGAAGAATATTATCGGCGTCAAGGACGCGACCGCCAACATGGCGCGGGTCTCGCAGCAGCGCGCCGTTTGTGGGCCGGAGTTCAACCAGCTCTCCGGCGAGGACATCACGGCGCTCGGTTTCAACGCCCACGGCGGACACGGCTGCATCTCGGTCACGTCCAATGTCGCGCCGCGGCTGTGCGCGGAATTCCAGGCCGCCTGCCAGCGCGGCGATTTCGTCGCGGCGCTGAAGCTGCAGGACAAGCTCGCCCCGTTGCACATCAACCTGTTCGTTGAGACGAGCCCGGCTCCGGTCAAGTACGCGATGTCGCTGATCGGCAAGTGCTCGGATGAGGTGCGCCTCCCGATGGTTCCGGCCAGCGAGAACGCGCGCACCGCGGTGCGCGAGGCGATGGTGCATGCGGGACTGATCAATTGAGGGATTAACCGGTNNGCAATCACATAAACAACGCCGACCGGGCGCGTCGGGCCCGCGTGTTCCGCCGTTTCGCAGATGGGATCGCCGAAGGATGACAAGACGTTCTATCTCAATCGCCGTTGCGGCCGGTCTCGGCATCATGTTTGGCGCCTCGATCGCGGCGTCGCAACAGGTGCGCGCGGGCTGGTCGCTTGACGTGACGAAGCCGAAGCAGGCGATCCTGAGCTATGCGGCTGAAGACAAGGGGCCGCGCCTCCTGATCGTCGCCTGCCTGCGCGATACGGAGGAGTTCGGCATGTACTCGACCGGCCTGATGGCCGGGGCAACTCCGCACGGCGGCATCCTGACGATGCAACTTGTCAGCGGCGGCATGAAATACACCGTGCGCGGCGAGCCTGGCATCGACAATGCCACCAAGGAGGCCGCGTTCAGCTACGAGACCAACATCGACTCCAAGGCGCTGGGCATGGTCCGCACTGAATTGATGCCGCTGCTGCAGAGCAAGGGGCCGCTCGTGGTGACCATCGGAAAACAGGACCGCAAGCTGCCGCTGGAGGGAATCGCGGAGCCGCTCAGGCGATTTTCCGCCGTCTGCTTCGGACACTAGGCGCCGCGATGGCGGCAAAGAGCGAACGTCCGCGCAAGGTCGTCGCCGACAATCGCAAGGCGCGCTTCAACTACGCGATCGGCGACACGTTCGAGGCCGGCATCGCGCTCACCGGGACGGAAGTGAAGTCGCTGCGCCTCGGCAAGGCGACGATCGCGGAGTCCTACGCGGACTCGCGCAATCGCGAGATCTGGCTCGTCAACGCCAACATCCCGGAATACCTGCAGGCGAACCGCTTCAACCATGCGCCCAAGCGCCCGCGCAAGCTGCTCATGCACCGGCGCCAGATCGACAAGCTCATCGGCGCGGTCGAGCGCGAAGGCATGACGCTGGTACCGCTCAAGCTCTATTTCAACGAGAAGGGCCGCGCCAAGATCGAGATCGCGCTCGCCAAGGGCAAGAAGCTGCACGACAAGCGCGAGACCGAGAAGAAGCGCGATTGGGATCGCGAGAAGGGCCGGTTGATGCGGGCGAAGGGCTGACTCGCCTCACCCTCACGCAGTCGTGACCATCACGGCCGCCGCGGCGACCATCTTCACGCAACCCGACCCGACACCACCCGTACCTCGTCGCGTCACCGCCGGGGGCGACGTCTCCGGTATCCGCGAACGATAACGGGAGAACCCCATGTTTCATTCTTCAAAGAGTCTCATGCTCGCCGGAGCGCTGGTCGCTTTGTCTTTGATGGCAAGCGCGGCGCAAGCCGGCTCGATGATCGGTCTCGTCGACGGCAAGACCATCGTCACCATCGACCCGGCGACCAGGAAGGTCACCGCCAAGGCCGACATCAAAGGCGCAACGTCCGTTGTCGGTATCGACGTGCGGCCGTCGGACGGCATGCTGTATGCGGTAACGGCAGAGGGCGGCATCTACACGCTCGATCCGAAGACCGGCACTGCCACGATGAAGAGCAAGCTCTCCGAGACGCTCAAGGCCGGCGTGACCGTCACGGTCGACTTCAACCCAGTTGCCGACCGCATGCGGGTCATCACGTCGGAAGGCGTCAACCTGCGCGTCAACGTGGAGGACGGCAAGGCGACCGTCGACGGCGCGCTGAAGTTCAAGGAAGGCGATCTGCAGGCCGGCACGACGCCCAAGGTCATCGCCGGCGCCTACACCAACTCGGCCAATCCGAAACCGACCGCGACCGCGCTCTACGATATCGACGCGGCCGGCCACCTGCTGTCGCAGGCACCGCCGAATGACGGCGTCCTCAACACGATCGGCATGCTCGGCATCAAGCTCGAAGGACCCGTCGCGTTCAACATCGTGATGCAGGGCGAGGACAATGCGGCCTGGCTCGTGACCGGCGGCGCGCTCTATTCGGTCGATCTCAAGAGCGGCAAGGCGACCATGGCCGGCAAGATCGAGGGGCTGTCGGGCAACCTCACCGACATCGCCTGGATCGACTGACATCGTCCTGATCGGGCCGTCCAGAAGGTGTCCCCCCCGCAAGTCGGACGGCCCGCATCATGGCGCGACCCGCTGCCCAATTGGCGGCGGGTCGTCGTCATCTGCGCCGCCGACGCGCGGTCGGTACTTTCCGGTTGTCTTGCGCGACTAAAGACGTTGAAATCGCCGATGTCCGGAAAGCCGCAAATGCATGATCCGCTGATCCTCCCCGACAATCTGCCGGTGCCGATCGACGATGGCGGCGCGCGGCATTTGACCGGCGCGACGCTTCCCGACATCGCGCTCGCGGCGACCGACGGCGCGCAGGTGAACCTCGCGCGGCTCAAAGGCCGTACCGTCGTCTACGTCTATCCGCGCACCGGCCGGCCGGGGCAGCCGCTGCCCGAAGGGTGGGATGGAATCCCGGGGGCGCGCGGCTGCACGCCGCAATCCTGCGCGTTTCGCGACCATTTCGCCGAGATCAAGCGCCTCGGGGTCGCGCAGCTCTACGGGCTCTCGACCCAGCCGACCGACTATCAACGCGAGGCCGTGGAGCGGCTGCATCTGCCGTTCGCGATCCTTTCGGACGCGGATTTGGCGCTGACGCATGCGCTCGACCTGCCGACCTTTACGGTTTCCGGCATGGTGCTGATCAAGCGCATGGCGTGGGTGATCGACGATGGAGTGATTGGGCATGTGTTCTATCCGGTCTTCCCGCCGGACCGGAATGCCGGCGATGTCGTCGCCTGGCTCGCGTCGAATGCTTGAGCGGATCGCAGAGAAAATTCAAAACGAGGAGGGCGAACGATGGTGAAACTGCAGGTGCTTTACGGGCATCCGAAGGACCCGGCGGCGTTCGAGGCTTACTATCGCGATCCGCACACGCCGATCGCGCTCAAGGTCAAGGGGCTGCGCCGTTTCGAGATCAACAAGGTGATCGGCGCGCCGGGCGGGGGACAGCCCGCCTATTACCGCACCGCGGACCTCTACTTCGACGACATGGAGGCGCTCACCACAGCGCTGTCATCGCCGGAAGGGCAGGCCGCCGCGGGCGACATCGCGAATTTCGCGACCGGCGGCGTCACCTTGATGGTCGCCGAGGTTCAGGAGTTGGTGTCGAGTTGAGCGCGCACGGCGGCGAAAACGCTGCGGAACATGTCGGGCGTCAGCACGCCGGTGTTCGTGTTGTAGCGCGAGCAATGATAGCTATCGAACAGCGTTAGCCGGCCGAGCGCATGACCGCGCGCATGCGCGAACGGGAACGCCGAGCGCTTCGCTTCGAGCGCCGAAAGCGTCGTGTCATGCGCGATGCGGCCGAGCGCGACCACGACGGAAAGCTTCGGCATCTCGGCAATCGTGGCGGCGAGGAAGCTGCGGCAGGTGCGGATCTCCTCCGGCGTCGGCTTGTTCTCCGGCGGCACGCAGCGCACGCCGTTGGTGATGCGCGCATCGACGAGGGCGAGACCGTCGTCCGGGCGTGCGTCGAACGTGCCGCGTGAAAAGCCGAACTCGGCCAGCGTCGCGTAAAGAAGATCGCCCGCATAGTCGCCGGTGAACGGCCGCCCGGTGCGGTTCGCGCCGCGCAGGCCGGGTGCCAAGCCGACGATCAGGAGCCGCGCGTCAACAGGGCCAAAAGAGGCAACGGGTGCGTTGTGCCAGGTGGGCTCGCGCTTGCGCCATTCGGTGCGGAACGCGACGAGACGCGGGCAACGCGGGCAGTCGCGGCCCGGCTTGCCGCTGATCGTCTCTGTTTGCGCATGATCTTTTCCCGAAAACCGGTTCCCACCCCGGATCACGTCCGGGGCTGGCTTTTTCGGGATCATGCGCTGCGCCGCTTCAGTCTTCCTCGAACTCGTCGTCGGCGGCGCCCGCGCGTTGCGGCACCGCCGGCCGCTGCAGGAACTGCGGGTGCCGCTCGCGCGGCTCGCGGGCTTCGCGCGCGGCGCGCTCGGCCGGGTCGCGGCCGATCTTGCCCTGCAAGTCGACGATGTCGAGGAAAATGTCGGCCTGCCGGCGCAGTTCGTCGGCGACCATCGGCGGCTGCGTCGAGATGGTGGAGACCACCGTCACGCGCACGCCGCGCCGCTGCACCGCTTCGACCAGCGAGCGGAAATCGCCATCGCCGGAAAACAGCACGATGTGATCGACGTGCGGCGCGATGTCCATCGCGTTGACCGCAAGCTCGATGTCCATGTTGCCTTTGACCTTGCGGCGGCCGGACTGGTCGACGAACTCCTTGGTCGCCTTGGTGACGACGGTGTAGCCGTTGTAGTCGAGCCAATCGATCAAGGGACGGATCGAGGAATATTCCTGATCTTCGATCACCGCCGTGTAATAGAACGCGCGCAGCAGATAACCGCGCGACTGGAATTCGCGCAGCAGGCGCTTGTAATCGATATCGAAGCCGAGCGTCTTGGCGGTGGCGTAAAGATTGGCGCCGTCAATGAACAGCGCGATTTTTTCTGCGGGTACGGACATGCCTGTCTCTTGCGCTGCTCTCGTGATCGAAACCAATGGGACCGGCGGAATGGGTGCCCGACGCCCCGATCGGCCGCTGGTCATCCTCGTTCAGGTCACGGGTCGACGGCGCCGGCTATAAAAGGCCGCGGACCCGATCCGGGCCGGCTCTTGCAATCTTTCATTCAATGACTTTAAGGGCCGAACACGGTACCTAAATCTTGCCTAACAGAGGCCTGCGGCGGCGCCAAGGCAAAAGTTCACGCTTGCGCTTTTGCGGGCGCGGGAATACCTAACCCGCAACTTTCGCACACATTTTCGGCAAGGAGCGACGAGCCCATGGCCCGTGTCACGGTAGAAGATTGCATCGATAAGGTTGAAAACCGTTTCGATCTCGTGCTTCTGGCGAGTCACCGCGCCCGCATGGTGTCGTCGGGCGCGCCGATCACCATCGAGCGCGACAACGACAAAAATCCGGTGGTCGCGCTCCGCGAGATCGCCGACGAGACGATCTCGCCCGGCGACCTCAAGGAAGACCTGATCCACACCCTGCAGAAGTATGTCGAGGTGGACGAGCCGGAGCCGGAATCGGTGCCGCTGATCGGCGCGTCAGGGTCGGTCGATGCCGACGACACCGAAGTGACCGCCGAGCGCATGACCGAGGAAGAGCTGCTCAAGGGGCTCGAAGGCCTCGCGCCTCCCGAGGAGCGGCCCGAGCCCGAGAGCGAGCCGGGCGACGAGGACATGTAAGCGCGGCTTTTACGCATTCGAGCGATCCGACGGCCCGGCATTGTCCGGGCCGTTTGCTTTTCCGAGATGGTCAGAAGGGCGGTGTATTGCAAATTGCACTACAAGGAGATAAATCTGGTTGAGCCCTTCGGAGACCGTCAACATGACGCGCGCTGCACGAAAAGATCATCCGCTCTCGATGCGGCTGCCGGCCGCCGATATCGCGATCATCGATCGGGCGGCTACCCTGCGCGGCCGCTCGCGCACCGATTTCGTGCGCGAGGCCGCGGTCCGGGCCGCCGAAGAAGCGATCATGGAAAGCGCGCCGATCCGCATGAGCCCGCAAGGCTTCAAAGCATTCGTAGCGGCGCTGGCCGGTCCCGCGAAGCCGGTGCCGCAGCTCGTCGAGTTGTTCAAACGCAAGGCGCCCTGGGACAAAGCTTCCAAACACTGAGTCGATTTTTGCCGTGGCCCTGTCCGCACCTGAATTGCTGCGCGCGGACCATGATGTGACGCAGTTCTTTTGCGGTAAAAGCGCGCTCGACAACTGGTTGAAAACACGCGCGCTTGCCAATCAGCAAAAGGGCGTCACCGTCGTCATTGTGGTGCACGATGGCGGGCGAGTGGTCGGGTACTACGGGCTGGCGCCTACCGCCGTGGTTCCTTCGGCGACGCCGCGGTCGATTCGGACCGGCCAGCGGCCGGCACCCGTACCGTGTCTCCTGCTTGGTCAACTCGCGGTTGACGAGGCCTTTGCCGGACGGGGAATCGGGGACGGATTGTTGCAGCATGCGCTCGCACGCTGCGTCGCCGGAGCCGCGCTGATCGGCGGCCGTGCCCTGATGGTGAATGCCATCGACGACCAGGCCGCCGCCTATTGGAAGCGACGAGGCTTCATACCCTCAAAGGACGATCCGCGGGTCCTGTTTCGATCGATCACCGAGATCGCAGCCTCTCTGGCGGCCGCGGGCGGCCATCCGTCGTCCACGCACCGCTGAAGTCTGCCGCCGTTCTTCTTTCGGCAACCGTCCCGGTAAACGCCTTGGTACGCGCGCGGCATCCCGTGATATCCTCACGCGGACGCGCGTCGCGGCGGTATTCCATGGCGCGCGCGAGGATGGTTATGGCCCGCACGCAAGCCGATCTGCCACGCCAGCAGAACCAGCGCCCGTCCCAGCGCGTGGTCGAGCCCGCGCCGCCGATCGTGCCGGCCGAGGTGGAGGAGCCCAAGAAGGGCCGCCGGCCGCGCATCATGCGGCAGTACGACCTGATCGATAAGGTCAAGCAGTACAATCCCAATACCAACGAGGACCTGCTCAACCGCGCCTATGTCTACGCCATGAAGGCGCATGGTTCGCAGACGCGGGCCTCGGGCGACCCGTATTTCTCCCATCCGCTCGAAGTCGCCGCGATCCTCACCGACCTCAAGCTCGACGACGCGACGATCGTCGCGGCGCTGCTGCACGACACGATCGAGGACACCGAGGCGACGCGCGCCGAGATCGATCAGGTCTTTGGTCCGGAGATCGGCGCGCTGGTCGATGGCTTGACCAAGCTGAAGAGGCTCGACCTCGTCACGCGCGAGGCGAAGCAGGCGGAAAACCTGCGCAAGCTCCTGCTCGCGACCGCCGCCGATGTGCGCGTGCTGCTGGTCAAGCTCGCGGACCGGCTGCACAACATGCGCACGCTCGAATTCATGCCTCCCGAGGCGCGCCGGCGCACCGCCGAGGAGACGCTCGACATCTATGCGCCGCTCGCCGGCCGCATGGGCATGCACGAAATGCGCGAGGAGCTGGAAAATCTGGCCTTCCGCGAACTCAACCCCGAGGCCTATCGGGTCATCAGCGAGCGGCTTGCCGCGCTTGAGGCACGCAACCGTACCGTGGTGGCCGAGATCGAGCAGCAGCTCACGCGCAAGCTCAACGAGCGCGGCATCACCGCCGCCGTCAAGGGCCGCCACAAGCGTCCCTATTCGACCTGGCGCAAGATGGAGCGCAAGTCGATCGGGTTCGAGCAGCTCTCCGATCTGGTCGGCTATCGCGTGATGGTCACCAAGCCGGAGGATTGCTACCAGGCGCTCGGCATCGTGCATATGACCTGGCCAATGGTCCCGACCCGCTTCAAGGACTACATCTCGACGCCGAAGCAGAACGACTATCGCTCGCTGCACACCACGGTGATCGGGCCGCGCAATCAGCGCGTCGAGCTGCAGATCCGCACCCGCGCGATGAACGAGATCGCCGAATACGGAATCGCTGCGCACGCGCTCTACAAGGACGGCCGCGGCTCGCCTTCGGAGATGCTGACACGCGAGTCGAACGCCTATGCGTGGCTCAGGCGTACGATCGAGATGCTCTCGGACGGTTCCAATCCGGAAGAGTTCCTCGAGCACACCAAGCTCGAACTGTTCCACGACCAGGTGTTCTGCTTCACACCCAAGGGCAAGCTGATCGCCTTGCCGCGCAAGGCGACGGCGATCGACTTCGCCTATGCGGTGCACACCGACGTCGGCAACAGCGCGGTCGGCGCCAAGATCAACGGCAAGGTCGCGCCGCTGATGTCGGAACTCGCGAACGGCGATGAGGTCGATATCCTCGTCTCCAAGGCGCAGGTCGCACCGCCCGCGGCGTGGGAATCCGTCGTGGTGACCGGCAAGGCGCGGGCCGCGATCCGGCGCGCGACGCGCGTCGCGGTGCGCCAGCAATATCTCGGCCTCGGCCGGGGCATCGTCGAGCGGCTGTTCCGGCGCGCCAAGCGCGAGTATTCGGACGAGAAGCTGCAGGGCGCGCTGCCGCGGCTTGCGCGCGCTTCGATCGACGAAGTGATGGCGGCGGTCGGGCGCAGCGAGATGAAGGCCTCCGACGTCGCGCGCGCGATGTACCCGGATTACAAGGAGGATCGCGCGGCGCGCACGCCGGTCCCTAAGGCCGAGAGCGGCTGGTTCGGGCTGCGCAAGGCGAAATCGCTCATCTTCAAGGTGCCGGAAGGCGAGGCAGACGGCGCGATCCCGATTCGCGGCGTGAGCGGCGATCTGCCGGTGCGCTTTGCGCCCGCCGGCGGCGCGGTGCCGGGCGACCGCATCGTCGGCATCATGACGCCGGGCGAAGGCATCACGATCTATCCGATCCAGTCGCAGGCGCTCAAGGAGTTCGAGGACACGCCGGAGCGCTGGCTCGATGTGCGCTGGGACGTCGAGGAGAAGAGCCCGCAGCGCTTTCCCGCGCAGATCAAGGTGCATTCGGTGAACGAGCCGGGCTCGCTCGCGCAGGTCGCCCAAGTGATCGCCGAGAACGACGGCAACATCGACAATATCCGCATGACGCGCCAGGCGCCGGATTTCTCCGAGCTCTTGATCGACCTCGAGGTCTATGACCTCAAGCACCTCAGCGCGATCCTCGCGCAGCTCAAGGCCAAAGAGGTGGTGGCGATCGCCGAGCGGGTGAATGCGTAGGCGCCGCCTCGAAATTTGAAACAGCAGGTCGGTCAATTGTCGGAAGCCGCTCCCCTCCGCCTCGGCGTCAACATCGATCATGTCGCGACCATCCGCAACGCGCGCGGCGGCGAGCATCCCGATCCCGTGAAGGCTGCGCTGATGGCGGTCGCGGCCGGCGCGGACGGCATCACGGCGCACCTGCGCGAGGATCGCCGCCATATCCGCGACGAAGACCTCGTGCGGCTCAAGGCGCAACTGTCGCGTCCCCTCAACCTCGAAATGGCGGCGACGCGCGAGATGGTCGGCATCGCGCTCAAGACGCATCCGCACGCGGCCTGCATCGTGCCCGAGCGGCGCCAGGAGCTGACCACCGAGGGCGGGCTTGACGCGGCGCGGCATCATAATGTGCTCGCGCCCGTGGTCGCGGAGCTCAAGGCCGCCAGCATCCGCGTGTCGCTGTTCATCACGTGCGATCCGCGGCAGATCGAAGCCGCAGCGTCCCTCGGCGCCCCGGTGATCGAGATCCATACCGGCGCCTGGTGCGAGGCGGTGGCGGACCGCCGCCCGGCGATTGCGTCGGTCGAGTTTCAGCGCATCAAGGATGGTGCCGCGCGGGCGCGCTCGCTCGGCCTCGAAGTGCATGCCGGCCACGGCCTTGACTACCGCACCGCCGAGACGATCTCGGGATTGGCCGAGATCGTCGAGCTCAACATCGGGCACTTCCTGGTCGGCGAGGCGTTGTTCGGCGGGCTCACCGAGACCGTCAAGACGATGCGCGCCGCGATGGACCGCGGCCGTGCGCGGCTCGCTGTGCCGTCATGACGGATCTCACATGATCTTGGGCATCGGCTCCGACATCACCGATATCCGCCGCATCGAGAAGGTGATCGAGCGCCATGGCGAGCGCTTCCTGGCGCGCATCTTCACCGACGCCGAGCGTGCGCGCGCCGAGCGGCGTGCCAAGCGGGTCGAGACCTATGCCAAGCGCTTCGCCGCCAAGGAGGCCTGCGCCAAGGCGCTCGGCACCGGCATGCGGGCCGGGGTGTGGTGGCGCGACATGGGGGTCGTCAACCTGCCGTCCGGGCGGCCCACCATGAAGCTGACCGGTGGTGCGGCCGCACGGCTCGACAAGCTCACGCCCGCGGGCCACGCGGCGCGCATCGACCTCACCATCACGGACGAGTATCCGCTGGCGCAGGCCTTCGTCATTATTTCGGCCGAGCCCGCGACCTGACACCGGGAACTTCTCTCCGCCTTCGCGGTTCTCCTGCGCAGTCACCGGGAGCCCGCGATGTTGGTCCAGCTCAATCCGCCCCTGCACATGGAGACCCCGAAAGGCCCGGGGCTCGCGCATTTCGTCATCGACTACGGCCCCGAAGCGCATTTGCAATGGGTCGTGTTCATGGACGCGGACGGCGCCTGCTGGACCGTGCCGAACCCGGAAGTGCGCATGAGTTTTAACTGGACCATGGGCCGGCGCAAACCGCAGAAGAATTCCGAACAGGCGGTCGCGCCCGCCGCGCCGCGATTTCGCCCGACACTTGCCGCCGGCGGCGACACGTAAGGCCCGGTCATGGCGCCACCCAAGCTGAAGGTCCTGGCGTTCAACTGCAGCTTGAAGAGCGTGCAGGGCAAGGAGAAATCCTCGACGCAGGCGCTGCTCGAACAGCTCCTGGACGCGCTCAAAGAGCATGGCGCGGTCGGCGACATCGTCCGCGCGGTCGATCACAACATCAAGCCGGGCGTGACATCCGACGAAGGCGAGGGCGACGACTGGCCGGCGCTGCGCCAGCGCGTCATCAATTCCGACATCCTGGTCATCGCAACGCCGATCTGGCTCGGCCAGCCCTCGAGCGTCGCCAAGCGCGTGATGGAGCGCATGGACGCATTCCTCGACGAGACCGACGACCATGACCGCATGCCGTCCTACGGCAAGGTCGCGGCTGTCGTTGTCGTCGGCAACGAGGACGGCGCACATCATTGTGCGGCGGAATTGATCCAGGCGCTGACCGAAGTCGGCTTCACGATCCCGGCCGGCGCCGTGACCTATTGGGTCGGCGAGGCGCTCGGCGACAAGGAATACAAGGACTTCCGCAAGGCCCCGAAAGAGGTCGCCCGGGTGACCGCGATGCTCGCCTCGAACGCAACGCATCTCGCCCGTCTCCTGAAGAAGAACACCTATCCGGGAAACAGCTAGGCGCGCCGTCGCGCTCGAAAAACCCTGTCCCCGCAACGACTTGCGATATCGCGCGCGGGCGTCCGCAAATTGCCGCAAAGCGGTCGCCCTTCGTTGCGCCAATCGTCCTCAGCCGCTACAAGGACGCGAGGGCGAAGACCCCACGAAAGCTCAGAGGCCGATGCGCGTGACCACGACCGAACAAAAGCGGAAAGAAAGCGGATTCGGCGAAATCGTGCGCGTGATCGTTCACGCGCTCATCATCGCGGTGCTGATTCGCACCTTCCTGTTCCAGCCTTTCAACATCCCATCCGGCTCGATGATGGCGACGCTGCTGGTCGGCGATTACCTCTTCGTGTCCAAGTACACCTACGGCTACAGCCACTACTCATTCCCGTTCTCGCCGCCGCTGTTCTCCGGCCGCATCGCGTCGTTCGGTTCGACGCCGCAGCCCGGCGACGTCGTGGTGTTCCGCCTGCCGCGCGACGATTCCACCGATTACATCAAGCGCGTGATCGGCCTGCCGGGCGACAAGATCCAGATGATCGATGGCCTGCTGCACATCAACGGCGTGCCGGTGAAGCGCGAGCACGCGGAGGATTTTGTCGGCACCGAAGATGGGCCCGGCATCAAGCACATCAAGCGCTGGAAGGAGACGCTGCCGAACGGGGTGAGCTATTACACGCTCGATCTCGTCGACAACAGTTTCTACGACAACACGCCGGTCTACGCCGTGCCGCCCGATCACTACTTCATGATGGGCGACAATCGCGACAACTCGACCGACAGCCGGGTGCTGAGCCAGGTCGGCTACGTGCCGATCGACAACATCGTCGGCCGCGCGCAGCTCATCTTCTTCTCCGTCGGCGGCGGTGAGCCGGCGTGGAAGCTGTGGCGCTGGCCGTGGGTCGTGCGCTGGGACAGGCTGTTTACGTTGGTGCGATGAGCCGCAAGGCCAAGGCACGCGACGAGCTTGAGACCCGGATCGCCTACACGTTTGCCGACAAGGCGACGCTCGATCGCGCGCTGACGCACGTGTCGGCGGCGCGGCGGCAAGGGCGCGGCGGCAGCTATCAGCGGCTCGAGTTCCTCGGCGACCATGTGCTCGGCCTCGCCGTATCGGACATGCTCTATCGTGCATTCCCCAAGGCGGACGAGGGTGATCTCTCGCGCCGGCTCGCCGATCTCGTGCGCCGCGACACCTGCGCCGAGATCGCGCGGGCGATCGATCTCGGCGCCGCGCTCAACTTCGGCAATTCGGAATCGAATGCCGGCGGGCGGCGGCGTACCGCGACGCTCGCCGATGCCTGCGAGGCGCTGGTCGGCGCGGTTTTCGTCGACGGTGGATATGCGGCGGCTGCCGCGCTGATCGAGCGGCTGTGGCGCGAGCGCATGCTCAAGCCCTCTGGCCCGTTGCGCGATCCGAAGACCGTGCTGCAGGAATGGGCGCAGGGGCGGGGGCTGCCGACGCCCGCCTATCGCGAGGTCGAGCGCTCCGGCCCCGACCATAGTCCGAAGTTCCGCGTGGCGGTCGAGATCGCCGATAGCGCGCCGGCGGAGGGGACCGGCGCCTCGAAGCGCGCCGCCGAGCAGGCCGCTGCCGCCGAGATGCTGGCGCGCGAGGGCGTGGCGATGGATGCGGCGAATGGGTAAACCTCCGAGCCGTCACCCTGAGGAGCGAGGAGGCACAGCCGACGAGCCTCGAAGGGCGACGGCGCCGCCCTCCTTCGAGGGCGACCTGCGGTCGCCACCTCAGGATGACGGTTCGCAGACCCGTTGCGGCTTCGTCGCGCTGATCGGCGCGCCGAACGCCGGCAAATCGACGCTGATCAATGCGCTGGTCGGCGCGAAAATCTCGATCGTCAGCCGCAAGGTGCAGACCACGCGCGCGCTCGTGCGCGGGATCGCGACGGCGGGCACCACGCAACTCGTCTTCATCGACACGCCCGGCATCTTCGCGCCGCGCCGGCGGCTTGACCGCGCCATGGTGACGACCGCCTGGAGCGGCGCGCACGATGCCGATATCGTCGCGCTGCTGATCGACGCCAAGAAGGGGATCGACGAGGAAGCCGAGGGCGTGCTCGGAAGGCTCGGCGAGGTGCGCCAGCCGAAACTCCTCATCCTCAACAAGGTCGATCTGATGGAGAAGTCGGCGCTGCTGGCGCTCGCCCAGCGCGCCAATGACACGGCCGTATTCGCCGTGACGTTCATGGTGTCGGCGCTTTCGGGCGACGGCGTCGAGGACGTCAAGCAATGGCTTGCGCAGCACGCTCCCGCCGGGCCGTGGCACTACCCGGAGGACCAGATCTCCGACGCGCCGATGCGCAGCCTTGCGGCCGAGATCACGCGCGAGAAGCTGTTCGACCGGTTGCACCAGGAACTGCCCTACCAGTCGACGGTCGAGACCGAGAGCTGGAAGGAATTGCGCGACGGCGCGGTGCGCATCGAGCAGACGATCTATGTGGAGCGCGAGAGCCAGCGCAAGATCGTGCTCGGCAAGGGCGGCGCGACCATCAAGGCGATCGGTGCCGAGGCGCGCAAGGAGATCGCGGAGCTCACCGAGCAGAAAGTGCACTTATTTCTGTTCGTGAAGGTGCGCGAAGGGTGGGGCGACGACCCCGAGCGCTATCGCGGTATGGGGCTGGAGTTTCCCAAGGAGTGAGCGGCTTGACCGCATACCTCTTGTTCGTAGCCCGGATGAGCGCAGCGAAATCCGGCGTTTGCGTCCCGCATATCGTTTCGCTCATGCGGGCTACGACGCTGTTGATACTTGCCGTGCTTGCCGCCGGCCCCGTAGGTGCAGAGGACCGGCCGCAGCCGGCGCTCGAGACCAACCAGGCCTATGTTGAGACGCTCGCGCGCGCGACCGCGCTCGATGTCGACGATCGGATGGCGGTGTTCGGCTTCGTGTTCGCCAATCTGCCGCCGCGCGTCACCGTCTATCCGACCGAGAACTATTACTATTTCGGTTTCATGCAGGGCGGAATCCGCTACGCCGGCAACTTGCGGCTCGATGCACGCACGCGCGACGACGGCAAGCTCAACTTCGCCTACTACGAAGACACATCGCAGTGGTACGACGCTTCGCCCGTGAATTACGTGCTACTCGACGCCTCGCATGGCGTGACCGTCGAGAAGATCGAGCCGCTCGCCTATCGGGTCAGCTACCAGGGCAAGCAGGTCGTCTTCGCGCTCAACGACCTGTCCCAGGTCAAGCCGCCGGTGGACGCGCTTGGTCCCGACGAGACCTTCATCGGTCCGATCTTCGATGAGTCCGGCGTGCGGTTCTTTCTTACCTACAATTCGAAACTGAAGGTGTTCCACTATCTGCTTGATGAGACGGTGAAAGTCTCCGAGCAGTTCTTCGCCGCAAAAAGCAGCGACCGCATCATCATCGGCAAGCGCACGGGCTTTGCGTTCTACCGCGACGACCGGCTCAACCGCAAAATCCTGATCGGCGTGTTCGAGGGGAACTGGCGCGCCAACAATTACTTCGATGGACCGTTCGACCAGTTGCCGGACAATTTTTTGCAAGGCGACGTGCTGCGCGACGCGATCCTCGGCGTCGACCCATCGCTGAAAGGCCGCATCGATCGCTTCGGCAGCGCGCCCGACGGCTCGGTCCGCTACATGATCGCGCCCTATATGGGCTACCGGACGCCGGAGGACCTCGATCCGGCCGCGCGCTGTGCGGCGGAGCGGCTCAAGGCCGCCGATTACTATCGGTGCTTCGTCGCTGACAACAAGACCAACATGTTTCCGGCGCCGGCGCGCAAGAAACGCGGGTACCGGACCGAGAATCCCGCTATGCCTCGGTAAGAGAACCGCACATGGAATGGACTGACGAAGCGATCGTGCTGGGAACGCGCCGTCACGGGGAGGCGAATGCCATCCTGGAGGTGATGACGCGCACGCACGGGCGCCATCTCGGACTGGTGCGGGGAGGGGCCGGCTCGCGCCTGCGCCCGGTGCTGCAGCCGGGCAATGGCGTGCGCGCGACCTGGCGGGCGCGGCTCGACGATCATCTCGGGCATTTCACGGTCGAGACCGCGCAGTCGCGCGCAGGCGCGCTGATGGGCACCGCATATGCGGCCTATGGGATCACGCATCTCGCAGCGCTCTGCCGCCTGTTGCCGGAGCGCGATCCGCACGAAGCCGTGCACGACACGCTCGCCGCGATCCTGGATCACTTCGAGGACCGCGCGATTGCGGCCGCGCTGGTCGCGCGTTTCGAGCTTGCGCTGCTGACCGAGCTCGGGTTCGGCCTCGATCTCGATGCCTGCGCGGCGACCGGAGCGCTGGCCGATCTCATCTACGTGTCGCCGAAGACCGGCCGCGCCGTCTCGCGCGCCGCGGGCGAGCCATGGCGCGACCGCCTGCTGGCCTTGCCGGCATTCCTGCGCGTGGACGAAGTGCCGTCGCGGCCGGAGTCGGACGAGATTGCGGCGGCCTTCGCGCTCACAGGCTTCTTTCTCGTGCGCCATGTGCTCGAGCCGCGTGGTGGCGCACTGCCCGACGCACGCGAGCATTTCATCGCGGCCGTGCTACGCGAGCGGCCGGCGCTGGCTGTGAGCTGACGAAAAGGGCCGGTCGCGAACGACCGGCCTTGCACTCCTGCTATGCCTCCCCCGCTTGCAGGGGAGGGTCAGGGTAGGGCCGTTACCAGTTGTCGCGGCAGACGCGCAGCTTGCACGAGCCGTTCCAGCGACGCTCGACGCAACGGCAGCGCTGCGCCTGGTCGATGAGCGTGGCATTGGCGGCTGCGGTACCGATGCTCAGGCCGTTGGCGGGCGCAGCGTATGCGCCGGAGGTGCCGACGAGGCCGATGCCGGCCGCAAGAATCACGGCGACAAAAATCGCACGCATGGTGTCTCTCCTTGTTTTGAGGAAGTGTGACGTTTCCGCCCCCCGGACCGCAGCGCGCTTACACGACGGCGAACATGCTTAGGCGACGTCCGCGAACCACCGCCGGCCAAAGCCGCGTGGCCGTAACCGGCAGGTGCGTCAAGATACGCTGCAAATTGGGAAGAACTCGTGGCCGGTTCATTCACGCCTTGTTCATCCGGCGGACGGGCAGTACCTGTGCCACATGGGCAAAGAGCTGATTCCCCCGCCGGAACGCAATGAGGTGCAGGAGGTCGCGCTGCGCGACGCGCTCGAAGAGCGCTATCTCGCCTACGCGCTCTCCACCATCATGCACCGCGCGCTGCCGGACGCGCGCGATGGGCTCAAGCCCGTGCATCGCCGCATCCTCTACGGCATGCGGCTGTTGCGGCTCGACCCCGGCACCACGTTCAAGAAATCCGCGAAAATCGTCGGCGACGTGATGGGCACGTTCCATCCGCACGGCAACGAGGCGATCTACGACGCGCTGGTGCGCCTCGCGCAGGATTTCAGTTCGCGCTATCCGCTGGTCGACGGGCAGGGCAATTTCGGCAATATCGACGGCGATAACCCCGCCGCCATGCGCTACACCGAGGCGCGCATGACCGAGGTCGCGCGGCTGCTGCTCGATGGCATCGACGAGGACGCGGTCGAGTTCCGCGCGAACTATGACGGGCAGTCCGAAGAGCCTGTCGTGCTGCCGGCCGCGTTCCCCAATCTGCTGGCGAACGGCGCGCAGGGCATCGCGGTCGGCATGGCGACGTCGATCCCGCCGCACAATGTCGCGGAGCTGTGCGACGCCGCGCTGCACCTGATCGAGAAGCCTGAGACCAAGAGCAGGTCGCTGCTGAAATACGTGCCGGGCCCCGATTTCCCGACCGGCGGGCTGATCGTCGATCCGCGCGCCGAGATCGCCGAGGCCTATGCGACCGGGCGCGGCTCGTTCCGCGTGCGCGCGCGCTGGGCCCAGGAAGATTCAGGGCGCGGCACCTGGCTGGTCGTCATCACGGAAATCCCGTGGATGGTGCAGAAGTCGCGTCTGGTCGAGCGCATCGCCGAGCTCATCAACGAGAAGAAGCTGCCGCTGGTCGCCGACGTGCGCGACGAATCGGCCGAGGACATCCGCCTCGTGATCGAGCCGCGTGCGCGCACCGTCGATCCGGCGCTGATGATGGAGAGCCTGTTCAAGCTCACCGAGCTCGAAAGCCGCATCCCGCTCAACATGAACGTGCTGGTGAAGGGCCGCATCCCGAAGGTGATTGGCCTCGCCGAAGCCCTGCGTGAATGGCTCGATCATCGCCGCGATGTGCTGCTGCGGCGCTCACGCCATCGGCTCAAGCAGATCGAGCACCGGCTGGAAATGCTCGGCGGCTATCTGATCGCGTACCTCAACCTCGACAGAGGTGATCAAGATCATCCGGCAGCGAGGACGAGCCGAAACCGGTGTTGATGAAGGCGTTCAAGCTTTCCGACGTGCAGGCCGACGCCATCCTCAACATGCGGCTGCGCAACCTGCGCAAGCTCGAAGAGATGGAGATCCGCAGCGAAGACAAGGCGCTGCGCGCCGAGAAGAAGACTCTGGAAGAGCTGGTCGGCTCGGAGAAGCAGCAATGGGCGACGATCACCGGTGAGATCAAGGCGCTGCGCGAGGCGTTCGGCAAGAAGACACCGCTCGGCAAGCGCCGCACCGACTTCGCCGATGCCCCGGAGCACGACGAGGCCGCGATCGAGGAAGCGATGGTCGTGCGCGAGCCGATCACGGTCGTGGTCTCGGAGAAGGGCTGGGTGCGCGCGCTGCGCGGCCATGTCGAGGACCTCGCCAACATCGTGTTCAAGCAGGACGACAGGCTGAAGCTCTCGTTCTTCGCCGAGACCACCTCGAAGTGCCTGATCTTCGCCACCAACGGGCGCTTCTACACGCTCGAAGCCGGCAAGCTGCCCGGCGGGCGCGGCCATGGCGAGCCGGTGCGGCTCTTCATCGACCTCGAGCAGGAGGCCGACCTGATCACGGTGTTCCCGTTCCAGGGCGGGCGGAAATTCCTGGTCGCGAGCCATGAGGGGCGCGGCTTCGTGGTCGCCGAGGACGAATGCCTCGGCACGACGCGCAAGGGCAAGCAGATCCTCAACGTGAAGGCGCCTGACGAGGCACGCAGCGTCACGACCATCGAGGGCGAGCAGGTCGCGAGCATCGGCGACAATCGCAAGATGGTGATCTTCGCGCTTGAGCAGTTGCCCGAAATGGCGCGCGGCTCGGGCGTGCGGCTGCAGCGCTACAAGGACGGCGGCCTCTCCGACGTGAAGACGTTCAAGGGGAGTGACGGACTCGTCTGGAGCGACTCCGCCGGCCGCGCGTTCTCGATGACGCTGAAGGAGCTCACCGACTGGCGCGGCAATCGCGCCGATGCAGGCCGGCTCGCACCGAAAGGCTTCCCGCGAAGCAACAAGTTCAAGTAATTCCAAACAAGAGCGGTGCGACGTGGCCAGCGCACGCGCTATGCTCGATCTCCCGCCGCCGCAATCCTGCCGCACCCTCCCGCCATCCGTCCGCCGCGCACAGTTGGCAAGGAATGATCATGACCCATCGGCTCGCTCTCCTCGCAGGCGTCATCGCGACGGTGCTCGGCGCGGGCGCCGCGCACGCGGATTGCATGAAGGCGATGGCCGACATGCGCGCTGAGGGACGTCTGACCGTCGGGCGCTTCCACGACGCGGCCGGCCGGCCCGAGACCGGCTACATCCTGCAGCTTGCTGCGCCGGTCTGCCTCGACGGCGCGGAGGATGAGGACGCCGTCGGCGGCACGCGCAAGCTTCAGCTTTTCTCCGCCGACGATGCCATCCAGCGCCGGATCGAGCGCTCCGTCGGGCGCAATATCGTGGTGGTCGGGCAGCCGTTCGGTGCGCACATCACGCGCCCATCGTGATGAGCGTATCCGAGATCGGCCCGCGCTGACGCCGCGATACGCCCGATATCAAAAGGAAAAACATGCTGCGCAATTCGACGGTAGCGTGGGGCTGGCCTGCGAAGACGCTGCATTGGATCGGCGCGATCCTGATCCTGCTGCTGCTCGGCCATGGCTGGTGGATGACGCATCTGGCGCCGCGGGGGCCTGATCGGCTCGTGCATTACGCCGGGCATGCGGCGCTCGGGTACGACTTCCTCGTGCTGCTCGTGTTGCGCACGCTGTGGCGTTGGTTCAATCCGGTGCCGGCCTATCCGGCGCCCTTCGCACGCTGGGAGGAGATCTCGGCGCGGCTCGCGCATATCGGGCTTTATCTCCTGATGTTCGCCACGACGTTGGTCGGCCGCTCGCCGGCACCATGCGCGCGCCGATGGACAAGGACGTGCTCGGCCTGACCATCCCGGCGATCGTCGGCGACAAGTCGCTGCACCGCTCGCTCGAGGACACGCACAAGGTGCTCGCCTATGTGCTGGCGGCGCTGGTGGTCGTGCACATTCTCGGCGCGCTGTGGCACCACTTCGTCAAGAAGGACGATGTGCTGCGGCGAATGATCCGATAGTCCGACGGAACCGTGCCGGCGCGGATTACCGGCGTTTGAAGCTAAATTGTCGCAACAAAAACAATCGGAATTTAACGACCGCTTGCGATGAAAGCCCATCGCAATCGGAGGCTTGAGCATGAACCTTCCAAAAATGTTCGTTTTGGCGGCAGCAATCGTCGCGCCTGCCGCGGCGCTGGCCCAGGGCGGCCCGGTGCGTGCCGCATGCCAGGGCGATATCCAGACGCTGTGCGGGTCACTGCAGCCGGGCGGCGGACGCATCCGGGATTGCATGCGCGAGCACCGCGCGGAGTTGTCCGCGGCCTGCAAGGTCGCGATCGCCGACCGGATGCTTGAGCGCAAGGCGCAGCGGGCGAACGAGGGCGCGCCGGGACCCGGCATCACGACGGTGCCGCCTGGCAAGTAAGGCGCGATCCGCCCGACGTCGCCTTCCGGTTACGCTGGGTTCAGGCCGATTTCCGGTTTGAGATCGTAGAGTTGCATCTGATCGTCCCGGCGGCGTGGGCGTGGCCCAGCTTCGTCGGATGCAGGCTGCGAGCGCCACAGCGCAGGATCGATCACCCGTCCGGCAGCTTGCGCCCATTCGGCAAACATCGCGCCGCGGGCATCGCGGAATCCCGTCGGGCGTGAGGGATCGGGCGTGACGATCATCACGAACCGCACGCCTCCGTCCGCCACGATCTGCGTCAACGCTTCGCGCGTGAGGATGCGGTCCGCGCCGGAAAAGCCGCCCATCGCCATCACGGGCTCGCCGGTCCGGATGATGATCGGCGCCGCCAGCCGCGCGTTCGGCGTCGCGAGCAGGAAGCGCGCGTTGGCACGATTGGCCGTGAGGAAAGCAAGCAGCTTCTGATCACCCGTCGCGATGCCGAAGTCCGCCGCGATGCGCCGCCGCGGCCGCTCGTCGACGCCGGCCAGTGTGGCGATGCTCGCAGAAGGAAGCGCCCCGCTGCCGCGCACAAGCACGGTGCTCAGCGCCCATGCGACGGGCGTGACCAGGAGTGCCGCGAGACCGGCCGCGAGCGCGACGGGCGCCAGGCGCGGCACGCGTCGTCGCGCAACGATGAGGCCGGCAATGGATACGACCGTGCCGGCGACCAGCGCGGCGAACAGCCATGTCCGGAAGTCCGCGGTCGTGCCGAGATAGCCGTATTCCAGGTAGGCCTGCCAGGCTGCCGTCAGTGCAAGTGCCAGGACAAGCAAGAGTGCCAGCCCTCCACCGGACCAATAGCGACTCCACAGCGCGACGAGGCCGATGCCCGTGAGTGCGGCAAGCGGCGGCGCTAGCATCGACAGGTAATAGGCGTGGAAGGGTCCGGAATCGAAGCTGAACACGGCGCCATAGCTCAGCGCCCAGCCGGCCCAGAGAACGAGCGTCAGGCGAGGGGGATCGAGCGGCCATCGTGGCGGCGCGCGCAGGAGCGCGACGATAAACCCGATCACCGCGAGCGGCAGCAGCCAGCCGAACTGTCCGGCGAGCTCGGGCGCGGCGAGGCGCAGCAACCCCGCCGGCACGTTGTCACGGAAGCGGTGACCCTGCTGCGGCTGGGGTGCATTCGGCGCGGCGGCCGCGTTGCGCCGGACTCTCGCTTCGGAGGGCAGGAAACGGTTCAGTCCGTTGCCCCATACGGCGAGCTCGATCATCGAATTGCCGCGCGTGCCGCCGGCGAAGGGCCGGTTGTCCGGCGCGGCGAGGTCGTAGGCGGTGACCCATGATATCGAGACGGCGCCGAGCGCGATGCCTGCGACGACGAGGTGCGCGAGGCGCGATTTCAGCAGGACCGGCGCGCCCACGAGGTAGATGAGCGCGAGCGTCGGGGCGATCACGAAGGCAGCGGCCATCTTGACGTTGAACGCCACGCCGACCAGCCCCATGGCCAGCACGAGAAGACGCAGGCTCCCGCGTTCCGTCGCGCACACCAGCGCCCAGACGGCGAGCAGCAGCACGAGAATGAGCAGGCTTTCGGTGTTGTTGGAGCGGTCGACCGCGACGCTGACGGGGCTGACGGCGAGAACGAGCGCGGCAACGAGCCCGGCGGCAACGCCGAAGTGCCGTTGCACCAGGTGGTAGAGAACCACGATCGCAAGGACGCCTTCGAGCACCTGCGGAAGAAAAAGGCTCAGGCTGCCGAAACCGAACAACTTTGCGCTCGCGGCCTGGATCCAGAATGCGAGCGGCGGCTTGTCGAGCGAGACGAAGCCGGCCGGATCGAACGAATTGAAGAAAAAGTTGTGCCAGCTCGCCAGCATGCTGCGAACGCCGGCCGAGTAGTACTCGGTGCCGTAGCCGTTCTGATCGATATTCCACAGGCGAATGGCAAGGGCGCCGAGCACGATTGCGCCGAGCGCTATCAACGCCGATCTTCGTCCGGCTGCGGGTGTATCGGCGGCGACCGTTTCAGTCATGCTGAAGCTCATCAGCGCTGCAGTCGCCCGATCACATAATTTGTCACACCGCTGACGGGCGTGCAATCCCGTCCCCGTATTCCATCGCTTCATCCGATCGTCGGCGCTGCCCACTCTTCCTCATGACCACCCCATGACATAGGCTTGTTCGAGGGCGGAGACCGGACGCTCAATCCGGCGGCTCGGATTGGGGGGCGCCGTGAAAATTTCACGCAGACGGATTCTGCGCCTGGCTGCGGGGGCGGCAGCGCTCCCGGCCATTTCGCGCAACGCGTTCGCACAATCATATCCGGTGAGGCCGCTCCGCTGGGTCGTCGGATTTGCCGCCGGCGGCGGGGGCGACATCATCAGCCGCATCATGGCCGCGTGGCTTGCCGAACGGCTCGGTCAGCCGGTCGTCGTCGAAAACCGGCCGGGCGGCGCCAGCAACATATCGGTGCAGCATGTGGCCAGTTCTCCGGCCGACGGATATACGCTGCTGTGGCTCCCGTCTTCGGCCGCGATCAACGCGTCGCTCTACGACTCGCTTCCCTTCAATCTTGTGCGCGACATCGCGCCGATCGCCGGCTTGGTCGATTTTCCGCTGGTGATGGAGGCGAACCCCTCGCTTCCCGCAAAGACTATCCCCGAATTGATCGCGCTGGCGAAGGCGGAGCCGGGCAAGAGCACGCTCGCCTCCTACGGGACCGGATCGACCTCCCATGTCGCCGGCGAACTGTTCAAGATGATGGCCGGCATCAAGATGATTCACGTGCCCTATCGCGGCGGCGCTCCCATGACCACCGACCTTATCGGCGGACAGGTGCAGGTCGGCATTGACGTGTCGACCGGCGCGCGCCCGCCCTTTCAATCGGGCGCGCTGCGCGCACTGGGCATCTGTGGCGCGCGAACGAGCATGTTTCCGGATGTGCCGAGCATCGGCGAGAGCGTTTCCGGATACGAGGCGAGTGCCTGGGGCGGCGTCGGCACGACGCGGGGGACGCCTCCGGAGATCATCGAGAGACTGAATCGGGAGCTGAATGCGGGGCTGGCGAATCCGGCCGTGAAGGCGCGGCTCGCCGATGTCGCAACCACGCCGCTGGTGTTCGCCGCGAAGGAGTTCGACGCCTATGTGACGTCGGAAGTCGAGAAGTGGAGCAAGGTCGTCAAGCTCGCCGGAATCAAGCCTGCGTAATCAGGTTGGAGGTGTCGCACCTCACGCCTCCACCCGCGTCCATCCGTCTGGCAGCAGCCGCTCCTGCGGCAGGAAGCGGCCCTTGTAGTCCATCTTGCGGGAATTCTTCACCCAGTAGCCGAGATACACGTAGGCGAGCCCCATGCGGCGCGCGCGCGCGATGTGGTCGAGGATCATGAAGGTGCCGAGCGAGCGGTTGCGGTATTCGGGATCGTAGAACGAATAGACCATCGAGAGCCCGTCGCTGAGCACATCGGTCAGCGCGACGCCGAGCAGCGGCCCCGCGCCGCAGCCGGTGAAGCCTGTGTCCGGCCCCTTGGCGCGGTACTCGACCAGCTTGGTCTGGACGTGGCTGTCCTCGACCATCATGGCGTAGTCGAGCACGGTCATATCTGCCATGCCGCCGTCGAAGTGGCGGTGGTCGAGATAGCCGCGGAACACCGAATACTGCTCCGAGGTCGGCACCGGCACCCGCATGTCGCCGACGATATCGGTGTTGGCCGCGACGATCCGGCGCATGCCGCGCGAGGGCCGGAACGCCTCCGCGATCACCCGCGTCGAGATGCAGGCGCGGCAGGCCTCGCAGGCCGGCCGGTAGGCGATCGACTGGCTGCGGCGGAAGCCGCCATGGGTGAGCAGGTCGTTGAGGTCGCCCGCCCGCTCGCCGACCAGATGCGTGAAGACCTTGCGCTCCTCCTTGCCCGGCAGATACGGGCACGGCGACGGCGCGGTCAGGTAGAATTGCGGCGTATCGCGCGAATGCTGGGTCACGTTGCGGGGTCAACCCTTCGGCGGGATTCTCGCTCCCGACTCACAGGATTGCGCGCCCCGGCGCCCTCGTCAAAGGGGTCTGGCTCCCGCCCGCAGCATGCTTGCCCGTGCGGCATTGTTGATCACGATCGTGCCCACCAGCATGTCGTGCAACAGCCGCTTGCGGTCGTTGACCAGGGTGACGACCAGGATGAAGGGCGTGAGGAACGACACCGTCACCCAATAGGCGATGGCGTGGACCGAGCCGAGCAGGAAATAGGCCGGCGCGCCGTACCAGGTGCGCATCTCGATATCCATCATCCGCATGCCGATGGTGGCCGAGGCCGCGCTGCCGAAGGTGAGGCCGTAATAAATCAGCGCCCAGATCACCGACAGCGGCCCCATCAGCCAGAACAAGAGCCAGCCGAGGCCGAGCGTCACCAGCCCGAACATGAAGATGAAGAGTGCGACGAAGATCAGCGGCACGCCGATCAGGAACAGGTCGATCACGAAGGCGAAGATGCGCCGCTCGCGCACGCCCACGAACAGTTCCGGCTGGGTCGCCGGATCGTAGGCGTGCGGCTTCAGGTCGACCGAAAAGCCCATCCGCTTGGGCTCGCTCCCAGGCATTGTCATGGCGACCTCCACGAATCCTGATGGAAAATGAGGGCATGGGGCACGCGGCGCAAGGGGCAGTCCCCGCGCGACGCCATGGACGCCTTGGCGTATCGTTGCGCCATGCGCGCGGCATGCCGCCCCGGTCTGCTCCTGCTGTTGCCCGTTGTCTTGTTCCTGGCGGGTTGCGCCGCGCCGTTCGATTCCGAGCAATTGCGGCTCTGCCGCCAAGTGCTCCCGGCGCTGCATCCGGAGGGGACGGCGCTGCGCGAAATCCGCGTCTCACCGGCCGCGCTCGGCAAGGCTGGCCTGCGCATCGACTATGCGGCGCGCGAGCCGGGCGCGGCCAATCGGGTGCACGTTGCGGCCTGCGGCTTCGGCGGCACGACGTTCGAGGCCGACCGGCTCGATCTCGTGGCGGTCGAGAGCGACGGCGTTCCGCTCGGGGCCGCGCGGCTCCTCTATCTCAAGCGCTTCTGGCTCGCGGCGGCCGAAGCCGAGCTGCCGCCGCCGGATCAACTCAGCAGTCTGCCGCGCCTTCCCACCGGTGTTGCCTACGCGCTGCAGCAACTCGTCAATGCGCTTGCGCTCGCCTCGATCTATGCGCTGCTCGCGACCGCCTATTCGCTGATCTACGGCCTCGTCGGGCGGCTCAACCTCGCGTTCGGCGAGATCACCGTGCTCGGCGCCTATGGGGCGATCGGCTCGGTCGCCGCGGTCGTCGCGCTCGGCTTTACCGATCCGCTCGGCGGGCTTGCGGTCGCGCTCGCGGTCGCGGCGGGGCTCTCGGCCGGATGGAGCGCGGTGGTTGGGCGCCTGGTGGTCGCGCCGCTGCATGCGCGCCATCGCCTCGGCCAGCCGATCCTGATCGCGACCGCCGCCGTGGCGCTGACCGCGCAGGAGTTCCTGCGTGCTGCGCAAGGGCCGCGCGAGCGCTGGATGCCGCCGACGTTCAGCGAGCCGATCGCGCTCGCGCGTGGGGGCAGCTTCGTCGTCACGGTGACGCCGATGCAGATCGTCGTCGTGTCGGCGGCGCTGGTTGCGGCATTCGCGGTGCTGTGGCTGCTCGCGCGGTCGTGCTTCGGCCGCGCCTGGCGGGCTTTCGCCGACGATCCCGGAACGGCTGCGCTGTTCGGCGTCGACCCCGGCCGGCTCATGGCCTCGACTTTCGTGCTGGCCGGCCTTTGCGCCGGGCTCGCCGGCTGGATCGTCGCGGTCTATTACGGCAACGTCTCGTTCTCGATGGGCACGATGCTCGGCCTGAAAGCGCTCGTGGCCGCGGTCATCGGCGGCATCGGCTCGGTGCCCGGTGCCTTCCTCGGCGGCATCTGCGTGGCGCTGATCGAAGCCGCATGGTCGGCCTATTTCGACATCACGGCGCGCGATATCGTGGTCTATTCGCTGCTGATCGTGGTGTTCGTGCTGCGGCCGGGCGGGCTGCTGGGTTTCTCGGGACCGAAGCCGCGGGACGTGTGACCCGGCGCCCCTCGATCATCTGAATTCCGTCGCGTATCGGCGCGCAATCTCGTTCAGTTGCTCCTTGGTTCGCGGTGTCGGCGCTATGCCGGGGCGGGTCGCGACCTCACGGAAAAAGGCTTCCAGCCCGGGAGGCGCGACAATCCAAAGCAGGAGCAGCTCCCGATCGGGATTCTCAAAGCCGTGCCAGGCGTTCTTGGGAATGAAGATCGAATGACCTTTCTCGATGGCGTGGCGGACATCATTCAGGACGAAGGTGCCGCTGCCGTCGATGACATAGAAGACTTCATCCATTTCGAAGTGCCGGTGAACGGGAATCCCGACACCGGCGAGTACCTGCTGGGTTCCCATCGCGAGGCCGTTGGAGCCCTTGGTGGGATCGGCCTTGATGAAGATATTTCCTCCGCGTTGGATCAGGTGTTCGCCCTCGCTTGGACCGAGCACGTAACCCCGAGGCGCTGCCGTTTGAGCGCGGGCCTTGCCAGGCAACAGCGCATATCCGATGGCGAAACCGGCGGCGCCCAGCAGTGCGGATCGGCGTTGAATGTTCGGGGGGATCATGCGGCTGCCCTTTCTCTCAGAGCCGGTGGCGAGAAACTATTGGCCCGCACGATCCGCCCGGGAAGCAGCGAGATTGCCAACTCGCGGAGCAAAATTGCATAACCAAAGGATGTTCGACTGGAACGACCTGCGTCATTTTCTGGCGGTCGCCCGTCAAGGCAGCACGATCCGCGCCGCGAAGGCGCTCGGCCTCAATCAATCCACGGTGCATCGCCGGGTCGCCGAGCTCGAACGGCAGCTTGGCCGGCGACTGTTCGAACGGCTCACGGGCGGCTATCGGCTGACGCGCCTCGGTGAGGAATTGCGCCCATTCGCCGAGCGCGTCGAGACGGCCATCACCGACCTCGAACGCCACGCTGCGTCACGCGAGACCGAGCTTACCGGTACGGTTCGGGTGACATGCCCTGAGACGGCCGGTTACCGGCTAATGAAGTCTCCGCTATTGGATGCATTTCACGCGCGTTATCCGGGCCTGCGCGTCGAACTCCTCATGGTCGATCGGACGCTCGATCTCGGCAAAGGAGAGGCCGACATCGCATTCCGCACCAGCGCGCCGCAGGACAATGCGCTGGTTGCGCGCAAGATCGCCGAAGTGCCATGGGCGGTGTTTGCCAGCCGCTCCTACATCGAACGGCGCGGTTCGCCGAAGGCGCTCGCGGACATCGACAAGCACGACGTCATCCAGTTCGATGGCGCCATCGCCGACCATACCGCCGCGCGCTGGATGATGAGAACCGCGCCGCATGCTCGCGTCGCGGCGCGCTGTACCAGCGTGCCTGCGCTGGTGCTGGCGGTGAAATCCGGTGCTGGAGTGTCGCCCCTTCCAGTCATCGCCGTGGAGCGCGAACCCGATCTCGCTCGATTGTTCGATTCGATACCCGAACTCAGGCTGCCGTTCTATCTGCTTATCCACCGCGACATGCGGCGCACGCCCCGTGTGCGCGCCTTCTGCGATTTCGTGACCAGCGAAATCAAGGCGTTTCGGGAATTGCTTGTCGGGCAAGCCGACCGAGAGAAGTCGCCTCGCGCGGACGCGTCCAGAGGCTGAAAGAACGATCATGATAACGCTCGCCGACATCGAGGCCGCGCAACGCATCATCGGCCGCCAGGTGCTGCGCACGCCGATGCTGCCGGCCCCGAAGCTCTCCGCGCTCACCGGCGCCGAGGTCTACGTCAAATACGAGAACCTGCAGGTCACGAACTCGTTCAAGGAGCGCGGCGCGCTGGCGAAGCTCGCCTCGCTCGACGACGCGGAGCGCGCGCGCGGCGTGATCGCCATGTCGGCCGGCAATCACGCGCAGGCGGTCGCCTATCACGCCAAGCGCCTGCGCATCCCGGCGACGATCGTGATGCCGGTGACGACGCCGTTCGTGAAGGTGGCGGCGACCGAGGCGCATGGCGCGACCGTGGTGCTCGACGGCGAGAGCGTCGCCGACGCGCAGGTGCGCGCCGAGGCGATCGCGCGCGAGCGGGGTCTCGTCTGGGTGCACCCGTACGACGACGAGCGCGTGATCGCCGGGCAGGGAACGATCGCGCTCGAAATGCTGGAAGACGTGCCCGGCCTCGACATGCTGGTGGTGCCGATCGGCGGCGGCGGGCTGATCGCCGGCAATGCGATCGCGGCGCGCGCCATCAAGCCGGGAATTGAGATCATCGGCGTCGAGTGCGCGCTCTATCCCTCGATGTGGAACGCGCTGCGTGGTGAGAACCGAGCCTGCGGCGGGCCGACGCTCGCCGAAGGTATCGCGGTGAAGAATGTCGGCAAGCTCACCGAACAGGTCGTGCGCGCGTTCGAGCTCGACATTGTTCTGGTCGAAGAGGGCGAGCTCGAGCGTGCCGTGAATGCGTTCATGACGCTGCAGAAGACCATGGCGGAGGGGGCAGGGGCGGCCGGCCTTGCCGCCATGCTGGCCCACCCGCAGCGCTTCGCCGGCAAGACCGTCGGGCTCATCCTGTGCGGCGGCAATATTGATCCGCGCATTCTCGCCTCGATCATGGTGCGCGAACTGGAGCGCGAGGACCGGATCGTGTCGTTCCGCCTGACGATCTCGGACCGCCCGGGCGTGCTCGGCATGATCGCGACCCGGCTCGGCGAACTCGGCGCGAACATCCTCGAGGTCGACCACCGCCGCCTGTTCCTCGACGTGCCGGCCAAGGGCACGCGGCTCGACGTGACGGTCGAGACGCGCGACGCGCGCCACGCCGACGAGATCGAGCGCGAACTGGCTGAATTCATGCCGCACCGGATCGATGCCGGCGGCGCGATGGAATAGCGCTATTGCTGCGGGAAACGGTCGTCCTGCACCGGCACGGCGGTCCACACGTTCTGCGTCGCCGGGCCGTCGGGACGGGGCCGTGGGATCGGTGGCTCGTGCAGGCGCGCCTGCGTCCCCGGCGGCGGCCTGCGCCGCGGCGTCGGGACAGGCCCGGTGATCGCGGGCTCCATGACGGCCACGACCTCGGTGCTCGCCGCATCGTCGCTGGCAGCGGTTGAGGGCTGCTCATCGGCCGGCGCCGGCACTGGTGCGAACATCGCCATGGGCGCCGCGGGTTGGGCCGGCGCCGCTGCGGTGGGAGTTTGCGGAACGGGCAGCCAGCGGTCGGCGATCGCCCCGGTGGCCTGCGGATCAGCGGCCGCCTGCTGCGCCGGGGGGGCGGTCTGCGCCGTCACGGCCGGTGCTGCCTGCGGAGTTACGGGGGCCTGCAGGCGCGCTAACGCGGGCGGAGCCGCCTCCGTCGCCTGCACCGGCTCGGGCGCTGCCGCGACGGGCGGCGGAGCGGGTGGGTCGGCTGGCGGCGCGGCGGGACGGCTTTCGCGCGCGGCAAGCGAAACCGGAGCCGCGAGGCTGATGCGCGGCTGCTCGACATAGGAACGGATGAACCAGACGATCGCCCAGAACGCGCCGAGCACGGCGAAGATCGCCAAGGCGAAAATCATCACCTTCGCACCGACCGAGGTGCGACGCGCTTCTAAGTGGTCCTCATACGTCGTCATGGCAGTCCGTCCGGACGATACTCGACGGAGGCGGCATTAGATCACGATCTAACGGCTTGTTCGAGCACGATCTTATCCAAAAACCGGCCCCGCCTTCGGAATCACCCTCTAGCCGCCTTTGAGCTTCTGCGCCACCATCGGTGCAAAGTACGTCAAAATTCCGTCAGCACCGGCCCGCTTGAACGCCGTCAGGCTCTCCAGCATCGCCTTTTCGCCGTCGAGCCAGCCGTTCTGGGCCGCCGCCATGATCATAGAGTACTCGCCGGACACCTGGTAGACGAAAGTCGGCATCCCGAAGGCGTCCTTAACCCGCCGCACAATGTCCAGGTAGGGCAGGCCGGGCTTGACCATCACCAT
>PLJS01000289.1 GCA_003140315.1 Hyphomicrobiales bacterium
ATCCCGATGGCGCGTGGCTTCGTCTATATATCGGCGGCGGGATGGGGGCCGTCCGCGTCGCCATCAACGGCGCGGATTCCGTCCAGATCAATCCGCCGGAGGTGGGCATCAACCACTTCAACTCGGGCCCCGACTCCTCCGTCTGGACCTTTGCGGCACAAGCAAAGGCCGGTGTTCGCGTCGCCCTCGGCGACCACGCCTATGTGTTCGGCGAATACCGCTACCTGTACGTCGGCTCCACCGATCAGATTTTCGGCTCCACTGTGGATCCCGCCCATGCTCCCACCAGCCAGTGGACGGTTCGCTTCGGCGATACGTCCTACCATTTGGCAACCGCCGGCATCGGGTTTAACTTCTAGTTTGCTGGTTCGGCTGGCACGTCGAATGCTCGGCACGTCTCATCAGATGGATTGGGCGCGTCGAGAGCCATGTCGGTTCTCATGAAATCAGAACCGACGCTCTAACTTTTTGCTCTGACGCGTTTTCTTCACGCGAACCGGTATCCACTTCGCTCGAAAACGCCATACGAGCTCAGTCGGGCGACCGGATGCGTGGCTCCCCGGAGGACTACGGCCTCAAAATCACCTTCCCCATCACCTTGCGCTGCGCCAGCGCATGCAGCGCCTCGGCGGTCCGCTCCAGCGGATAGACCTGATGCACATGCGCCGAGAGCTTGCCCTCGGCGGCGAAGCGCACGAGGTCCGCCATGTTGGCCTGATGGGCCTTCGGCTCGCGCTCGGTGAACGCGCCCCAGAACACGCCGACGATGTCGCAACCTTTCAGCAGCGCGAGGTTGAGCGGGATCTTCGGTATCTCGCCGGCCGCAAAGCCGATCACCAGGAAGCGGCCCTGCCAGGCGATCGAGCGCAGCGCGGCTTCCGCATACGAGCCGCCGACCGGGTCGTAGATCACGTCGGCGCCCTTAGCCCCGGTCAGGCGCCGCAGGGCGTCCTTCAGGTCTTCGGTGGCGTAGTTCAGCGTTTCGTCGGCGCCGTGCTCGCGCGCGAAGGCAAGCTTGTCGTCGGACGACGCGCAGGCAATCACGCGCGCGCCCATCAGCTTGCCGATCTCGACCGCCGCGAGCCCGGTACCGCCGGACGCGCCGAGCACCGCGAGCGTCTCGCCGGGCTTGAGCCTGCCGCGGTCCTTCAGCGCATGCAGCGTCGTCCCGTAGATGACGGTCAGACCCGCGGCGCGGTCGAAGTCGAGCCTGTCGGGCAACTTCACCAGCCGCTCGGCCGCGATCGCGACCTGCTCGCGCGCCGCCCCATGCCCGCCATAGCCGAGCACGCGGTCGCCCGGCGCAAAGCCCGTGACGCCCGCGCCGATGCTCATCACCGGCCCTGCGAATTCCGCGGCCGGCGAGAACGGGAATGGCGGCTTGACCTGGTATTTGCCGGCGATGATGAGCGTGTCGAAGAAGTTGAGCGCCGCGGCCTTGACGGCGACGACGACCTCGCCAGGGCCGGCAGTAGGCTCGGGGATGTCCTTCAGTTCGAGGTCGTCGGGACCGCCGAACCGCGTGCACAGGATGGCTTTCATGGGGACTTGGTACCGTGCGGAGGATGGCGCGAGCTTACGGTCCCCAGGCTGGGCCGTCACCCCGCGGGCGACACGCTCCGGCGAAAAGCGACGCCAAGGCGTCGTATTGCCTTCACATCCGCGATTTCCCCCGTTATTTCTATGACTTCGGAGGCGTTGCAGCCGAAGCGACGCGGGGAGGCCCGATGATCACGATGCGCGCGTTTCAATCCGCCGCCCCGCTGGCGCTCGCGGCGATGCTTGCGTTGTTCACGGCCGCCGCCGCGCAGCAGCAGACGGAGCCTGCCAAGGAGCCGACGAAGCAGACCGAGCCTTCCGTGAAGAAGAAGAGCACCAAAGCGAAGAGCACCAAGGACACCAAAGACACGAAGGAGACCAAGGAGAAAACCAAGGAGGTCAAGGAGAAAAAGCCCGCAACGCCCAAGGCCGCACCGGCGCCGGGCGGAGGCCAGCCCACTTTGCTCGGCCAGTTCGGCGACTGGGGTGCCTATGCGGCGGCCAGCGGCGGCCGCAAGGTGTGCTACGCGCTCGCCAAGCCCGCCGCGACGCAGACCGAGCCCGCCGGCAAGCCGCGCGACCCGACCTACATGTTCATCTCCACCCGGCCGGCCGAGAACGTGCGCAACGAGATTTCGATCGTGATCGGTTATCCGTTCAAGCCCGGCACGGAGGCGACCGCCGATCTCGGCTCGGCGAAATACGCCATGTACACCCAGCAGGACGGCGCCTGGATCAAGAACGCCGCCGAGGAGGCGCGCATGGTCGATGCCATGCGGCGCAGTTCCGACATCACCATCACGGGCGAATCCGGGCGCGGCACGAAATCGAGCGATCGCTATTCGCTGAAAGGTCTCGCGCAGGCGCTCGACCGCGTCGCGCAGGAGTGCAAGTGACGCGCAGCGTCATCCCCGCGAAGGCGGGGATCTCGATTGACAATCGAGGTTGATTTTAGGGGCCCCGCAGCCCCACATGCGGATTGATGACGACAATTCTGCAACCCCATTCCGCCCCGCGCGGCTTCGTCGAGAAGACCGCGCTTGAGAGCTATGTGCCGCCGGCGAAGCCCTCGCTTATCGGCCTGTCGCGCACAGCGCTCGCCGACGCGCTCGGCACGATCGGGGTCCCTGAGAAGCAGCGCAAGATGCGCGTGCAGCAGCTCTGGAACTGGCTCTACGTGCGCGGCGTCACGCGTTTCGACGCGATGACCAGCGTGTCGAGGAAATTGCGCGAGGCGCTCGAGGCTCATTTCACGCTCGAGCGGCCCGAGGTCGTCGCCGAGCAGGTTTCGGTCGATGGAACGCGCAAATGGCTGCTGCGGCTTCCGGGCGAACATGCCGGCGAGCGGCCGCACGAAGTCGAGTGCGTCTATATCCCGGATACCGGCCGCGCGACGCTCTGCGTATCGAGCCAGGTGGGCTGCACGCTCACCTGCTCGTTCTGTCATACCGGCACGCAGCGGCTCGTGCGCAACCTCACGCCCGGCGAGATCGTCGGGCAGGTAATGGTCGCGAGGGATCGCCTCGGCGACTGGCCCGGCGGCACACCTCCCGAAAGCGCCATCGTTCCGACCCTCACCCCGCCCTCCCCCGAAAGCGGGGGAGGGATAGGGAGGGGACGCTTCGTCACCAACATCGTCATGATGGGAATGGGCGAGCCGCTTTATAATTTCGAGGCCGTGCGCGACGCACTGCTCGTGGTCGCCGATGGCGACGGGCTCGGCATTTCCAAGCGCCGCATCACGCTCTCGACCTCCGGCGTCGTGCCGAACATCGCGCGTGCAGGCGCCGAGATCGGCACCATGCTGGCGATCTCGCTGCACGCGGTACGCGACGAGTTGCGCAACGAGCTCGTCCCGCTCAACCGCAAATACCCGATCGCCACACTGCTCGACGCCTGCCGCAACTATCCGGGCGTCTCCAACGCGCGCCGCATCACGTTCGAGTACGTCATGCTCAAGGGCGTGAACGATTCCCTCGCCGACGCCAAGGCGCTGGTGCGCCTGCTCAAGGGCATTCCGGCCAAGATCAACCTCATCCCGTTCAATCCCTGGCCCGGCAGCAGTTACGAATGCTCGGACTGGGAGCAGATCGAGAAGTTCTCCGAGCACATCTTCAACGCCGGTTATTCGTCGCCGGTGCGCACGCCGCGCGGCCGTGACATCCTCGCCGCCTGCGGCCAGCTCAAGAGCGCGACCGAGAAGCTCTCGGCGCGCGAGCGCATGGCGCTGCGCGCGATGGCGATGACGGATTGACCATGGACGTCGTCCTGCGCCTGCTGCTGCGCTTCATCCTGGTGCCGCTCGGCTATCTGGCGGCCGTGATCGCGGGTGGCTGCGTGATCTTGTTCGGATCGTGGAAGGCCGGCACGCTGATGCTGAGCGACAATCCGGACGCGGTTTCGGCCGGCCTGTACGGTGCCATCATTGCCGGGCCGATCCTGCTCGTCGTGCTGCTGGCCGGCATGTGCTTGCCGGCCTCGATCGGCATCCTCATCTCGGAGGCTTTCGCGATCCGCTCCTGGATTTTCCATGCGATCAATGGCGCGCTATCGGCCTGGGTCGGCTGGCAGATGTTCGGCAATTTCGATCAGTCGGATTTGCCGCTGAACGAACCCAGATACGTGATCGCGGCGGGACTCGCGGGCGGCTTTGCGTATTGGGCGGTCGCCGGATGGAACGCGGGCTTCTGGAAGCCGGTATTCGCACGGCGAGCGCCGGCTTCCGGCAATCCGTTCAATCCGCCCGCGCCGACCGGAACCTGACGCCCTTCCCCTCGTGGCGCCGCTCCGCTAGTACCCCGTTCCATGAATCGGACCGGGCTCCTGATCGCGCTCGCCATCGCAACCATCGTGGGCCTGGTGTTCGGCATCGATCCGGCGCTCGATCTCAAGATCGAGGCGACGTTCTTCGATCCGCACGGCATCGGATTCTGGGTGCGTGTCGATCCGGTGAGCAACTGGGTGCGCACGCTCGGCATCTGGACCGTGACGGCGATCGTCGCGCCGGCGTTCCTGGCACTGGCCTGCAAGCTCATCCAGCCGCGCCGCAAGCTGCTGATGTCCGGCCGCGCCATCATGTTTCTGATCGCCACGATCGCGCTCGCGCCGGGCCTCGTGACCAACGTGATCCTCAAGGACAATTGGGGCCGCTCGCGTCCGATCGACGTCAAGGAATTCGGCGGCGATGAGCGCTTCGTCCCGTGGTGGGATCCGCGCGGCGACTGCCCGAAGAATTGCTCGTTCGTCTCGGGCGAAGCCTCGGGGGCGTTCTGGACGCTGGCGCCCGCCGCGTTGACGCCGCCGGCGTGGCGCGCCGTCGCCTATGGCACGGCGTTCGTCTTCGGCACTGTCATCGGCTTGGTACGGATGGCCGGCGGCGGGCACTTCTTCACCGATACGGTCTTCGCGGGCGTGTTCACGTTCCTGATCATCTGGGCCGTGCACGGCTTGCTCTATCGCTGGCGCGCAACGCGCGTCACCGATGAGGCGGTCGAGCATGCGATCGAGTGGATCGCGCTGCCCGGTTATACGGCGCTGGAGCGCCTCTTCGCACGCTTGCGTGGTGGACTTAAGTCCCTATAGTCGCGCCGATTTTTCCCGGCCGAGCATGGCCAAGACACAGGCGCCGCTTCCCGATGCCCAAGACCAGCGTGAAGAAGGTCGTGCTCGCCTATTCGGGCGGGCTCGATACATCGATCATCCTGAAATGGCTGCAGCAGACCTATGGCTGCGAGGTCGTGACCTTCACGGCCGACCTCGGCCAGGGCGAGGAGCTCGAGCCCGCGCGCGCAAAGGCCCTTCTTCTCGGCATCAAGCCGGAGAATATTTTCATCGAGGATCTGCGCGAGGGGTTCGTGCGCGATTACGTGTTCCCGATGTTTCGCGCCAACACGGTCTATGAGGGACAATACCTGCTCGGCACCTCGATCGCGCGCCCGCTCATCGCCAAGAAACAGATCGAGATCGCCGAAAAAGTCGGCGCCGACGCCGTTGCGCATGGCGCAACCGGCAAGGGCAACGACCAGGTGCGCTTCGAGCTCACCTATTATGCGCTCAAGCCCGACGTGACCGTCATCGCGCCGTGGCGCGAATGGGACCTGCGTTCACGCGAGCAGTTGATCGCGTTCGCCGAAGCGCATCAAATCCCGATCGCCAAGGACAAGCGCGGCGACGCGCCGTTCTCGGTCGACGCAAACCTGTTGCACGCCTCGTCCGAGGGAAAGGTGCTCGAAGATCCCGCTCAGGAAGTGCCGGACTACGTTTATTCACGTACGGATAATCCCGAGGACGCGCCTGATAAACCCACATACATCTCTGTGGAATTCGAGCGCGGCGACGCGATCGGGATCGATGGCGATAAATTGTCGCCTGCGACATTACTGACCAGACTCAACGCGCTGGGAAAAGCCAACGGGATCGGGCGTCTCGATCTGGTGGAGAATCGCTTCGTCGGCATGAAATCGCGCGGCATGTACGAGACTCCGGGGGGCACGATCCTGCTCGCCGCGCACCGCGGCATCGAGAGCATCACGCTCGATCGCGGCGCCGCGCACCTCAAGGACGAGCTGATGCCGAAATACGCCGAGCTCATCTACAACGGCTTCTGGTTCTCGCCCGAGCGCGACATGCTCCAGGCCGCGATCGACAAGTCGCAGGAATATGTGAGCGGCAGCGTGAGGCTCAAGCTCTACAAGGGCGGCGTCGCGGTCGTCGGACGCGAGAGTCCCTACTCGCTCTACGACCAGGAACTGGTTACCTTCGAGGAAGGCGCAGTCGCCTACGATCATCGCGACGCCGAGGGCTTCATCCGGCTCAATGCGCTGCGCCTGCGCACGCTCGGCCAGCGCAAAAAGAAGCTCAAACTTTAGCCTTTCGTTTAACCGCTTTGAACCGACATCATTCGTTCGTGTTTTTGCTTACTTTGCCGTTACCGCATCTTAACCCGGGCGCGAAAGGATAGCCGGGCGCCGACTGCGCGCAGGCGCCATGTATTCGTCGGCCGAAAGACAGAGCTATGCCTTCAAAGCTGCTCGAGGAATTTCGCAACTGGCTTCGCCCGGCTGAGCACCACGATGCGCCGAGCGTCGTTCCCTATGGGGACGAGCTGAATGTGCCGACCTCGCCCTACGCTCTCGTCATCGAAGACGAGCCCGGCATCTGCAAGGTCATCGCGATGACGCTGACCGCGATGGGCGTCGAAGCCGAATGCCATCACACGGCGCGCGAGGGCATCGCGGCGCTCGACCGCAGGCTACCGGCGATCATCTTCCTCGATGTCGCGCTCGAAGGATCGGACGCGATCGACGTGATCCGCGGCCTCGGCGAGCGCGGCTATGGCGGCGTCGTGCAGCTCATGAGCGGCAGCAACATGTCGCTGCTCGACGACGTCCGCCGTATCGGCACCCGGCACGGCCTCGACATGCGTCCGCCGTTGGAGAAGCCGTTCCGCGCCGAGGCAATTCGCCACATCATCACGGGCGTACATCTCGACTCCCGTCCGCCTGCCCCGACGATCACCCTCGACGAGGTGCTCGCCAATGACTGGCTGGAGCTCTGGTACCAGCCGAAGATCGACCTGCGCACCTCGACGTTGGCGGGAGCCGAGGGGCTGGTCCGCTGCCGCCATCCGGTTCATGGCCTGATGATGCCCTCGAGCTTCCTGCCGGAGGCGAGCGAGCCGAGCCATGCGGCTCTGACCGAACGCGTCATCGCCACCGCGTTGCGCGACTGGGACGAGGCCGCCGAGGCCGGCGTCTATCTGCACACGGCCGTGAACACCTCGATCGGCGCGCTTGCCAATCTGCAGCTCCCGGCGCTGATCCGCGAGCACCGGCCGAAAAGCGACAAATGGCCGGGCCTGATCCTCGAGATCACCGAGAGCGAAGTCGTCAAGGACGTCGCGCTCATGCATGAGATCTCGACGCAGCTTCGCATCTACGGCATCACCTTCGCGATTGACGATTTCGGCGAAGGGTTCTCCTCCTTCGCGCGGCTGCGCGAGCTGCCTTTCGTCGAGCTGAAGCTCGACGTGAGTTTCGTCAAAGGCTGCGGCACCGACACCAAGAATGCCGGAATCTGCCAGACGATCATCAATCTCGCGCATCACTTCGGGGCCGTCGCGGTCGCCGAAGGCCTGGAGAACGCCACTGACCTGCAGGCCATTCACCGCATGGGCTGCGACCTCGGCCAGGGCTTCTTCCTCGCGCGCCCGATGCCGAAGGCCAATTTCCTGGCGCTGCTGCGCGAGCGTGTGCTGCAAAAGCAAGCGTCATAACGACCGACTTAAAGTAGCCCGACGGCTGACGACCGGGGGCGATAGCATCCCCCGCAGGCCGTCAGACGCGGGTTGACCGCGCCATGCTTGAGCGCGATCCTGACGTGAGTCGGGATGGCTTGGCGAAGACCATCGTTCGCCGTACCGAAGGCACCGATGAGCGATCAGCGAGCCGAGCGATCGAAAGAGCGCGACGGAGCCGTTCCGCTCCGCGACGATCGCAACACCGCGCCGCCGTTCGCCGCTCATGCGGCGCCCCGCGCGGACGGCATACTGGGCGGCATTTCGGACGGCGTCGTCGCGGTCGATAACGATTGGCGGCTCGTCTACGCCAATACGGCGGCGCAACGCATGTGGGGTAGCGAGCTCGGCGCCTATGTCGGCCAGTCGATCCACGATGTCCTCGACATCGCGCCGGACAATCCATTCCGCCTCGCCTACATGGCTTCGAAGCAGAGCGGCGAGCCGGTCACGCTCTCGGGCTATTCGGACGTGTTCGGCGTGTGGCTGGACGTGCGCGGCTATCCGCATGCCGGCGGATACACGATCCTTGCTCGCACCATGTCGCCGGACAATCCCGGCACCAGCCCTGCCATCGGGACCGAACGCGAGCGCGATGCGACCCGTTCGATCAACCAGCGCATCTTCGATACCTCGCAGGATTTGATCCTCGTCGTCGACCGCCACGGCACCTTCCTGCGTGTCAGCCCGAGCTCGATGACGATCCTCGGCTACCCGCCCGAGCAGATGATCGGCCGCAACGCCGAAGGGTTCGTCCACCCGGACGATCTCGAAAGCACGCGCAGCGACATGCGCGTTGCCCGCCGCGGCCGGCTGCCGCGCAATTTCCAGTGCCGTTACGTGCACAGAGACGGCCGCCCGGTGATGCTCGCATGGACCGGGATCTGGTCGGACCCGGACGGACAGTACTTCTTCATCGGCCGCGACATGACCGAGCGCATGGCGCTGGAAAGCCAACTGCGCCAGTCACAGAAGATGGAGGCGATCGGTCAATTGACCGGCGGCGTCGCCCATGACTTCAACAACATCCTCACCGTGATCATCGGCATGAACGAGTTTATCGCCGAGGCCGTGGCCGACGATCCGAACCTTGCCTCGATCGCGGCGACCGTCGACGAAGCGGCAACGCGCGGCGCGCAGCTCGCGCAAAGAATGCTCGCCTTCGCGCGCAAACAGCCGCTCAACGCCCGCAATCTCGACCTCAACGAGATCGTGGCGCGCATGGCGACGATCCTGCACCGGACGCTGGGCGAAGACATCGCCGTCAAGACGGTTTCTGCCGACGGACTATGGCAGGCGCTGGCCGATCCCTCCCAGATCGAAGATGCCATCCTCAACCTGGCGGTCAATGCGCGTGACGCCATGCCGAAGGGCGGCCAGCTCGTCATCGAGACCGCCAACGTGCATCTCGACGAGCACTATGCGGCGCAGAACATCGAGGTCGTGCCCGGCGACTATGTGGCGGTCACGGTCACGGATTCAGGCCTGGGCATGCCGCCGGAGATCGTCGAGCGCGTGTTCGAGCCGTTCTTCACCACCAAGGAGGTCGGCCGCGGCACCGGCCTCGGCTTGAGCATGGTCTACGGCTTCGTCAAGCAGTCGCGCGGCCACGTGAAGATCTACAGCGAGCTCGGCCACGGCACGAGCGTCAAAGTGTACCTGCCTCGGGCCGGCGCCGCCGACGCAACGTCGTCGTCGAGCCCCACGACCACCGGGGCAACCCAGCTCGGCGGCCACGAGACGATCCTGGTCGTCGAGGACAGCCCGGCGGTGCGCAAGGTCGCGGTGAACATCCTGGAGCGGCTCGGGTATCGCGTGCGTCAGGCCGAGGACGGGAAATCGGCGCTCGCGATCCTGCGCGACGCCGAGGAGATCGACCTTCTCTTCACCGATTTGATCATGCCCAACGGGATCGACGGCCAGGAATTGCTGTCGATGGCGCGCGAACAGCGGCCCGGCCTGAAAGCCTTGTTCACATCCGGCTATTCGGAAAGCTTCCTGAAGGGCCGCGGCACCGCGCATCAAGACGTCCCGCTGCTCGGCAAGCCCTATCGCACGCAGCAACTCGCCGAGGCGATCCGCAAGGCGCTCGATCGGCGCGCCTGACCGGCGCCGCGATTGCGACACGGCGCGCTCTTGATCGCGTCGCGTCTGGCATATGCCGTCCGCGGAGTCGTCTAAGCCGCGACCTGCTCGTCCTGCGTGCGCGGCGGCTTTGCAACCGCCATCGGAGCGGTGCGCTTCTTCGCCGAATAATAGGACGCGTTCTGGTCGCCGCGCAGCGCCTCGCGCGTGAACTCGATCAGGTGGTGGCCGATGAAGGCCATGCCGAGCGCGCCGTCGATCTGGCCCTTCTTCAGCGCATACCAGGCGGCGCGCCAGAAGGCGCCGCGATAATCCGCCTTGATGCCGACGTGATAAACGACACGCATCGCCATCACGGCGCCGCCGCGCAGGTTCTTCCAGGTGAGCTTGCCCTGCGGCGGTACTTTCTTGCGATTCAGATAGGTCGCGTCGACCTGATACTTGAACCGCACGAACAGCTTCTCCGGATCGTTCGCGAACGCGATCGAGCGGCGCCACATCGACACGACGTCGTCGTAGGGGCGCAGGAACCGCACATTGCTCTCGCGGCCATTGTCCTCTTCGAGCCGGCCGTCGCGCTTGAGGCGGTCCCACAGCGGCGTCTTCGGCAACGCCTGCAGCAGGTTGATGGTCAGCATCGGGATATTCGAAATCCCGATGAAGTCGCGCAATCGCTGCTCGGTATCGACCGAATCGGTGTCGAGGCCGAGGATGATGCCCGAGGTGACTTCCAGCCCGTATTTATTGAGCTCCTTGATCGACTCCAACATCGGCACCGCGTTGTTATGGCCCTTGCGCATGGCGGCCAGCGCTTCGGCCTCCGGCGTCTCGATACCGACGAACATGCCGACGAAATTCGCCTCGTGCATCAGCTCCAGAATGTCCGTCTGCTTGGCGATGTTGAGCGTGGCCTCGCAGGCGAACTGCATCGGATAGTGATGTTGCTTCTGCCATTCGATGAGATGCGGCAGCATCTCCTTGGCGGCTTTGCGATTGCCGATGAAGTTATCGTCGACGAAGTAGATCACCGTCGGCGGATTCGGCTGCGCGCGCATGAAATCGAGCTCGGCAACGATCTGTTGCGCGGTCTTCATGCGCGGCTGTCGTCCATAGAGACCCGGGATGTCGCAGAATTCGCACAGATACGGGCAGCCCGACGAGAACTGCATCGTCCCCATCAGGTAGCGGCCGAGCGGTATCTTGTCATAGGCGGGCTGCGGGAATTCGGTGAGCGGCAGCCGATCTTTGGTCTTAAATACGATCTGCTCGGGCGGCGGCGCGGAACTCTCATCGATCAGGCGGAGGATCGCGTCGGTGCTATCGCCGAGCTCGCCGATGTGCAGGTAGTCGAAGCCCGGGTACATCTCCGGCGAGGCTGACACGGACGGCCCGCCCAGCACCGTAACCTTGCCGGCCGCCTTCGCGCGGACCTGGATACTGCGGATTTGTTCAGCCTGCACGTGCATGCCGGTGACCAGCACCACGTCGGCCCAGGCGAAGTCGGCCTCAGTTGCCGATTTGATATTCTCGTCGACGAAACGGACCGGCCAGCTTTCCGGCATGTAGGCGGCGATCAGCAACAGGCCCTGCGGCGGCATGAACGCCTTGACGCGATACATCAGCTTGTAGGCGTGCTGGAACGTCCCGAACGAGGGCGTGTATCCCGGAAACACGCACAAGACCTTGCGCTGATTCTGGACCGGAACCGGGCAACGCATGCAGCACTCCGTGCGCCATGTGCCGGTATCTTCGTATAAAGCGGCCTTCACATTCAATAGCTTCGGCAAGCGCTTAGGCTCCGCCAAGCGGCCCGCCACTTCGAATTTGCTCTTGGGGCGCTAAGTCATTATATGCAGCGCACAAAAGCACCGCTCCGCAACCGTGCGCGCGCCCATTCCACAGAGCATCATGTCCCTCCGTAACGTCGCGATCATCGCCCACGTCGACCATGGCAAGACCACGCTGGTCGACCGCTTGCTGCAGCAGTCCGGCTCCTTCCGCGAGAACCAGCGGGTGGCCGAGCGCGCCATGGATTCGAACGATCTTGAGCGCGAGCGCGGCATCACGATCCTCGCCAAGGCGACCTCCATTCTGTGGAAGGACACCCGTATCAACATCGTCGACACGCCCGGACACGCAGATTTCGGCGGCGAGGTCGAGCGCATCCTCGGCATGGTGGATGGTGCCTTGGTGCTCGTGGACGCCGCCGAGGGTCCGCTGCCGCAAACCAAGTTCGTCGTCTCCAAAGCGCTCAAGCTGGGGCTGAAGCCGATCGTGGTGATCAACAAGGTCGACCGCCCCGACGCGCGTGCCACCGAAGTGCTCAACGAGGTGTTCGACCTGTTCGCGGCACTCGACGCGACCGATGAGCAACTCGACTTCCCGATCCTTTTTGGTTCGGCCAAGCAAGGCTGGATGGCGAGGAGCCTCGATGGTTCCCACGACGACGGCATGACGCCGCTGTTTCAACTCGTGCACGATCACGTCAAGCCGCCGGTGGTCGAAGAGGGCCCGTTCCGCCTCCTGGGTACGATCCTGGAATCAAATCCCTATCTCGGCCGCATTGTTACCGGCCGCATCTTTTCCGGCTCGGTCAAGCCGAACCAGCCCGCCAAGGTGCTGGATCGCGACGGCAAGCTGATCGAGCAGGGCCGCGTCTCGAAGGTACTGGCGTTCCGCGGGCTGGAGCGCCAGGCGCTCGACGAGGCTTTCGCGGGCGACATCGTGTCGATCGCGGGCTTTCCGGAGGCAACGGTCGCGCACACCATTTGCGCCCCCGAGGTGGAAACACCCCTGCCTGCTCAGCCGATCGATCCGCCGACATTGGCGATGACGTTCCGTGTCAACGATTCTCCGCTCGCCGGCACCGAAGGCACCAAGGTCACGAGCCGCATGATCCGCGATCGTTTGCTGCGCGAGGGCGAAGGCAATGTGGCGCTGCGCGTGCGTCCCTCCGACGAGAACGACGCGATGGAAGTCGCCGGACGCGGCGAATTGCAGCTCGGCATCCTGATCGAGACCATGCGGCGCGAAGGCTTCGAGCTTTCGGTCTCGCGCCCGAAGGTGTTGCTCCGGCGCAATGCAGCGGGCGATCTTGAAGAGCCGATCGAAGAAGTCGTGATCGACGTCGACGAGGAGCACTCCGGCGTCGTGGTGCAGAAGATGTCGGAGCGCAAGGCCGAACTGGTCGAGATGCGGCCGTCCGGCGGCCATCGCCAGCGCCTCGTGTTCTTCGCGCCGACGCGCGGCCTGATCGGCTATCAGGGCGAACTGCTTACTGACACGCGCGGCACCGCGGTGATGAACCGCCTGTTTCACGACTATGCGCCCTACAAGGGCGAGATCGAAGGCCGCCGCGAGGGCGTCCTGATTTCCAACGAACAGGGCGAGGCGGTCGCCTACGCGATGTTCAAGCTGGAGGACCGCGGCCCGATGATGATCGAGCCCGGCTGGAAGGTTTACCGCGGCATGATCGTCGGCGAGCATACGCGCGACAACGATTTGGAAATCAATGTCCTTAAGGGCAAGCAGCTCACCAATATCCGCACCACGTCGAAGGACGAGGCGGTGCGCCTGACGCCCCCGATCCGCATGACGCTGGAAAAGGCGCTCGCCTACATCCAGGAAGACGAGTTGGTCGAGGTCACGCCGAAGTCGATTCGCCTGCGCAAGAGGATCCTCGATCCGAACGAGCGCAAGCGTGCCGGCCGCGTGAAGGAAACCGAGAGCGTCTGCAGCGGCGGCTGACCGGCATCGAGCCGTCGCCGAGCGCTCCGCGAGCCCATTTGCGGCCAATGTCAAGCTCCGGGGCGGCGCGCCGCATAGGGTGGTGCATTCGCGCCACGGTCCTCAAATCGTTAACCGTTCGTTAACAGGGGGCTTGAATCCGCCCCGGTGCCTTTGCTTGAATTGAAACCATGAGCACCACCCTCATCGAGATTCGCCGCGCCAAGCCCGCCGATGCCGTGGCGGTCGCGACGGCCCACGATGCGGCATGGAAAACCTCGTATCGGGGCATCATCCCGGGGCCCGAGCTCGAGAAGCTGATCAACCGGCGCGGCCCCGCCTGGTGGGAGAACGCCATCGCCAAGGGCAGCCGGGTCGCCCTGCTCGGATTCGGCGATCGGATCGCCGGCTACGCCAATTACGGCCGCAATCGCGCGCGGAGCCTGTCCTACGACGGCGAGATCTACGAGCTCTATCTCTGCCCCGAATTCCAGGGCCTTGGTTTCGGCCGGCGGCTGTTCAGCGCGGCGCGGCGCGACCTCGCGCAGAGCGGGCTGAAAAGCCTTGTGGTTTGGGCCTTGAGCGACAACGAGCCCGCGGTCGAGTTCTACCGCGCGCTCGGCGGTCGGGCGGTCGCGCGCTCCTCCGAGCGCTTCGGCCAGAAGAGCCTCGACAAGGTCGCGTTCGGCTGGCAGGCCTGATCACACGGCAGGCGGCGGCAGTCCGGCGATCGCGGCAGCGGCGCGGACCGTGTTCACCAGCAGGCATGCGATCGTCATCGGCCCGACGCCGCCCGGTACTGGCGTGATCGCGCCAGCCACCTCGACAGCCTCCGCATAGGCGACATCGCCGACGATCCGGCTCTTGCCGTCAGGTCCCGCGATCCGGTTGATGCCCACATCGATCACGGTGGCGCCCGGCCTGACCCAGTCGCCGCGCACCATCTCGGGCCTGCCGACTGCCGCGAACAGGATATCCGCCCGGCGGCAGACCGCGGGAAGGTCGCGCGTCTTCGAATGCGCGACGGTGACGGTCGCGTTCTCGTTGAGCAGAAGCTGGATCAGCGGCTTGCCGACAATGTTGGACCGCCCGATCACCACCGCGTCCAGGCCGGTCAGCGACGCATGCACGGTCTTGGCGAGAAGAATGCAGCCAAGCGGCGTGCATGGCACCAGCGCCGAAAGCCCGGTCGCGAGCCGTCCGGCGTTCACCGGATGGAAGCCGTCGACATCCTTCATCGGATCGACCGCGGCGAGCACCTTGTGGCTGTCGATCTGTACCGGCAGCGGAAGCTGAACCAGGATCCCGTGGACCAGCGGATCGGCGTTGAGCCGCGCGACCAGCGCGAGCAGTTCGTCCTCCGTCACGGTGTCCGGCAGGCGATGGTCGAACGAGCGCATGCCGGCTTCGATGGTCTGTTTTGACTTATTGCGCACGTAGACGGCGCTCGCCGGATTCTCGCCGACCAGCACGACCGCGAGGCCGGGTACGAGGCCATGCGCGCCGGAAAGCCGCGCCACCTCGCGCGCGACCGTCGCGCGCAGATCGGCCGCGATCGCCTTGCCGTCGATGATGCGTGCGGTCATGCGTGATCCGATTCTCGCGTTTGGCTTTTATCGTGCGCCGACGATCTTCTCCAGCGCCCTGCTGAGCGCCGCCGCATCGCCCACGATCTTGATCCGCTTGATGCGGGACGTGGCCCCACCGACGATCGCGACGCGGCTTGGCGGAACGCTGACGGCTTTGGCGATAAGCCGGCCCAGCGCGGCATTCGCCTCCCCCTCGCTTGGCGCCGCGCGCACGCGTGCCTTCAGCACCGCATTGCCGTCAGCCAGAACTTCGACGCCGTCGATTGAGTCGCGTCCGCCCTTGGGTGTGAGCCGCACCGTGACCACGACGCCGTCCGCGGCGACGGCCCAGGGCCGCGCTATTCCGTCAGAGGACGTTGGGGTAGATGTAATAGACGATGACGCGCTCGATCAGGAAGATGATCAGGATCAGGATCACCGGAGAAATGTCGATGCCGCCGAGATTGGGCAGCAGTCCGCGGATCGGCCGCAAGGCCGGTTCGGTGATGCGATAGAGGAACTCGCCCACGCTTGCGACGAACTGGTTGCGGGTGTTCACGACGTTGAACGCGATCAGCCAGGACAGCACGGCCGCCGCGATCAGCAGCCAGACGTAGATCTGTAGGGCGAGCAGAATGACGTCGAGGATGGCGCGCATGGAGGATCCGTCGTTTAAGCGTGGCGAACATGTAGCCGCAGCGGCGGCCGGGAACAAGGCATGCACCGCGAACGTACCGGAGGCCCGGTCCCACGCGCCTTGACACCCTTGACCCCCCGCCGTAAATGCCCCGTCACTGGAGAGCCGCGCAAAGGCACCGTTTCGCGCCTTTACGTGTCCTTTAGGGGCCATAGCTCAGCTGGGAGAGCGCCTCGTTCGCAATGAGGAGGTCGGCGGTTCGATCCCGCCTGGCTCCACCAGCCTTCGCCGCTTCGCGGCACCGGCTGGCAAGCCCGCACCGGACAGACGGGCGTGAAGGCTGCATGGATATTCCGGCTCCAGGCTCCATCCTGCGCCACCCGTCATTCGTCCTGTTCTGGTTCGCGCGGATTGCCGTCACGGCGGGCTACCAGATGCTCATCGTGGCGGTCGCTTGGCAGCTCTATGCGCTGACCAACGATCCGTTCGATCTCGGCCTGATCGGCCTCATCCAGTTCATCCCGGCGATGCTGCTGTTCCTGGTGGTCGGACAAATCACCGACCGCTACGACCGCCGCCTCCTGCTGATCCTGTGCCAGTCGATCGAGTCGGTCGCGGCCGGAACGCTGCTCGTCGCGCTCGTGACGGGCGGGATGAGCCGCGAGCTGATCCTCTGCGTTGCGTTCATCCTCGGTGTGGCGCGCGCCTTCGAGGTCACCCTGATGCAAATCATGGTGCCGAACCTCGTTCCGGTCGCGCTCGTGCCGCGCGCCACCGCCGCGTCCGCCAGCGCCAATCAGGCCGCCGCCATCGTGGGGCCGGCGCTGGGCGGCTTCCGTTATGCGACGGGTCCCGCAATCGTCTACGGCACCTGCCTCGCGCTTTTCGCCGGCGCGATCCTGCTGACATTCCTGATCCACGTCGAACGCGTCGCGCCTGCGCGCGAGCCGCTGTCCTTGAAGACGTTTTTCGCCGGGCTGAGCTATATCCGCCACCAGCGCGTCATCCTCGGCGTGATCTCGCTCGATCTGTTCGCGGTCCTGCTCGGCGGCGTGACGGCGCTGCTGCCGGTATTCGCGCGCGACATCTACGCCGCAGGCCCCTGGGCACTCGGCCTGTTGCGCGCCGCGCCCGGTGTCGGCGCCTTGAGCATGGCGCTCGTGCTGACCCGCTGGGAGCTTGGGCGCGGTACTGGCAAAGTCATATTCGCCGCGGTCGCGGCTTTCGGGCTGTCCACCATCGTGTTCGCGCTGTCGC
>PLJS01000270.1 GCA_003140315.1 Hyphomicrobiales bacterium
GGAAAGAACGGCAGGCCCGGCGAGCGATGCACGCGAAAGCCGATGCCGTCATAGCCCGCCGCGGCCGTCGCCTTGATGTAGTCGAGCGGGGTTGTGTCCTGCAGTGTCGTCGGCGCGATGATGATGCGGTGCATGCGTTTCCCCGGCGAGCTTTGTTGCGTCCGTTGTAGACTGTCCGCGCGTGACGCACTATGCGTCTTGCGAACAGCCTAGAACGAACGAGGCTCGCGATGAGCGTGCAGGCTTTGGGCTATATCGGCATCCGCACGAAGTCGCTTGCGGACTGGGGCGACTACGGCACCAAGCTCCTGGGGCTGCAGCGCGTCGACAAGAGCGCATCGTCGCTCGCCTTCCGCATGGACGATCGCAAGCAGCGCCTGATCGTCGATGAGGACGGCGGCGAAGGCGTCGGGTTCTTCGGCTGGGAAGTGACAGATGCGGCCGCGCTCGAAGCGCTGGCCGGCAAGCTCGACGCGGCTGGCACCAAGGTCGCGCACGGCTCGCGCGCACTGGCCGATGAGCGCCGCGTGCGCGATCTCGTTGTGCTTGCCGACCCGCTCGGCAATCGCATCGAGGTGTTTCACGGCGCCGAGACGACCGCCGAGCCGTTCCGTCCCGGTCGCTCGATCTCGGGCTTTCGCACCGGACCGCTCGGCATGGGCCATGTAGTGCTCAACGTCGAGCGCGTCGATGACGTGATGCCGTTCTATCGCGACCTGCTCGGCTTCCGTCTGAGCGATTACTACCACAAGCCGTTCACCGCCTACTTCATGCACGTCAACCCGCGCCATCACAGTCTCGCCTTCGTGCAGACCGGCAAGAACGCCGTGCATCACATGATGATGGAGCTGTTCTCATTCGACGAGGTGGGTCAGGGCTACGACATCGCGCAGAGCCAAGAGGATCGTGTCGCCGTCACGCTCGGCCGCCACACCAGCGATTATCTGACCTCGTTCTATAGCTGGACGCCGTCGGCCTTCATGGTCGAGTACGGTTGGGGCGGACGGCTGATCGAGCCCGATACCTGGCAAGCCCATGAACGCAGCGAAGGCCCGAGCATCTGGGGCCATGATCGCGGCTGGCTCCCGCAAGAGCAGCGCGAGGCAGCACGGCGCAAGACGCTCGCGCTCGCCGAGAGCGGCTATCGCAAACCCGTGCAGGTGATGGAAGGCAATTACGCCCGCATGGATGGCGTCTGTCCCTGGTGGGACAGCGTCAAGGCAACAGCGGTCGGATAACCGGGAGAGAGACGAACATGAAGGCCGGAGTTTCATCGCCAAACGGGCTTGAGCTGCGCGATATTCCGCAGCCCGCGCCCAAGCCGACCGAGGTGCTCGTGCGCGTCAAGGCCTGCGGGCTCAATCGCGCCGACCTCTCCGCGGCGCGTGCTTCGCTCGGTCATGGCGTCATGGGTGCGGCCCTCGGCCTCGAATGGGCCGGCGAAGTCGCGGGCGTCGGTGCGGAGGCGAAGGGGTTCAAGCCCGGCGACCGTGTGGTCTGCTCCGGTAGTGGCGGCTACGCGGAATACGCCGTGTCGGATTACGGCCGCACGATTCCGCTCCCCCCGGGATTCAGTTTCGAGCAGGCCGCGGTGCTGCCCGTCGCTCTGCATACGCTGCACAATGCGCTGATCACGCAGGGCCGTCTGAAGCCAGGCGAGAGTGTGCTGATTCAGGGTGCAAGCTCCGGGGTCGGCCTGATGGGTCTGCAGATCGCCAAGATGAAAGGCGCCAAGCCCGTCATGGGCTCGGCCACGAACGACGCGCGCCGCGCACGGCTGAAAGAATTCGGTGCCGACGCGGCCATCGACACGCGCGAGGCGACGTGGCCCGATCAGGTGCTCGAAGCGACCGACGGCAAGGGCGTGAACCTCACCGTCGACATGGTCTCGGGTCCCGGCGTCAATCAGATCATGAAAGCGACCGCGATCCTCGGCCGCATCGTCAATGTCGGGCGGCTCGGCGGCGCGAAGGCCGAATTCGACTTCGATCTGCACGCGATGAAGCGCATCGACTATATCGGCGTCACCTTCCGTACGCGCTCGATCGAAGAAGTGCGCGAGATCGTGCGCCTGATGCGCGCCGATCTATGGGACGCCGTCGCGTCCGGCAAGCTCAAGCTGCCGATCGACCGCACGTTTACATTGGACGACGCCGTGGCGGCGCAGGCGTACATGCGCGCCAACCAGCACTTCGGCAAGATCGCGCTCACGATGTAGCGCTCGCGACACCGCGCCGCACCTCCAGGACACGCGGAACTGCCCATCTGACGGGCAGTTCGCGCCAATATTGCGGTTTCGTAATGTGCCGGGGGGCCCGCTGATATGCTACGCATCGAGCCAAGGCCGCCACGCCAACGCGCGGCCGTCACGAAGGGAAGCGAGTGACCACAGAAGCCGCCGCCTGGGCAGCACCGGGCTCCGTTGCGGAGCGCGCCGGGCGGATGCGTGCGCTAGCGGGCTGGCTCTGGTCGGCCGCGCTCCTGCTGATCCTGAGCTTTCTCGTCCTCTATCCGGTCGCGATGCTGCTGCTTGGCGCGCTCACCAACACCAACCCGGTGGTGGACGGCTTCGGCGTCTACGACATCTCGCTGAAGAATTTCATCGCCGTCCTCGGCAATCCGAACGTCCTGCTCGCGCTCGCCAATTCGCTGATCGTCTGCGGCGGCGGCACGCTGCTCGCCGTGGCCATCGGGCTCACATTTTCCTGGGTGGTGGTGCGCACCGACACGCCCTGCAAGCGCTTCATTGCGGCGGCAAGCCTCATCCCGCTGTTCGTGCCGCCGCTGGTCGCGGCGGTTGCGTGGTCGATCCTCGCCTCGCCCAAGACCGGGCTGCTCAACACGCTGCTCGCGTCGATCGGCATCACCTGGCGCTTCAACGCCTATTCGATGTTCGGCCTGATCGTCATCTTCGGCATCTATTACGCGCCCTACGTCTACATGTTCACGGCTTCAGCGCTGCGCAACATGGATCCGGCGCTGGAGGAGGCGGCCGAGATCTCCGGCGCCACTCCAATCAAGACGCTGTTCACCGTCACCTTCCCGCTGATCGCGCCGGCGATCATCTCCGGCATGCTGCTCTCCTTCGTGGTGATGCTCGGCATTTACGGCATCCCGGCGGTGCTCGGCACGCCGGCCGATATTCCAGTGCTCACCACTTATATCTTCAAGCTCACCAACTGGTCGCCGCCGCTCTACTCGACCGCCGCCTCGGTCGCGATCATCCTGATGATCGTCACCGGCTTCCTGGTCTTTCTGCAGCAGAGGGTCGTCAGCGGGCGCAGCTACATCACGGTCGCCGGCAAGGCGTTCCGTCCCGGCGTCATGCGGCTCGGCCCCTGGCGCTGGTTCACGCTCGCTCTCGCGGTTGTTTATCTCGTCGTCGTCGTCGTGCTGCCGACGCTTGCGCTGATCGTCGCGGGCTTCCGCAAATTCCTGTTCATCCGCAGCATCGCAAGCCTGTTCGATATGAAGCAGTATTCGCTCATCCATTTCGAGCGGCTGTTTGACAATCCGCTCGCGCTGCGCTCGATCGTCAACACCATGGAGGTCGGCTGCATCACCGCGGTGGTCGGCGGCATCTTCGCTTTCGCGATCGGCTATACGGTCAACCGCACCAAAGCCCGGGGCCGCCGCGGCATCGACATCATCTCCACGATCCCGGTCGCGATCCCCGGCCTCGTCGTCGGCGTCGCGTATCTGTGGGCCTGGATCGGCCTGCCCGGCGGGCTCTACGGCACGATCTGGATCCTCGCGCTCGCCTTCATCGCGCGCTTCATGCCCGACACCATCAAGGCGCTGTCGACCTCGATGTTGCAGATTCACCGCGAGCTGGAGGAAGCCGCGTGGATCTGCGGCAAGAGCCTGCTCGGCACGATCCGTACGATCGTGCTGCCGCTCGCGCGCCCCGGCGTGATCGCCGCGATGACGCTGCTGTTTATCCTGGCAATCCGCGAACTCGGTTCCTCGTTGTTCCTTTACACCAGCAACACCATGGTGATGGCGGTGCTCCTCCTTGACTATTACGAGGGCGGCAACGTCGGCATCACGGCTGCGTTCAGCCTGGTGCAGACCGTGCTGCTCGCGGTCCTGATCGGGATCGCGCATCTGCTGTCGCGTGGTCGGACTGATAGTTCCAGCGTTGGCCGTGCCGGATAAGTCGATAAGAAAATGACTCAGGAGGGAGAGACGCTGATGACGGATTTTCGCATCAACCGCCGCCAATTCGCTGCCGGCGCCGCCGCGGGTGTGGCGACTGCCGCGATCGGCAGCCGCCCGGCCTCCGCGCAGAACTTCGGCGGCGACGCGCTGATCGAGGCGGCCAAGAAGGAAGGCCGCATGGTCTATTACACGGCTAACTTCACCGAGGTCGAAACCGAGGTCATCAACGCGTTCAACAAGCGCTTTCCCTTCGTCAAGGTCGAGATGCTGCGCGCACCCGGCGGGCAGCTCATCACCCGCGTGAAGACCGAGGCCGCGGCCGGCAAGCTCTCCGCCGATGTGGTCGATCATTCCGACCGCGCGCTGATGCAGCCGATCGAGGACCTGTTCCAGGACTACGCGCCGCCCAATGCGGCCGATTATATTCCCGAGGTGCTGATCTCGAAGAAGCTCTGGCCGCGCGTCACGCTCGGCTGGTCGATCGCCTACAACACCGAGCTGATGAAGAATCCGCCGAAGAGCTGGATGGATCTCTGTAAGCCCGAATATGGGCCAAAGCTGATCGGCGAGGTGATCGCGCCCTCGGGCGGCACGACCTGGACCCGCGTGATGTTCGAGCGTCAGGTGCTGGGCGAGGACTATTGGAAGAAGCAGGCGGCGACGCAGCCGTTGCTCTATCCGTCCGGCGCGCCGTTGTCCGACGCGCTGGTGCGTGGCGAAGTTTCCATCGCGGTGCTGCTCTACAACATCATCTATGTGAAGAAGCGCGATGGCGCGCCGGTCGAGATCATCTTCCCGCCCGAGGGCGTGCCGCTGAATTTCTACGCGAGCGGCGTGACCAAGACCGCCGCAAACCCGAACGCCGCCAAGCTGTTCCTCAACTGGTGCCTCTCTGAAGAGGGGCAGGCCTTCATGATCAAGGAGCAGGGCAATCTCACCGCACTCAAGAAGGCGCCGCTCTATCCCCCGGGATACGACCCGAAGGTGATCAAGCCGTGGACGCCGAACTTCGATCAATACGTCAAGCTGCACGCCGATTGGGTCGAGGAATGGAACAAGACCTACGGCTATCGGCAGTGACGCTTCGGCGAAGCCGACCGCAAGGGGGAGACATGATCCGGCTGACCAGACGGCAGGCGCTGCGCTCCGCCGCGGCGTTCGGCACCTTCGCGATCATCGGCCGCGCGCAGGCCGCAAAGCCGTTCACGCCGTCCGGCAGCCTCGTCGACGCGGCGAAGAAGGAGGGCAAGATCGTTCTCTATACGGCGACCTTCATCGAAGTCGAACAGGAGGTCATCAACGAGTTCCGGAAGAAGTTTCCCTTTATCAGCGTCGAGATGATCCGCGCGCCCGGCGGGCAATTGATCCAGCGCGTGAAGACCGAGGCCGCGGCCGGCAAGCTCGCCGCCGACGTTCTGATCCACTCCGATCGCGGGCTGACCAAGGGGATCGAGCACATTTTCGCCGACTACGCGCCGCCGAACGCCGGCGACTATCTGCCGGAATCCTTGGTGTCGCCGAAGCTCTGGCCGACGCTCACCGCGGGATGGTGCATCGCCTACAACACGGAGATCACCAAGAACCCGCCGAAGAGCTGGATGGACCTCATCAAGCCCGAATACGGCGACGGACAGATCGCGCAGGTGATCGCGCAATCCGGCGGCACGACCTGGACCCGCATTATGTTCGAGCGGCAGATGCTGGCTGAGGATTACTGGGCGAAGCAGGCCGCGACCAAGCCGAGACTCTATCCGTCCGGTGCGCCCTGCTCGGACGCGCTGGTGCGCGGCGAGTTCTCGATCGCACCGCTCGTCTACAACATCGTCTATCCCAAGGAGCGCGACGGCGCGCCGATCAAGACCTTCTTTCCGTCCGAAGGCGTGCCGATCGTCCCCTACGGTTCCGGCATCCCGAAGACCGCACAAAGTCCGAACGCCGCGCGGCTCTACATGGACTGGCTGCTGTCGGAAGAGGGGCAGGCCTTCCAGATCAAGCAGCACGGCAACCTCACCTCGCTTAAGGTCGCGCCGCTGCTGCCAGAAGGGTTTGCCAAGGACACCAAGGTTTGGGTGCCGAAATTCGCAGAATTCGAGGCGCTGTACGGGACATGGATCGAAGAATGGAACAAGGTCTACGGGTATCGACAATGATGACTTCGCTTTTACGCGCGCTGCTGCTCGCGACGCTGCTCGTCGCGCCGACCATTGCCCACGCCCAGTTCGGGCCGCCCGAACTGATCGAAGCCGCGAAACAGGAAGGCAAGCTCGTGTTCTATTCGGCGAACGTCGCCGAGAGCGAGCAGCCGGTGATCGAGGCGTTCAACAAGCGCTTTCCGTTCATCAAGGTCGAGTTCCTGCGCGCGCCGGGCAATCAGTTGATTCAGCGCGTGAAGACCGAAGCCGCCGCCGGAAAACTGCTGGCCGACGTGGTCGACCATTCCGACCGCGCCCTGATGCTCGAGATCGCGGACCTGTTCCAGGACTACGCGCCGCCGAACGCCGCCGACTACATTCCGGAGACGCGCGCGTCGCCAAAGCTGTGGCCGCGCTCGACGGTCGTCTGGGCCATCGCCTACAACAGCGAGCTCGTGAAGGATCCGCCGAAGTCGTGGGCTGACCTGACCAAACCCGAATATGGTGACAAGCAGATCGGCCAGGTGATCGCGCCGTCCGGCGGCACGACCTGGACGCGCGCGATGTTCGAGCGGCAGGTGCTCGGCGAGGACTATTGGAAGAAGCAGGCCGCGACCAAGCCGCTGCTGTTTCCCTCCAACGCGCCGACCTCGGACGCGCTGGTGCGCGGCGAAATCTCGATCGCGCCGCTCCTCTACAACGCCATCTTCCCCAAGCTGCGAGATGGCGCTCCGGTGAAGGTGTTCTTCGCGCCCGAGGGCGCACCCGTGACGCCATTCGCGGCGGGCATCACGAAGACCGCGGCCCATCCGAATGCCGCGAAGCTGTTCATGAACTGGTGCCTCTCCGAGGAAGGCCAGGCCTTCATGATCAAGGAGATCGGCAACCTCACCTCGCTCAAGAAGGCGCCGCTCTATCCCGAGGGCTTCGACCCGAAGGTCGTCAAGGTGTGGGTGCCGAACTACGATCAGTTCGTGAAGCTGCAGCACGACTGGATCGAGGAATGGAACAAGACCTACGGGTACCGGCAGTGATCGCGCTTTTTTCTCCCTCCCCCGCTTGCGGGCGAGGGTAGGTTGGGGGCACCGGGGTCCCGCATCTGCGCAGCAGCGTTTCACGCTGCAACGCGTGCGGAACACGGAAAAGGAAATCTGAATGTCCGCCGAGCTGATCGTCTCCAATCTGCGCAAGCAGTTCTCGGTCGGCCGCCCGGCGGTCGACGATGTGAGCTTCCGCATCGCTGCGGGCGAGATCGTGGTGCTGCTCGGCCCGTCGGGCTGTGGCAAGACCACGACGCTGCGCTGCATCGCGGGGCTCGAGCAGGCGACCTCGGGTTCGATCTCGATCGGTCCCGACCTCATGTCGGCCCCGGAGCGCGGCGTGCAGGTGCCTTCGCGGCTGCGCAACATCGGCATGGTGTTCCAATCCTATGCGGTCTGGCCGCACATGACGGTGAAGCAGAACGTCGCCTATCCACTGCGCCAGCGAAAGGTCACGCGCGCCGAGATCGATCGCAGATGCGCCGAGGTGTTGGAGCTCGTCGGCCTTGCCGAATATGCCGCGCGCCCGGTGACGCAGCTCTCCGGCGGACAGATGCAGCGCGTCGCGCTCGCGCGCGCGCTGGTTTATGAGCCACGGCTGCTGCTGCTCGACGAGCCTCTGTCGAACCTCGACGCCAAGCTGCGGTTGCGGTTGCGCGACGAGCTGCGCCGCATCATCAAGGCGGCGGGCGTCACGGCGCTCTACGTGACGCACGACCAGGACGAGGCCGTCGTGCTCGGCGACCGCATCGGCGTGATGCAGGAAGGCAAGCTCATGCAGATGAGCGCGCCGGTCGATCTCTACAATCGGCCGGAGAACCTGTTCGTCGCGAACTTCACCGGGGTTGCGAATTTCCTGAAAGGCGAACTCGCGAGCGCACCCGGCGCGGTGCGCCTTCCGACCGGCGACGTGCTGCGCATCGGAGCGCCGCCGCCGGGCCGTGCGGGCGACTCTGTCGTGGTCGCGGTGCGCCCGGAGAACATCGTATTGCGCCCGGACGGCGAAGCCGGCGAGGTGGCGAACAGCTTTCCGGCGCGCGTGATCGAGGGGCATTTCCACGGGACGCAGACGACCTACGCGGTCGAGACGCTCGGCCATCGGCTCGAAGTGATCGAGCTCGGCACGGTCCCGCGCTTTAACGCCAATGACTCGATCCGCGTCGTCATCCCGCCTGATCTGTCGTGGGTGTTTCCGCAAGACGCGAAGAGCGCCGTCACTCCGTCTTGATCTTGGCGTCGCGGATGATCTGTCCGTACTTCGCGGCCTCGTCGTCGATGTATTTCGCGAATTCGGCCGACGTGGAGCCGATCGCTTCGAAGCCGAGCGCGCCGAGGCGCTCCTTGACCTCCGGCAGCGCCAGCACCTGGACCACCTCGGCCTGCAGCTTCGCTGTGATGTCGGGCGGCAGGCCCTTCGGTCCCCACAGCCCGTACCAGGACTGGAAGTCGAATCCCGTCATGCCGGATTCTGCGATCGTTGGAATATTGGGTGCGGCAGCGACACGTTTCATCGAGGTGACGGCGAGCGCCTTGATCCGGCCGGAGAGGGCGAGCGGCAGCGAGGACGCGATCGGGTCGGCAGCGAGCTGAATCTGACTCGCCATGAGATCGGTCAGCATCGGCGCCGTGCCCTTGTAGGGGATCACGAGCGTGTCGACACCGGCATCGCGCTTGAGCAGTTCGATCACGAGGTGTCCGGCCGAGCCGAAGCTCGAGGTCGCGAATGTGTACTTGTTCGGCTCCTTGCGCACGAGCTCGAACAGCTCTTTCAGATTGTTCGCGGGCATGTTCGGAGCGGTCGAGACGATGAGCGGGCCGGCCGCCACCAGCGTGACCGGCGTGAAGTCCTTCACGGCGTCATAGGGGACATTCTTGTTGAGAAACGGCGTGATGATGTGGATCGAGGCCGTCAGCATCAGCGTGTAGCCGTCGGGCGCTGCTTTCGCGACGACATTCGCGCCAACGGCCCCACTCGCGCCGCCCGCGCGGTTCTCCACGATGAAATTCTGGCCAAATTTCTCGCTCATTCTTTGCGCGATCAGCCGTGCGACCACATCGACCGAGCCTCCGGCCGGATAGGGCACGATCACGCTCACGGTGCGGTTGGGGTAGGGCTGCGCGACGGTTTGGGTGCAGGCGAGGCCGAGAATAGCCATCGCTCCCGCGAGAACGGAAAGGCGTTTCATCGAAATATTCTCGCTTCTTCAGTAGGTTCCCGGATAGCTCCCGCCATCGATCAGCAGGTTCTGCCCGGTGACGAAACCGGCCTGCGCGGAGCACAGGAATGCACAATACGCGCCAAGTTCGGCCGGCTGCCCAAAGCGCCCGGCCGGATTTTGCAACGCGCGCTCGCGCCAGATTTGCTCGAAGCTCTTGCCGCTTCCCTCCAGCATCCCTTCGACGTGGCGTCGTTGCGCGTCGCTGTCGAAGATGCCGGGCAGCAGATTGTTGATCGTCACGTTGCGCGCCACGGTCTGCCGCGCGAGGCCGGCGGTGAAGCCGACCAATCCTGAGCGCGCGGCGTTCGAAAGCCCAAGCTCGAGCTGCGCGATCTTCACGCTACGCGACACGATATTGACGATGCGGCCAAAGCCGCGCGCCATCATGCCGTCGACGGTCAGCCGCATCATCTCGATATGGGCAAACATCATGGTGTCGAGCGCCGAAATCCAGTCCTCGCGCGTCCAGGTGCGAAAATCGCCCGGCTCGCGTCCGTCGGCATTGTTGACGAGGATGTTCGGTTCCGGGCAGGCCTCGAGCGCCGCAGCACGGCCTTGCGGTGTCGCGATGTCGCCGACGACCGGTGTAACGCGCACGCCCGCCGCGCGGATCTCATCGGCCGTCCGTTCGAGCACGTCGCGCGTACGCGCCACGATCGTGACGTCCACGCCCTCTTGCGCGAGCGCCAGCGCGCAAGCCTTGCCGAGCCCGCGGCTCGCGCCGCTCAGGATCGCCTTACGGCCGCGTATGCCCAAATCCATAGCCTGCCCGTAGCCCTATCGTCGGAACAGATGCCGACCGCTCTGGCCGATGGTATCATCCGAGTGCCGCGAGCCAAGAAGCAGGAACAGGCCGGTGGGAGGAACGACATGAACAGACGCTGCACGCTATGGGCCGCATTGATCCTTGTCTCGCTGCCGCTTGGCGCGCGCGCCGAGGAGATCGTGGTCAGCAATTACGGGGTCACCACCAACGGCATGCCCTACGCGGTCGCGCTCGCGAAGGGGTTTTTCAAGCAACAGGGCGCGGATGTCACCGGCATCCTGTCCTCCGACGGCGGCGGCACGACGGTCCGCACCATGCTCGGCGGCGATCTCGCCTATGGCGAGATCAATCCGACCGCGACCGTGATCGCGATCCAGCAGGGCGCCGAGCTGAAGATCGTCAGCGACAACGTCCAGACGGTCGCGGAATTCATCTGGGCGGTGAAGCCGGACTCACCGATCAAGACCGTCGCGGATTTGAAGGGACGTAAGATCGGTTATACGAATCCTCGCTCGACCAGCCAGGCGCTCGCGATCCTGGTGCTGGAAAAGGCCGGGCTGAAGCCGACCGACGCCGAACTTGTGAAGACCGGCGGCTTCGGCGAGGGCGTGGTGGCGCTCGATCTCGGCGCCGTCGACATCACGCCGATCCCCGAGCCGCTCTGGTCGCAGAACCAAGGCAAGTATCGGGCGGTCGTGCGGGCGAGCGACCTCCTGCCGCCGCTCGATAATGTCGTGGGCGTGACAACCGCCAAGGCCGCGGCGACGCGCGGCGACTTCATCCGCGCCGTGATCCGCGCCCGCCGCCAGGCGGTCGATTTCATGTACGCCAATCCGGACGAGTCCGCCGTCATCATCGCCCAAGCCTATAATCTGGCGCCCGACGTCGCGCGCAGCGCGGTGAAGAATCTGCTCGCGAGCCACGAGAAGTCCGGCGTGCGCTACTGGAGCGGCGGCGAGATCAACCTGCAGGCCCTGAACGAGATGATGCGCGCGCAGAAGCTCGTCGGCGCGCTGAAAGAAGATCCCGACTGGAGCAAGATCATCGACGAGAGCTTCCTGCCCGACGACCTCAAGCGCAAGTAACGCAAAAAGTGATGACGCCGGGCAGGGTCAGGTTCGCGCTTGCGATCGGCGTCGTCCTTCTGCTGGAGGGACTGGTCCGGTTCGGCTTCATCAACCGTTTCGCCATGATCCCGCCGAGCGAGATGCTCTGGGACTTAGGATCGCTTCTCCTCGACGGGGGCATCTGGCCGGCGATCGAAAAGACGCTGACCGACGTATTCCTTGCCTGCGCGGCCGCGGTCGTTGTCGGCGTTGTGCTCGGCACCTTGATCCACCGGTGGCGTCTCTTGCGCGACGCGCTCGATCCGCTGTTTGGCGCCTATTACGCGATCCCGGTCTACGCCTTCTATCCGCTGTTCATTGTGATCTTCGGCCTCGGGGACGTGCCGCAGGTTCTGATCGGCTTCATGCTCGGGCTCGTCGCCGTGATCGTGAACACGTTTAGCGGGCTCGATCGCGTGCCAAGCGTGCTCGTCAAAACCGCGCGCATCCATCGGCTCGGGCCGGTCGTGACGGCGCTGCGCGTCTCATTGCCGTTCGCGGCGCCTTACATCTTCACCGGCGTCAAGCTCGCGGTCGCGTATTCGTTTATCGGCGTGATCGGCGCCGAGCTGATCATGTCGCGCACCGGCCTCGGCTACGAGATCGGCTACGCCTACAACAATTTCGACAATGCCGTGATGTATCCGCTGATCGTGTTCGTGCTGGCGGTCGCCGGCAGCGTGAATGCGGTGTTCTTCATGTGGGAGAAGAAGCTGCTCGCGAGGCGGCGCCGATGACCGGCATCCTGCCGCAGCGCGCTGCCGCAACGGCGCTTCTTCTCGTCGGCCTGTTGGCGTGTTGGCAGGCGTTGTTTGCCTTCGCGGGGACGAACGCGCTGACGTCGCCGCTCGACACGATCGCCTACGCGGCGCAATTGCTCGGCACCGCGTCGTTCTATCCGCACCTGATCGAAACCGCCAAAGCCTTTTGCATCGCGCTTGGCTTCGCGCTCGCGCTCGGCTTTTTCATTGGCTTCACACTCGGCTTGCATCGTTTCTCCGGCGAGGTCGGCGAGCCGGTTCTGGTGGCGCTCTATTCGATTCCGAAGATCACGCTTTATCCGATCGTGCTGCTGGCCTTCGGCATCGGCATGCCGGCCAAGGTCGCGTTCGGTGCGTTGCATGGCGTGGTGCCGATCGCGATCTTCACGCTCGCCGCGGTACGCAGCCTCAACCCGGTCTACCTGAAGGCGGCGCGTATGATGCGCCTTGCCCCGTGGCAGATCACCAGTCGCGTATTGTTGCCCGCTGCAATCCCGGAGATCTTCACCGGCGTCCGCATCGGCTTTTCGTTGACCCTGATCGGCACGTTGCTCGGCGAGATGTTCGCCTCGCAGCGCGGCATCGGCTTTCTGCTGATCCAGGGGATCGGCCTGCACAATATCAAGCTGATCATGGCGTTGACGCTGATGCTGGTCGTCATCGCGGTTGCGGCGAGCGCCATCTTGCTGAGCGTCGATCGAAGGTTGCGACGCTAGCCGCGGCGCTCGACATTATCCTTCACGCGCGCCGCCAGCGCGGCCGCGTCGATCTGGTGCACGCTTCCGGCACCCGCGAGGTCGAGCGCATGCGCGGCCGCGGCGCCCATCGCGATGCAGGGACCCATCACGCGCACGCTGGAGAGCGCCGCGACATCGCCGTCGATGCAGCGGCCCGCCGCAACCAGGTTGTCGCAATCCGCCGGCGTAAGGCTGCCGATCGGCACATAATGCAGGTGATCGTCGCCGAACGGCTCCCACACATGGCCCTGCGGTGTGTCATGCAGCTCGATCGGCCAGCCGGTGCGCGCGACCGCATCGGGAAAGTGCGTCCCGGCACGCACGTCCTCGACGGTGAGTTGCTGGCGGCCGACGATCCAACGGGTCTGACGGATACCGAGCGCCCCGTAGGTGCGGATGCGCGCATTGCCGAATGCCTTCGGATACTCCGCTTTGAGGAACGCCACGGCGCGGTCGGCCTGGTCCTTGCCCTCAAGCGCCTTCTTGGTCGCTTCGACCGCGTCGAGCGGCGTCTCGACATGGGTCATGTTGACGAGCGCCGTGCCCTTGCCGGGAAAGACGAACGCAAAGCCGCTCTCGCGCGTGAGCCCGTAATCCTTCGCCTTCTGCTTCAGTCGCGCGGCGCAGTCCTCGCGCGTCGGCTGCTCCGCCTCGTCGATCCCTTCGATCACCACCATCTGCGTGCCGTAGATCGGCCCGTCCGCCGGCTCGCGGCAGGCAAGGCCCGCGTTCCAGGCAAGCGCTGCGTCCCCACTCGCATCGACGAAGCCGGTCGCGGCGAGCCGCACGTCGCCGTAGCGCGTGGCGAGTTCGATCTCGCGGATGCGCCTTCCGTCGCGCGCGACGCCGCGCAACACCGCGCCGAGGATCACCGTGATGTCCGCGGCGCGCACGGCCTCTTCGATCCAGCGCGCGAGCGCGACCTCGTCATACATCACGACGATCGTGTTCGAGGGACCGCCGTGGCGGTAGTGCAGCGCGCCTTGCGCCCCAAGGTCGCTTAAGATTCCGTCGGCGATGCCGTGGGTGAGCTGGTAGCCGCTGTGGCCGTTGGAGAAGAGCCCGCAGAACGTCCCGATCACCGAATTGACCGCCTGCCCGCCGAGCGCCAGTTGGCCGTCGACCAGCGCGACCGTGCGGCCGAGCCGCGCGGCCTCCAGTGCGGCCGAGACCCCCGCGATGCCGGCGCCGACCACGCAGATGTCGGCACTGACCTGCTTGGTTGCCCCCGCATCGTTGCGGCGCACAATGCGCGTGGCGGTTTTGATGGCTGCGGGCGGCGAAACCATTGTCCGGCTTTCTTGCGTTCTCGATCTATCCCCAATCCGGCGCTGCCGGCAATGACGCGAACCCAGGCCAACAAGGCCTGTGGCAGGGCGCCGACGCCTCTTCTATAAGTTGCTTGTCCGCGGCGCGGATGGGCTGATGTTGGGGCAATTCATGGTGCCGGTGAAGAAGAAACGACGTGACGTGGCTCGGTCGCCCGGCGCGCAACAGACGACGCTCGAACGCTTCCAGGCCGTCATCCGCCGGGTCGCGTCGAAGGACGACGAGCGCTCCTCGCTCGTGACCGAGATCGCCTGCGTGGTCGGCGCCGAAATCCTCGAAGGCATGAGAAGCCCGGGCAGCGATCTCAATTCGGTGGAGCTCGCACGCCGCTTCCGCACCAGCCGCACGCCGACGCGCGAGGCGGTGGTCATCCTGGAAAAGGAAGGCCTCGTCGAAATTCTTCCGCGCCGGCGACCGCGCGTCGCGGATCTCAGCATCTCGGAGATCCAGGAAATCTATCGTGTGCGTGCTGCGATGCTCGGGCTGATCGCCGCCGAAGTCGTGCGTTTGGCGACCGATGAAGAAATCGCGGAGCTGCGTGTCATCCTGGGTGGGATGGAGCGGGCCGCTGCGGCCGGTGACCGCGACGGCTATTACTGGGGCAATGTCGGCTTCCATGAACGCCTCGCCGACATGGCGCACAACCGCACGCTCCAGCGCATCCTGGAGACGCTGGTGCTGCGCAGCTTGCGTCTGCGGCGGCTGACACTGTCGCGGTCCGATCGCATGCAGCGCTCGATCGGCGACCACATGCGCCTGGTCGGTGCGCTCGAGGATCGCGACGGCGAGCTTGCGTCCGCGCTGATCAAGGCCAATGTGCTCGGTGCGCTAAAGGTCCTGGAGCAGCTTCTGGCCGACGGCGGACAGGACAAGGCACGATCATGATGCGCAGTATCGAGCGTTTTCTCACGACCCA